>UQQL01000029.1 GCA_900543275.1 uncultured Collinsella sp. | reverse complement strand
TCTCGGGCGGCTCGGCTCCGCTGCAGCTCGGAAGCAAGGCAGGGGCGATCCAGGCAGATTTGGGCGCGCTGCTCTCGGCGGCGCGGACGGGCGACGGTGCTTAAGCCTCCTTGTTGGTCGCTTTAAGGTATGCATCGTCGCCCACGGGCTCCAGCCACTCGTTGGAGGTCTCCTCGCCCGGAACCTCCAACGCGAGATGCGAGAACCAGCTGTCGGGCGCGGCGCCGTGCCAGTGCTTCACCCCCGGGGCGATGTTGACCACGTCGCCGGGGCGCAGCTCCTGTGCCGGCTTTCCCCACTCCTGGTAAAACCCTCGACCAGCCACGCAGACGAGGATCTGCCCACCGCCGCTTTTGGCGTGATGGACGTGCCAGTTGTTGCGGCAGCCGGGCTCGAACGTCACGTTGTGGACACCGACCTGCTCGGTGGAAAGGGGCGCGAGGTAGCTTTGCCCGATAAAGTACTTCGCGAAGGCGTCGTTGGGGGCACCGATGGGGAAAACCATCTCGTTTTGGTGCTGAGCCCTTGCGTCGGCGGCATCGTCGGCCGCCCAGACCTCCTTCGCCATGCGGAAGGCAGCCCACGCCTTGGGCCAACCCGCATAAAACGCCGCGTGCGTAAGGATTTCCGCTATCTCCGTCCTGGTCACTCCATTGTTCTTTGCGGACATCAGGTGATATTTGAACGAAGAGTCCGTCAGCCCCTGCGACATCAGGGCAACCACCGTCACCACGCTGCGGTCGCGCAGGGAGAGCTCACTCTCTCGGCTCCACACCTCGCCGAACAGCACGTCGTCGTTGAGCTGTGCGAATTTGGGAGCGAACTCCCCCAGGGCGTCTCTGCCTGCCGTCTGTTTAACTGCCATGATCGATTTCCTCCTGTCGATAGTTTTGGCACAAATCTGTTTCCGCGCGGCCAAACAGCCCGGCTAGATTCCCATGCCCATTCGCCGCGCCTGCTCCAGAGCGGGATACCCGGCGATATCGCCCACACCGTTCACGCCGCCGGCGAATACCGTTCCGGCAAGCGTGCGCCTTTGGCGAAAGCCTCCGCCAGCGTCTCGGAATTGCCATTCTTTCGTGGACTTGAAGAAACTATCAAAACCGTTTTGCCCATTACGGAATACCCCTTGCGCTCCCGATTTACATTGACGAGAATGAAGGTAATACCTAAACCTGACTTTAGGTCAAGGAATGAATTCGACATTGTTTCGGAGGAGCCATGTACACAATCGGACAGGTGGCGGAAATGTTCGGTTTGCCCGCTTCAACGCTGCGATATTACGACAAGCAGGGATTGTTCCCGGGGCTGGAGCGGGCATCCGGCATTCGCCGATTCAGCGATACGGAACTCGAAGCGCTTCGGGTCATCGAATGCCTAAAGAAGGCTGGAATGGAGATCAAGGACATCCGGCTGTTCATGGAATGGTGCGCAGAGGGTCCCTCAACATACCCCAAACGCAAGGCCATGTTCGAGGAGCGCAAGGCCCACATGGAGTCGGAGATCGTGAACATGAACCGCGCGCTCGACATGCTGAAGTTCAAATGCTGGTACTACGAGCAGGCAATCCAAGATGGCAACGAGGATAGAGTGAAGGCGCTGATTCCCGATAATTTGCCAGAAGAAATCAAAGATACCTACGATAACGCCCACACTCAATAATGCCGCCCGATGCTCAAGGGGCTTTGGCAAGGAGTCGTTTTAGGCAGATATGCAAAAAGATAGCCTCCGAACCAGAGGGTCCGGAGGCTTTTATTCCCGTTATTTCGCTGGTGGCTTTACTCTATGGCGGCGCCGAAACAGCATCAGGCGGTACTCGACGGTATCAAAACGCGAGTTCAAAAGCCAGTTCCCGCTATTCCCGCTCAGTGACTAATCCAGGCCGAGTGTTGTCGATGCGTGTCGCGTCGTACCGCCTAAGGGCCAATTCGTGCGCAATTTGGGCGAATCAGGCCCTTAATTCGCGATTTTGTGAATGACTCAATTGATTCGCAAAACCGCAGGTCGCCTTTTTAATCACTCCCTAGTTTCCGCCGGGGTTCGTAGCGGGTGGCGTGAAAAGGGGTGATTCAAAGGGTCGGAGAGATGTCTATAGCGCAATCTTCTGGTATTGGCGCAGTGAGGGACTTCTCACCTCCATCAGTCCAAATCGTCAAGCTCCGAAAGACGTCGAGCTAGAGAAAAGGACCTATTTCCCGTCATGGATTGGGTTTACCTGCATGACTAGAGCCCTGGTGTAATTGGCTGGATCACCGTTCCGGGAACCGGTATCGACCTACCTGTCCGCCAAGCTCCTTCTTCAGCTCCAGCTTAGTATCTGACTCACACCGTTATAAGCAAAACCGAAGAGATGCGTCTTGGCCAAGAAATAAGGTTAGCCTTATCTTACTGCATGATTCGTGTGTTATAGTTAGATTGCTCTAACTGTTTGGGGGGCGATAGCCATGCACGAACGCAAGGGCTTCTGGGACAAGAATGCCGGTCGGTACGACCGTTTCATGCGAAAGGACCGGGCGGCGTATGAGAAGATGTATGAGCTGATCAGGCCGGTGGTGAAAGCAAAAACCGTACTGGAGGTTGCCACCGGCACGGGGCTTATCGCAAAGAGCATCGTGGATGCGGCGGTGCACATCGAGGCTACGGACGCTTCTGCACAGATGATCCTTGAAGCAAAGCGGGACAATCAATCCGCAAAGCTGCACTTTTCCGTACAAGATATGTTCCGCCTGCCCTATGCACAGAAGTCCTTCGAAGTGGTGATCGCGTCCAACGCGCTTCACATAGTGCCGCATCCAGAAAAGGCCTTGCAAGAAATCAGGCGGGTGCTGAAGGACGACGGCGTGCTCATCGCGCCAACCTTCACCCACGCGGGGAACTCGGTTTCCGGCAAGGTAAAAGCCTTTTTCATGAGTATGGCGGGATTCCCCCTCCACAGCAGGTGGACAAGCGAGGAATACCTGCGTTTCCTGCGTCAAAACGGCTGGGCGGTGCAGAAAAGCGCGGTGCTGAAGGCCTCGTTCCCGTTGACTTATGCGGAATGCACAAAATCGGAGGGGCCAGATGTCGTTCTTTGAAAACACCCGCAAGCCCGTGGGCCTCGGCGGAAAACTTATGGTTGCCATGATGAATCTGGGCCACAGCCCTGTGGCGCGATGGGGACTTCGATTTCTACGACTTGCGCCAAACGCCAAGGTGCTGGATTGCGGCTGCGGCGGCGGGGCGAACATAAAACGGCTGCTGAAAAAATGCCCGCATGGCGTCGTCAAGGGCATCGACTATTCGCCCGTCAGCGTGGAGAAGGCTCGAAAGCTCAACCGAACTGCAATTCAAGAGGGGCGTTGCGCTGTTCTGCAAGGCAGTGTGGCGGATATGGCGTTTGAGGATAGCTGTTTCGACGCTGCCACGGCCTTTGAGACCGTCTATTTTTGGCCTGATTTGCCCCGATGCTTCCGTGAGGTCTGGCGGACGCTGAAGCCAGGCGGGACAATTCTTATCTGCAACGAGAGCAATGGCGATACGGACAAGGACGAGAGGTGGACGCAGATCATCGGCGGCATGACCATCTACAAGGACATTGAATTAAAGGCATGTCTGGAGCAGGCGGGTTTTCACGAGGTGCAGATACACAAAAAGAAAAAGTGGCTCTGCGTCACGGCGCGGAAGTAGGGGCATCAAGCACGGGTATTTTTGCATCCATCCTGCACATGGCGATAGGCATGACGGTCATAGCGGCTATGCTGGCGGCAATTATGACAGTTTTTATTCACTGAGGAAGAAACCTATGAAATGTAAAATTGAGAAAAACACCGTGCAGGAGACGCTGATCCTCCCGCTGTATTCCCGGAAGCTGTGTACGGAGTTGTACCCGAACCTTTACAGGGATGAAACAGCGGTTCGTCTGCTCGACCAGATCGACTACGACTTTTCAGAGGCAGAGAAAAACTCCCGCAGCCTGATACAGCGCTTTGGTGCGCTGGAGGTGGCCACACGGCAGAGTGATCTTGCTTTCGAGGTGCGGGATTACCTGAAAGGCCACCCCAATGCGGCGGTGGTCAATCTGGGCTGCGGGCTGGACAACACCGGCAGAACCTGCGACAACGGTAGATGCAAGATCTACAATCTGGACTTCCCGGATGTGATTGCCTTGCGGCAGCAGCTACTGCCCGCCGGGGATCGAGAACAAAATATCCCCTGCGACCTGAAAGACACCGCATGGTTTAGCAAAATCGATGCCTCCCGCGGGGCGGTGTTCTTTGCCTCCGGGGTGTTCTATTACTTTCTGACCCAGCAGGTCCGGGAACTGGTGCGGGGGATGGCGGACGCTTTCCCCGGCAGTGTGCTGGTCTTTGATGCTGCCAATCGGACGGCGGTAAAGATGATCGCAAAAACATGGCTTAAGACTGCAAAAATCAAGGATGTGGGGGCATATTTTGCGGTTTCGGATGCCGCCAAGGAAATCGGCACGTGGGACAGCCGTCTGCAGGTCACAAGTCGCGGCTATATGCTGGGCTACAACGATTTGAGAGACTCTTCTGTCAGCTGCTTTTTCCGGTTTCTCGCAAGGGTCGGTGACAACGGGATGAAAATGCAAATCGTGAAAATAAGATTTTGAGAGGCGAAAACGAAGCGCATTCACTTTGACGTCGAAGAAGACGGCTTTTACGGCGCATATTGGGCGTGCAAGGACACGCATACAGCAGCGGGCACGGATTCAATTGAAACCGTGCCCGCTATCTGATACTATATTATTTTATCGAACGTATGTTCTATTCCCACTCAATCGTCGCGGGCGGCTTGGACGTGATGTCGTAGCACACGCGGTTGGCGCCGGGAACCTCGGCCACGATGCGGCCGGAGATGCGGGCCAGGACGTCGTAGGGCAGCTTGGCCCAGTCGGCGGTCATGGCATCGCTGGACTCGACGGCACGCAGGATAATTGGGCGCTGGTAGGTGCGCTCGTCGCCCATAACGCCGACGGACTTAATGTCGGGCAGGACGGCGAAATACTGCCAGCAGCTATGCTCGGAGTTGCGCTCGCCGGTCTGCTCAAACAGACGCTGGTTATAGGCGTCGAGCTCCTCGCGCACGATGGCGTCGGCATTCTTGAGGATCTCGAGCTTCTCCTTGTCGACCGCACCGATGATGCGGATGGCCAGACCCGGGCCCGGGAAAGGCTGGCGGAACACGATATGACCCGGCAGACCGAGTGCCAGACCAAGCGCGCGGACCTCGTCCTTAAAGAAGTGGTCGAGCGGCTCAATAAGGTCGAAGTGCACGCCCTCGGGGAACGGGATCAGATTGTGATGGCTCTTGATGGTAGCCGTCTTGCCGCCCGTCTTGCGAGCGCCGGACTCAATGATGTCGGGGTAGATGGTGCCCTGAGCCAAGTACTTGACCGGCTTGCCATCGGTCTCGAGCTGCTGCGCCACGGCGAAGAACTCTTTCCAGAACTGCGTACCGATGATGCGGCGCTTCTCCTCGGGCTCGGTCACGCCGGCCAGAAGCTCGGCATAACGGTCCTCGGCGTGGACGTGGATAAAGTCGACGTCAAACTGCTTGGTGAAGACCTCCTCCACCTGCTCGGGCTCGCCCTTGCGCAGCAGGCCGTGGTTGATGAACACGCAGGTCATCTGCTTGCCCACGGCGCGAGCGCCCAGCGCAGCCACGACGGAGGAGTCGACGCCGCCGGACAGGGCCAGAATCACGCGGTCGTCGCCGACCTTCTCGCGGAACTCGGCTGTCATGGTCTCGACCAGGTTATCCATGCTCCAGTTGGGCTCCAGGCCGCAGATCTCAAACAGAAAGTTGCTCAGCAGCTGCTGACCGTACTCGGAGTGCTTGACCTCGGGGTGGAACTGCGTGGTGAAAATCTTGCGCTCGACGCACTCCATGGCGGCAACCGGGCATACGTCGGTGCTGGCGGTAACGGTAAAGCCCTCGGGCACCTCGGACACGGCGTCGCGGTGGCTCATCCACACGGTCTGCTCCATGGGCGTGGAGTTAAAGAGCTTGGCGCCAGCCGTGCGCGTGATGGTGGCGCGGCCGTACTCGCCCACCTCGGAGTGGCCGACCTTGCCGCCGAGCGTCACGGCCGTGATCTGATGGCCGTAGCAAAAGCCCAGGACGGGAAGGCCAAGGTCAAAGATGGCGGGATCAATGGACGGAGCGTCCTCGGCGTACACGGAGGCCGGGCCGCCGGAAAGGATGAGCGCAGAGGCGTTCATCTCGCGAATCTCATCGGCCGAGATGTCGCAGGGAACGATCTCGGAATACACGTTGAGGTCGCGGACGCGACGGGCAATGAGCTGACCGTACTGCGCACCAAAGTCGAGTACGAGGACCTTTGCGGAAGCCTTTTGATCCATGGTTTCCCCCTCTTGTTGGCGGGGAGCCGGTGCCCACCCGCGTGAATGAACGAAAATAACTTCCATAGTGTACACGTTATATGGGGTTTCTCGTCCCTCGCGGCCATCAGCGCACGGCAAACGCACGACCTGGGCCCTTATTTGACGGCAATTGAAGTGTTACCAAACGTTACAGATGATGTATTACGTTTGAACATTGGACGCCCTGTGCCACAATACTGCCGAACGACTCCGCCCTTGCGGCGACAAAACCGATAGGAATACCAGCATGAAGCGCATCCTTCTCATCGCCACGGGCGGCACCATCGCATCGACCGAGGACGGCAACGGCCTCTCCCCCGCCCTGACCGGTGAGGAGCTCGCCCAGAGCGTCCCCGAGATCTCGGGCCTCTGCGAGCTCGACGTCGTGCAGCCCATGAACATCGACAGCACCAATATGCGCCCCAGTGACTGGATGCGTATCCGCGACGTCATCGTCGAAGGCTATGCCGACCACGACGGCTTTGTGATCCTGCACGGCACGGACACCATGAGCTACACAGCGGCGGCGCTTTCCTATCTGATTCAGGACAGCCCCAAGCCCATCGTACTCACCGGCTCGCAAAAGCCCATGGGCAATCCCTTTACCGATGCCAAGCTCAACCTGTACCAGAGCCTGCTCTATGCGCTCGACGAGCATTCGCACGACGTCTCGATCGTGTTTGGCGGCGTCGCCATTGCCGGCACGCGCGCCCGCAAACAGCGCACTATGAGCTTTAACGCGTTCATTAGCGTCAACTATCCGCCCATCGCCTATATCCGCAACGACCGCATCGTGCGCAACGGGCTTCACGGCACGCATCAGGGCGAAAACCCGGTGCGCTTCTACGACAGCATCGACCCGCGCGTATTTGTACTCAAGCTTACGCCCGGCGTAAACCCGGGCATCCTCGACGCCCTTGCCGATAGCTACGACGCCGTGATTCTGGAGACCTTTGGCATTGGCGGTATCCCCGAGTTTGGTGAATCGGGCGAATCGTTCCAAGAGGCAATTTTCCGCTGGGTCGATTCGGGCCGCACCGTCGTTATGACCACACAGGTCCCCGAAGAGGGCCTCGATCTGGGTGTTTATGAGGTCGGCCGTGCTTACGCCGACCATCCGGGTATTTTGCGCGGCGATGATATGACCACCGAGACACTCGTGGCCAAAACCATGTGGGCACTCGGCCAGTCACGCGATGCCGCCGAGATCCAGCGCCTGTTCTACAGCCAAGTCAACCACGACCGCATCCCGATGGCGTAATTCAGTTGTCGACGGGTATCCCCTATTCGATCCCCTCGAGAAGCTCTGACACCGTCATGCCGAGTGCGGGCGCGATCTTAAATAGAACCTTGAGCGTGAAATTTGCCGTCCCATCTTCGATTCGGTCGAGGTAGGGTCGGCTGATTCCTGTCGCCACACAAAAATCAACCTTGGAGATACCAAGGTCCCTGCGTGTCTCTTCGACCCGCCTGCCAAGAATCTGTTTCGCACGTTCGTCCATGCAGCCGAGTTTGAAATGGAGCTGAACAAAAACGTAAACTATAGTTTACGTTTTGCCGAATACACAGGAGTTTTCTATGTCGGGTTCTTCGGTCCGCATGTACCGAGCCACGCTTCGCACAAACAGCGCACCGCCCAAGCTCGTCGTCGTTGAAGCCGAATGCCTTTCGCCCGATGAGCGCACAGCATTTGCATTACTATCAAGTCGCGTCGCCGCCGTTCTGGTCCCTTGCCCGGCGCAAGGCGAACTTGCCATCCAATGCCAAGCGCACAGCTGCTCGCTCAATCAGGCTGCCGTAATCGCAACCAGCCAACGCGGCCTGCCGCTCCTTTTAGAAGCCGGTATCGCGCTCGCCCTTCGCGGCGCCGGATACGAAAACGAGGCCGCCGCCGACATGGTCTTTAAACCACGATCGAGCGGCGGCCTCGCAGCAGCCATTGAATATGCGTGCAGGCTCGTTGCCTAAAAGGACAAGCTAGAAACCAAAGCCAAAGCCCGTGCCGGTTATCGCCGAATACATAAAGTAGACGTTGATTACGTTGAGGAACACGCCCGTGATGCAGCCGTTTCGCAGGTAGCGCTCGCACACGATGCGCGCCATGGCGGCGGAGTCATCATTGTTTTTAGCCTGGCGTCCTGCCGTAAAGTACGTCGCCACGCTCAGCAGCAGGTTGAGCACCGGCAGTGCCAGCAGCTCGTAGCTCTTGCCCCAGCGCGTCACCTCACCGGCCGCGTTAAACTTCGTTGCCACCTCGGGACCAATGTTGGGGATAACACACGCTGCGACCACCAGCGGAATCACCGCAAGTACGAGCAACGCAATACCCATGTAGCCAGCTTTTTTGCCATATTTAAACATATGCGTCGTCCTTACACGTTAAAGCGGAAGTGCACGACGTCGCCATCGGCCATGACATACTCTTTGCCCTCGATACGCAGCTTGCCGGCGGCCTTGGCGCCCTGCTCGCCACCGAGCTCGATGTAATCGTCGTAGCCAATGACCTCGGCCTTAATAAAGCCGCGCTCAAAGTCGGTGTGGATGACGCCGGCGGCCTGCGGAGCGGTTGCGCCCTGACGAACCGTCCAGGCCTTGACCTCCATCTCACCAGCCGTAAAGAACGACTGCAGGCCAAGCAGCTTGTAGGCGGCCTGCGCGAGCACGTCCAGGCCGGGCTGCTCCAGGCCCAGGCTCTCCAGGTAGTCGGCAGCGTCCTCGGGATCGAGCTCGGAAAGCTCGGCCTCAATCTTGGCGCAGATCGGCAGCGGCTTGACGCCATCGATGGGCGCCAGGTCCTCGTTGAGCATATCCTCGTCCACGTTGGCCACATACAGGATGGGCTTCATGGTGAGCAGGAACAGGCCCTTGGCGGCGGCGCGCTCCTCGTCAGTCATCTCCATGGATGCGGCGCGCTTGCCCTCGTTGAGCCAGGCAAGCAGACGCTTGGCGACCTCAAACTTGGGCATGAGCTCCTTGTCGCGCTTGGCCTCCTTCTCGAGCTTGGGCAGCTGCTTCTCGAGCGTGCCCATGTCGGCCAGGATGAGCTCGGTCATGATGGTGTCGGCATCGCCGGCGGGATCGACGAACTCGCCGGTGCGGCCCACCTCACGCATGACGTTGGGGTCCTTAAAGTAGCGCACGACCTCGCAGATGGCGTCGGTCTCGCGGATGTTTGCCAAGAACTGGTTGCCCAGACCCTCGCCCTCGTTAGCGCCCTTCACCAGACCTGCGATGTCGACGAACTCGACCGTAGCCGGCACAATGCGACCCGGGTTGACGATGTCGGCGAGCTTTTGCAGGCGGCTATCGGGCACATCGACGATACCCACGTTGGGGTCGATCGTGGCAAACGGGTAGTTGGCGGCAAGGCCGGTCTTTTTGGTAAGCGCGGTGAACAGCGTCGACTTGCCCACGTTGGGCAGGCCCACGATACCGATGGAAAGGGACACGACAGCTCCTTTTGATACAGGTACTTCAAACTGCATAAGTATAGCGCCGCCGCAGCATCCAGGCGAACCCGGACGCCACGGCGGCGCAAATGAAGCAGAGATAGGGGTCGCTGACTAGTCTGCGAGCTTTTCCACCTGATCGAGCATCTTATCGAGCTTGGCCTTTGTCTCGGCCTTGACCTTCTCGGCCTCCTCGTGAGCCTTCGCCTTCTGGGCGGCCTTTTCCTCGGCCTCGGGATCGGCGACGACCAGATTGGACGCATCGTGTTCGACCAGCTTGAGCGCATGTTCGGGACAAACCTTGACGCAGGCTCCGCAACCCAAACAATACGTGGACTCCAGTGCAAAGCGACCGCTTCCCACCAAATCGCAGGCGGACGTGGGACACGCGTTAACGCACTCGCCGCACGACGTGCACTTGTCAAAATCGCACTCCGGCGTGCTCACCTGCATGTTCTGGGCAAGCTCGGGGTGGTTTTGCAGCGTCGAGAGCACCAGCTGGCGCCCATGGGTGAGCGAACGGCGACGCTTGGTCGTCGTGGTGCCGCACATGGTGTTGAGCGTGCGCTCCAGCTGGGTGATCTGATGGCGATGGGCTTTGAGCTTCTGCGTCACCGAAGCCAGTGCCGCCGTCGCCGGATTGAGTTTGGTCACGGTCAGGCCCGTGGTACGGGCGATCTTTTCCATGTATTCCTTGCGCTCGTACTCGCGGCGCTTATGGCATTTGAGGCTCTTGGGGTCGACCTCCAGGCCCATACCCGTACCAGCCCATTCCTCGGCCTTCGCAATCGCCTCGCCCAGCATGTCCTCGCCACCGGTGTTGCGGCATTTATCGCACACGCCCAGCGGCAGATACACACTCACGTTGGGATAGTCGGCCAGCACCGAGAACCAGGTCTCGGCTGTAATATCGCCCACGCAGGCAACGACGACCTCGTTCTCGCGCGGCATGCGCTTAAGGGCGCGCGTGCAGGTAACGTAGGCGGTCTCGTGACTTGTAGCCGCCGAGACAATGTCGTCATACAGGTTTTTGGGCGCCAGGCGCGGCGAGATGATCGCCTCAGTCGGACAGGCAGCGGCGCACAGGCCACACTTGCGACAGGAATCGAGGATCTCGATGGCATCTTCCTCGACCTCGATGGCGTTGACCGGGCACACGTCCATGCACGCGGTGCAGCCACTCTTTTCGTTTTTGCAGGTCAAGCACGGAATGGTGTTGCCGCGCGGACGCTCCTTGTAGTCAGCAGGATTCCACTGCGGCGCCGACGGATCGAGCGCATCGGTCACACCGCCAAGCGGGTTTTTAAGAAAGTCGAAACCCTTGCTGATCTCGATAATGTCATCAAACAGATCGTGTTCCTGCGCCATGCGCGGCCCCTCCCTGAGCAGTGCAAACAAGCAAGAGATAATGATACGCTATCGGCCCACGCCTCGGGCAAATTACACGCGGAGCATCTTTGCGGCAAATAGCCCATGGCCTATCGCCGCCTCGATTGCACAAGGCCAATCAAGCGCCAAACTATGCCTCGCACATGAGCTGCACGAGCTTTTGCCTGGTCACCTTTGTCTGTTCGTTGGCCATGTTGCGCTCGTTCTTAAAAGTTGCGTCAGCAACGCTCAGCAAATCGGCATCGGTAATCTCATCAAGCCCCAGCTCCTCAAGCGTCGTCGGCAGACCGACGCGCTGGCAAAACTCGAGCACCTGATCAAGCTCGGGTGCACGCTCCAGGCGCAGCTGCACCACCAGACCAAATGCCACGGCCTCACCATGCATGGCCTTGCACTCGGGCAGAATCGTCAGCCCGTTGGCGATGGCATGCGCCAACGCCAAGCCGCCACTCTCAAAGCCGACACCCGAGAGCAAAATATTGCACTCGATCAGGCGTTCAACCGCTGGCGACGTACGCCCCTTTTTGAGATCGCGCTTGGCAGCGACACCGCACTCCATAAGTGTGTCGTAGCAGGCACGAGCCGCAACCAGAGCCAAGTGCCCCGGCGCGCCACCGTGCTCGTTGGCGCCGTGCGCCGCGGCGCACGAACGCGCCTCGAAGTACGTTGCCAGCGCATCGCCCATACCAGCGACCGTCATACGCAGTGGGGCCGCTGCGACCACGTTGGTATCGACCACGACCAGATCTGGATTCTTCTCGAGCATCAGGTAGCGGTCGAACGACCCATCCTCGTGATACAGCACCGAAATCGCGCTGCACGGACCATCCATTGAGGCCGCCGTGGGACATACGCACAACGGCAACTCGGCATAAAACGCTACTACCTTGGCGATATCGAGCATCTTGCCACCGCCAATACCCACCACCATGTCGCAATACTCAGCCTGGGCTTCCTTAGCCATTTCGGCAACAGCCTCTTCCGTACACGGACCGTTGTAAATTTTAAAGAACGGCTCGCTTAGATCGTCGTCCAGAAATCCATCGACAATCTGCCTGCACAGCCGATCCTCGGTGCCCTGGTCAAACAAGACATAGGCAGCGCAGCCCAACCATGACAAATACCTGCCCTGACGCGAAAGTTCGCCCGGCCCCTGAACATACCGACCGGGACCGCCGTAAACCATAGGAAGCGCCATACGAGAATCCGCCCTTCATCAAACACCGATTGGTGCAAAGTAACCTGACCCCTTTGCACCATAGCAAAAAGGGGCAAAGCCATCTGTTGGCTTTGCCCCTTCCTTAGCTTAGTTTACTCATCCATAAGGTAGTAGTGGCCCAGCGCGTCGGCACCCAGGATGGCGTTTGCGACCATCTCGGGCGTCACCTCAAACGGCATGTTGCACATGGTGTCCTCGGGCGCGCACGCGGCCTCGGCAACAATCATGGCCTGCTCGCGCGTAACCTCGGCAACGCCAAGCTCCTTCATCGTGACCGGCAGGCCCAGCTCAATGCAGAAGCCCAGGACTTCCTCGAGTTTCTCAGTCGGAGCATCCTCGAGTACCAGCTGGACGATGGTGCCAAAGGCGACCTTCTCGCCGTGATACATGCCGTGGCACTCGGGCAGCATCGTCAGGCCATTGTGGATGGCATGAGCAGCAGCAAGGCCCGAGCTCTCAAAGCCAATGCCCGAAAGCAGCGTATTGGCCTCGATGATATGCTCGACCGCAGGCGTGAGCGCACCCTTCTCCAGCGCGACCTTGGCCTTGACGCCATCGGCCATAAGCGTCTCGTAGCAAAGCTTGGCGAGCGCCAGACCGGCCATGCCGCCCTTGCCGCCAGCGCAGGTGCCACCGTCGGCATCATGCGTCGCCTGGGCCTCAAAGTAGGTTGCGAGCGCATCGCCCATACCGGAAACCGTCAGGCGCACCGGGCTCGCCGCGATAACCGTCGTATCCATCAGGACAATGTTGGGGTTTGCCTTAAGGAAGAGATATTTATCGAACTGGCCATCGTCGGTGTAGAGCACCGAAAGCGCCGAACACGGGGCATCGGTCGAAGCAATGGTGGGACAAATGATAACCGGGGACTCCAGGTAATAGGCGACGGCCTTCGCGGTGTCGAGGATCTTGCCGCCACCGACGCCGACGATGATGTCGCAACCGTTGTCGCGAGCGAGCGCGACCAGGCGATCGACCTCACCCTTGGAGCACTCGCCGTTAAAATCCTCAAACAACAGCTCGGCCTTAGCCTCGGCAAAACCGCCCTCGATCTTGGCACCGACGCGCTTCTTGCCCGAAGGCGTCACGATGACGAGGGCCTTAGCGCCGAGCGGCTCGACATAGGAGCCGAGCTTGGCGAGCTCGTCCGGACCCTGGATGTACTTGCTGGGGCTATTGAAAATTGCAGCCATAACTATCCCATTCTCTAAAAGAAAAAAGAAAGGGGCTCCGTACAGATACGTGCGGAGCCCCTCGTTACGATAACAAGAGTCGATTAGAAATCGATGTCGGTGTCGTAGTAGCAGGCCTTGAGAATCTTCTCGAAGTCGGCAGCCTTGGTCTCACGCGGGTTCTCGGGCGTGCAGGCGTCCTGCTCGGCGTTCGCGGCGATCTCGGGGAGCTTGGCGAGGAACTCCTCCTCGGAAACCATCTGCGGGTTCTCGGCGTCGACCTTCACGCCACCATTCGCGTAATCCTTGATGGACTGCGGAATGTTGAGCTGGTCGTTGAGATCGCGAATCTTCTGGACGAGCGCAGCGATGAGCTCCTCGTTGGTCTCGCCGGGAAGGTGCAGGATCTCCTTGGCCACGTAAGCGTAACGCTCAGCAGCACGCGGGTCCTTGGAGTTCCACTGGATTACCTTGCCCAGGTACATGGCGTTAGCGGCACCGTGGATGATGTGGCCGTTCTCGAAGGCAGCACCGGTCTTGTGAGCCATGGAGTGAACGATGCCGAGCAGGCCCGAGGAGAAGGCGATACCGGCGATGCACTGAGCCTCGTGCATGTGCTGACGGGCCTCATGGTCGCCAGCATAGGACTTGGGCAGCCACTCGACGATCTCGCGGATGCCGTGCAGGGCGTTGGCGTCGGTGAACATAGAAGCGCAGGTGGAAACGTAGGCCTCCATGCAGTGGGTCAGAGCATCCATGCCGGTGTGGGCGCACAGCTTGGCGGGCATGGTGTAGGTGAGCTCGGGGTCGACGATGGCGACATCAGGGGTGATGTTGAAGTCGGCCAGCGGGTACTTGATGCCCTTGGCGTAGTCGGTAATGACGGAGAACGCGGTGACCTCGGTAGCGGTGCCGGAGGTAGAGGAGATGGCGCAGAAATGAGCCTTCTGACGCAGCTCGGGGAAGCTGAACGGCTGGATGATGTTATCGAAGGACTCCTCGGGATACTCGTAGAAGACCCACATGGCCTTAGCGGCATCGATGGGCGAGCCGCCACCGATGGCGATAATCCAGTCGGGCTCGAACTCGCGCATGGCCTCGGCGCCCTTCATGACCGTCTCGATGGACGGGTCGGACTCGACGCCCTCGAACAGCTTGACCTCGAAACCGCCTTCCTTAAGGTCGTTCTCGACGTCCTGCAGGAACCCGCCGCGGCGCATAGAGCTGCCGCCAGAAACGATGATGGCCTTCTTGCCCTTGAGGTTCTTCACCTCGTGGCGAGCGCCCTCACCAAAGTACAGATCGCGAGGATTGGTAAAACGTCCCATACTGTGCCTCCTAAACAAGCCCCTCTTAGACTTGCGTATATAACGGAGCACCCGATTGGCTCCGTTAGGACCGTTTTGCGCGTTGCCGGCGATGACAATGCGCGATGTCTAAACGTCTCAACGCTCAGACAAACACTATTCTACCGTTCTGGTTGGTCAGTTATTCACCTAAAGCCGACATGATGAAACGTTTTTTCTATCCCTGAAGACCCTTGTGGGGCATTCATACTCCCAAGCTGGGCAAACGTTTTATCAAGGTTGACCACATATCCCGGGCAGGACGGTGCTCCTCCAAAATGTGCCCCGTTCGCCGCCAAAAATCGACCGTTTGCGGCACCGTGATACCACTCGGTCGTCCAAGGTGCCGACATTTGTGCGACATCCGTCTTCGTGGTGCAAAGGTGCAAGTCCAAGTGCGGCACCCCCGGTGTGCCACATGCGGGTAAACTAGAACCTTATATAGAGACATTTGAACCCTAACCGCAGCAAAGGAGGCCCCATGGCATTCGATCCCATTCAAGAGGATTGCCATCGCCTCGTTCTTGAGGCCTTGCGCCGCGACAATATCCCGCTCACCGACGGTGCCGCCGTAGAGCGTCTGATGGAACAATTCACCCGCAACCCTGCACCGCTCATCGTGCACGACCGCGACCGCGCCGAGCACCTCATTGCCAAGGTGGTCGAGGCTGTCGACTACCGCATCCCCTTTATCCCCGACGACGCCCAGGCAGAGCAAGAAGAAGCCGCAGCCGAGAACATGCTCCGCGAGGCAGCCGCGCTCGATCCGGCCAACTGGGATGCCCAGCGCATGCTGACGGCGCTCACCGCCGAATCCAACGAGGAATACGTACAGTACCTGGTGTCCAAGTGCGATGAAGTCGAGCATGACCTGGCGCTCAAGATCGCCTCGGCTCAGGACCCCTACGAGCGCGAGGCCGCTGGCGACCTCGCGCGCCGCCCCTATCTGCGCTGGCTTGCCGCCTTGGCATCGCGCGCCCTCATTAGCGGCCGCTATCGCATGTCGCTCGAAGCCGCAAATCGCAGCTTGGACTTTGCGCCCAACGACCCCGCTGGTGTCCGCCACACCGCGATGCTCGCCATGGCAAAACTCGAATACCCCGCCGAGGAGCTCAAGCGCTTTCGCTCCGCTCACTCCGTGCCGTACCTCGCGAATACCCCGCTGCGCCGCCGCCCCAAAGATGCGGAGCGTGACTTGGACCCATGGACGCTCATCGCGCTGATGAGCGCTGCTTGGCGCGAGCTGGACTACGAGGGCGCCGAGCACTACTTGCGCATCCTTGCGCGCTCGTGTCCGCACGCAGCCGAGGCGCTCTACTTCCAAACCGAGTTTCCCGATGGCGTCTATGCCCGCGTCAACGTGGGTGCAGGCTCCACCGACGAGCTTGTCCTTGCGCTGTCCGAGGCGACGCCGGTACTGCAGGAGGGCCTGGGCGCCCCCGACAACGCCAGCTTTGCCGCCTGGATCGCCACCAACGACATCGTGCGCTCCCAGATCGACGAGCGCATCCTGCGCGCGGCCGAGCAGGGGCTTCCATTTAAGGGAGGGGACCTCTAATGGATCCGAGCGTCTACATCCCCGCCTACCTGGAGCGCACCTATCTGGCGTCGCACCCCGAGCTCACCGATGCAGCACGCGAGCTTGTCCATAACGACATTAGCGCGAATCCTCAAAAGTATGCGCAGGCCGAGCATGCCCAGGCACTGCTGTCCTATGCCGGCGTTCATCGCCACCTGCTCGACGAGCTCCATCGCATCGAGGACATGGGCAGCGACGAGGAGTTTGAGCAGACGCGCAACCGCCTGTTCGACGACATGCGCGACGAGCTGCTCAAGATCGTCCGCGTCGATGCGCTGGCCGTCGACGCGCAGCTGCTCGCCATCATCCTGGCCGACACGCCCGTTGACGCCTGCCTGGGCGACCTGATGAAGCTCGAGGCGACCACGGCCGATTACCTGCAGCAAAGCGTGCCCGGGTTCGACATGGAAGCCCCGCACTACTGGGCCAATAATGTTTTGGCCGACGGTGTCACCGCAGCAGACCTTACCGTGAGCGAGCCGGCTCTTATCGGGTGGCTTCACACACTCGAGGCCATCTCGCAGCTGTGCATGGCGAGCGCCCGCTACCGCGCTGCTGCCAACTACGCCCGCCGCGTCCTTAAGGCAGAAGGCTATCCCACCCGAGCTGCCGGCACCGTGTTGCTCGCCCTCGCTCGCCTAGAAGACCAGGACGGCTTTTTTGCCCTGGCCCACCAGCTCGAGGAGCAGATGGGGGCAGACGCACTCGAAAACTCTCCTTGGTACCTGCTCGCCCGCACGATCTTGCTGTTCAAAACAAACAAGATGCGCCCGGCGACGCGCGCGCTGCGTGAGTTCGCTAACCGTTGCGAGGGTGGCGCGTTCTTCTTGCTGAACCCCATGTACCAGACGCCGTATCTTCCCTGCCGACCCGAGCCGCGCGACCCCTGGGACCTTTCGCACCAGGCAGTTTGGGAGGCCGACGGCATTATTTCGGACACCCCCGACTTTGCCCCCTGGGCCAACGCCTGCGAAGATGTATCGCAGCTCGCCCAGGAATTTGCGCGCCGCTACGGCTTTTAGCGACGCGATCGCCCCGACCATGTCATTCACGTTAGGAACGACTTCATGAACTTCCGCTCATCTCTCGCCTGCACCTCGAGCGATATCGCCCGCTGGGGACTGCGCTCTGTCCTCAAACGCCAGGGCGGCGTACTCCCCGGCCGCATCGCCATGAAGATCGACCCCGAGCTGCTAAGCGACCTCGCGAGCCTGGTCGACCGCAGCGTGGTGATCACCGGTACTAATGGCAAGACCACCACCTCCAACCTCATCGCCGACGCCGTTGCCGCCAGCGGCGCCACCGTGGTGTGCAACCGCGCTGGCAACAACATGGAGCCGGGCGTGGTGGGCGCGTTGCTCGAGGCGCGCGGCAACCTTAAGCGAACGGCCAGCAGCAAGCGCGTAGGCGTTTTTGAATGCGATGAGCTCTACACGGTGCGCGTCCTGCCCAAGCTCAAGCCGACGTACTTCGTGCTGCTCAACCTGTTCCGTGACCAGCTAGATCGCTATGGCGAGATCGATCACACCCAGGAGGTCATCGCCCACGCGTTGGAGCTTTCGCCGGCAACGACGCTCATCTACAACGCCGACGACCCGCTGTGCGCCTCGATTGCCGCGCGCGTTCCCAACGCGAGTATTGCCTTTGGCATCGACGGCGCCACGGGCACCGAGTCCGACCGCATTAGCGACTCGCGCTTTTGCTCGCAGTGCAACGCCCCGTTGGAGTACGACTACGTACAGTATGGTCAACTCGGCGCCTACCATTGCCCCTCGTGCGGCTGGGCCCGCCCTGCGCTTGTCCGTCGCGTGACGGGCGTGGAACTCGGCTGCGACGGCTACGGCTTTGACCTTGTCTTTGGACCCGATACCGACGCACCCGCAACGCACATCGCCACGCGCTACAACGGTCTGTACATGGTCTATAACGTTGCCGCCGCCTTCTTTGCCACACACGAGTTGGGCGTGAACACGGCGCTTCTACAGCCTACGCTCGATGCCTATGTGCCTGCCGGCGGTCGTATGGGGCGCTGGGATATCGCCGGCCGCACCGTCGAGGCCAACCTGGCCAAGAATCCCGTAGGCTTCGATCGACAAATCCAGTCCATCAAGACGGCAGACGGCAGACTCTGCGCTTTCTTCCTAAACGATAACGATGCCGACGGCCACGATGTCTCGTGGATCTACGATGTCGACTTCGAGCGCATCGCCGACACGCCGGGTCTTGTCGCCTTTGCCGGAGGCACGCGTGCGCACGACATGCAGGTACGCCTCAAGTACGCCGGCATCGATGCCGCGATTATCTCGGACGTCGCGCAGGCGATCGGCGCCGTGGCAGACGAGGCCGCCGATGACACCTTCTACGCCGTCGCCAACTACACGGCCTTCCCGCCGTTAGTCAAGGAGCTCGACGGGTTTAAAGACGACGATGCAAGCTCGATTGTCTCCCACGCCGTAACGCGCGCCGATGGTAGCGCTGTCCCCACCGATATTGCGCCGGTCGAGCTTTCGCGCCCGTTGCGCATCGTCTACCTGTATCCCGATGCCCTTAACCTCTACGGTGACGGCGGCAATGTTATCGCGCTCGAGCGCCGCTGCGCCTGGCGTGGCATTCCCGTGCGCGTGGACGAGGTCCGCATGGGCGAGACGCTTGATTTGGCCGATGCCGATATCGTCATGATGGGCGGCGGCTCCGACCGCGACCAGCTAGCCGTGGCACACGAGTTGCTCGCCCAAAAAGACAAGGTCGCGGCCTATGTTGAGGTTGGCGGCACACTGCTTGCCATCTGTGGCAGCTATCAGCTGCTCGGCCGTTCGTACTATATGGGCGAGGATCGCATTGAGGGTCTGGGCGTCATTGCCGCCGAGACTGTGCGCGGCTCCGACCGCCTGATCGGCAATGTCGCCGTCAAGACCGACCTGGCGCCCGAGCCCTTTGTGGGATTCGAGAACCACGGCGGCCGCACCCTGCTCGACGCAGAGGCGATGCCGCTCGGAACGTCCGTCGTCGCGGGCACCGGCAACAACGGCGACGATGGCTTTGAGGGCCTGATCTACAAGGGCGTCATCGGCACGTATCTACACGGACCGGCACTGCCCAAGAACCCCGAGCTCGCCGACTGGCTCATCGCCCACGCCCTCGAACGCCGTGGCGACGCACAGGCCGCCGCCCTGTTGCCGCTCAAACCCCTCGACGACGCCTACGAGCACGCCGCCCACGACGCCGCCATGAAGCTCCTCCCCTAGCACCCCACCACCACAAAGGGGACAGGTACCTTTGTGGTGGTTTTCCAGTTTGCCAACGATATACGCGCCGGCAAAAAAGTCTGCTATACTCTTTCCCGCTGTCCCCATCGTCTAGCGGCCAAGGACGCCACCCTTTCAAGGTGGATATCGCGGGTTCGAATCCCGCTGGGGGCACCAACCCGAAAATGTGCGAACCCGTGCGATGCTAAGTCGTGCGGGTTCGTTTCGTTCGTCGTCGCAGTAGAGCGTGGCCACGCACTCCTCCGGCGTCACCATCACCTGATAGACAAAGGAATCGAGCACGGCCGCGTCGTCCATCCCGCCGCCGCACTGAAGGAAGTCCGCGAACTCCTCGGGGTCGATGCGCGCCTCGTCATAGGAGGCCAGATCGCGCTCGGCGCGGGCCTTCTGGGCCTGAAGCTGGGCGATGCGGTCGGTGAACTCCGGCATCACGATGCCCTGCTCGATGGCGGCCATGATGTTCTGGAGGCCGTTCTCGGCCTTGCGCTTCGAGGCCATGGCCCGCCTGCGCGCGTCGGCTATCTCCGGCTCCGGCTCGTCCCAGAGCATGTGGGAGATGCGGAGGGCAGTCTCGCGGTCGCGCAGCATCCCCCTGATGGCCTCGGCCAGCTCGTGCTCGAGCCAGTCGCGCCGGACGGGCTTGGCCCCGCAGCGGCAACCGTAATACTCGTACTTGACGTTCTTCTTGCCACGGCCCGACGTCCCGGCCATGTTGTGGCCGCACTCCGAGCAGATCGCCCTGCCGGACAGCGCGAACGTGCCCCAGTCCTCCGAGGCCCGGCGCTTCTTCGGCTTCACCTCCTGGGCCATCGCGAAGGTCGCCTTGTCGACAATCTGGGGCATGCCGCCGTCCACCTCAATGCCTCCCCATGAGTAGAAGCCCGTGTACTTCCTGTTGTGGAGCATCTGGTACACCATCGAGTAGCCACACGGCCTGCCCGTCCTCGTGGTCACGCCGCGCCGCGCGAAATCGCTGGCGATGGAGTCGACCGGCTCGTGGTCGCATGAGCGCCGGAACGCCTCGCGCACTATCGCGGCCTCGTCCTCGTTCACCACGTACTCGTCGTCGTCATTCCGGCCGTAACCGTAGACACGCACGCCGTTGGTCTTGCACTTGAGGGCGTTTCCCTCCATCCCGCGCCTCGTCCTCATGGAGGTCTTGACCGATTCCACGGCCGCGAGGCCCTCGTAAATCTTCTCGATCAGGATGCGCTCGGGGCCGTCCGGCATGGCCTCCATGGCCGACACGACCTCGACGCCCTTCCTGCGCAGCTCGTGCTTGTACGCGGGCGCGTCGTACTCGTCGCGCGAGAAGCGGTCCATCATGTACACGAGCACGATGTCCGACTCGCCCGCGTTGGCAATCATGCGCTGGAACTCGGGGCGGTCGTCGCTGCGGCCGCTCATGGCGTAATCGGAGTACTCCCCCACGATGGCGTAGCCCTCGCGCGCGCACCAGTCGCGGCAGACGCGCAGCTGGTCGTCAATCGAGGCCTCGCGCTGCTTCGAGCACGAGAAGCGGGCATATATGACGGCGGTCTTTATATCTTCTGGCATAATCTAGGATGCCCTCCAAACGGGCGGCTATCTGGTAAACCCCGCAGCAGCGTTGGCGCGCTTCGACCTGCGGGGTTTCACTTTGCCGCTACCAGACCTGGGCGTATACCTCGAACGAGGAGTGCTCGGGCATGTTGAAGCAGGGAATCTCGAACGGCTCGAACTCGCCCTTGGACGGGGTATCGACGAACGTCGTGTTTCCGTAGTTGATGGCCCCGGAGGCGTCGCGAGCAATCACGGAGACGGCGACCTGGCTGTACTGCTTCTTGTCCAGATCGTAGTTGGCGGTCAACTCGCCTGTGTACGAGACGCCGCCGTACGAGTCAGGCACCTCTGCCGTGTTCGATACGGTAAAGACGTCTTCGTCCAGCGTCTGGCTGTCTACCCAGCTCGGCTCATTCGCCTTAAACTCGACCGTTGCGGGGGCGGTGCCGTTTCCCGCCTGGAAACCGTAGTGTACGGTCTCACCGGGGAGGACGACGAACAGGGTCTGCTTGTCGGAGAAGACGATGGAGCCGTCCTCGGCCTTGCCCGTTATCGTCACCGTAGGCATCTGGGCCTCGACGTCCTTGTTGGTGTTCTTCAGCGCGAAGCCGTAGTAGACCCATCCGTCGCCGACCACCGACCAGCCGGACTCGGTAATCTCCAATGGTTTCGGTTCGCTCCGATTCTCGACCTCCTTGGACTCGCCAGACGATTGCTGACCGGAACCGGCTTGTTGCCCGCCGGAGCATCCGACAAGCGGCGCTAGCGAAGCCGTGGCCATAGCGGCCAGGAACGTTCTGCGGTTAATCATGGGTTACTCCTTCCCCTGCGCCGCCCGCAGCTCGCGGGCGACAGCCAATAAGACATGCTTGTGCGGCGACGTAAGGTCGCGGTACGTGTCGACGAGATCGCGCTCATCGCGTTTTCTTTGGAATGTTCAGATGTCTAGCGACCTCCTCTTGAGTCAAGTGATTTTTTTCTCCGCATGCACCTCAGGCTCATTGGTCATCACCTCTATTCCTCATACGTTTTGCGAGCCATCTCTTCAAGAGATACGCCGAGAGCGTCAGCAATAGCCTTTGCTTTACCGAGAGTTGGCTCCTTTGCCCTTCCGTTCAGAAGCGCGGAAATGGTTGAACGAGGGGAGCCGATCTTGTGAGCCAACTCAGCCGGTGACATCCCCTGCTTCTCGAGGTAGTAGGCAAGCACATAGCGGTAGTCCATGGCCCCTCCCTGTCAGTCCAAATATTTACACGTACAAAGTATTGCACCGTTCAAACTTTTGTACAATACTGTGAGCGTACAAAGTTTTGTACTTTAGAAAGGAGAAGTAATGAAACTGTCCGAGAAGGTCAATGAGTACGCCGAGAGGGAGAACAGGACGCGCGATTCAATCGCCGACGAGCTTGGCATGAGTCGTTCCTCGTTCTTCAACAAGGTTAAAGGCTCGTATGAATTCAGCCTGTCCGAGGCCTATGCCCTCTCCAGAATTCTCGGCGTGACGCTCGACGAGTTCCACGCGCTGGCGGTGGCGTAATGCCCCGCAACCAAAGGCTCGACATCATGCGCCGGAAGTTGCAGCGCCGCTTCAAGTCCTGGAAGGGACGCCGGGCGTAATGACGTGGACGAGCAGCGAAGTCCGCTACCTCGAGGAGCACGCCGGGGACGGGGCCGTGGCCATAGCCGAGGCCCTCGGCAAATCGGTGACGGCCATTGACTGTCTCTTATACACATCTCCG
>UQQL01000028.1 GCA_900543275.1 uncultured Collinsella sp. | reverse complement strand
TGTATAAGAGACAGGCCAAGGAGGACCCAAGCCTCGTCGCCACGCGCGAGGAACTCTCGCGCCAGCTTGCCGGCAACCTCTGCCGTTGCAGCGGCTACGAGAGCCAGCTGCGCGCCATCGTTCGCTTCCTCAACGAGTCCGGCGTGCAGGTGGGTTTCGAGATGCCCGAGCTGCCGGTCAATAACACCAGCTCCGATGGTGTCGCGTACAAGCAGATCACTCACAAGCAGCCCAAGAAGGATTCGAAGGCTCTGCTCGAGGGTCGTCCCGTCTACACGGGCGACATGGTGCCCGCCGGCGCCCTGATCGTCAAGCTCAAGCGCAGCCCCTATGCCCGCGCCAAGATCCGCTCCATCGATACGTCGCGCGCACTGAAGGTACCCGGCGTCGTGGGCGTCTACACCTACGAGGACGTGCCCAAGCGCCGCTTTACCATCGCCGGTCAGAGCTATCCGCAGCCGAGTCCCTACGACCGCCTGATTCTCGAGAACCTCGTCCGTTACCAAAACGAGGAGGTGGCGATCGTCGCCGCCGAGACCGAGGAGGCTGCCGACAAGGCGCTCAAGCTCATCAAGGTCGACTATGAGGTGCTCGAGCCGCTGCTCGACTTTACCCAGGCGCTCGATAACGACATCGTGGTCCACCCCGAGGGCGACGTGACCTTTATGTTCCCGCAGGGCGGCGACGTTGCTCGCAACCTGGTGTGCAGCGGCACGAGCGACTTTGGCGACCTTGACGAGGCCTTCGCCCAGAGCGATATCGTCTTTGAGCGCACCTACACCAGCCAGGCCACGCAGACCGCGCCCATGGAGACCTTCCGCGCCTTCGCGACGACCGACGCGTTCGGGCGAATCTCGGTGACCACCTCCACGCAGGTGCCCTTCCACGTGCGCCGCATGGTCGCGCAGTCGCTCGATATCCCGCAGTCGCAGGTGCAGGTCATTAAGCCGCGCATCGGCGGCGGCTTTGGCTCCAAGCAGACGGGCTGCTGCGAGATCTTCGTTGCGTTTGTGACGCAGCAGACCGGCCGTCCGAGCTACTGCTGCTACACCCGCGAGGAGACCATCACCGCGGGCAATTCGCGCCACCAGATGCAGATGACCGTCAAGCTGGGCGCCATGAACGACGGCACCATCACGGCCATCGATCTACATACACTGTCCAACGCCGGCGCGTACGGCGAGCACGCCACCACGACGATCGGCCTTTCGGGCCACAAGAGCCTGCCCATCTACAACCATGTGAAGGCGAGCCGCTTTAGCTGGGACGCCGTCTACACCAATACCAACCGCGGCGGTGCGTATCGCGGCTACGGTGCCACCCAGGGCCAGTTTGCCGTTGAGAGCGCCGTCAACGAGCTTGCCGACATGCTGCACATGGATCCCGCCGACCTGCGCCTTAAGAACATCGTGCGCGAGGGCGAGATTATGCCGCAGTACTACAACGAGAAGCTCAACGCCTGCGCGCTCGACCGCTGCCTGCTGCGCGCGATGGACATGATCGGTTGGCGCGACAAGCCGCTAGCCGTCGACCTGGGCGACCGCGTGCGCGCCCTGGGCTGTGCGCTCACCATGCAGGGCTCGGGCATTTCCAACGTGGACATCGCCGGCATCGACATGCGCCTGGAAGAGGACGGCTTCATTACCATCGGTACCGGTGCCACCGATAACGGCATGGGCGTCGATACGATTCTGGCGCAGATTGCCGCCGAGGAGCTGGGCGTGGAGAGCTCGCTGATCGTGGTGCGCGGCGTGGACACCGACGTGTCGCCGTTCGATGCCGGCTCGTACGCGAGCTCGGGCACGTACGTGACGGGTCTGGCAGCCAAGAACGCCGCGACGGAGCTGCGCGAGAAGATCTGCGCCAAGGCTGCCCAGATGTGGGACGTGGACGCTGCCGACGTGGTCTTCGATGGCCAGTACGTGCGCCTGTCCGACGAGCGTGCCGCGCGCGAGCAGAACCGCTACCTCACGCTGCGCGACTTTGCCAACCTGTGCGTCAAGAACATCGCGGGCGGTGACGCGCTCACCTCGCATGCCTCTGCCTGCCTGCCCGTTTCGCCTCCGCCGTTTATGGCCGGCATTGCCGAGGTCGAGGTCGATAAGGCCACCGGCAAGGTGACCGTGGTGGACTACGCGGCGGCTGTGGACTGCGGCACCGTGATCAACGAGGCACTCGCGCGCGTCCAGGCCGAGGGCGGCATTGCCCAGGGTATCGGCCACGCGCTCTACGAGATCGTCGAGCACGACGACCGCGGTCGCCTGCGCACCGGCAACTTTATGAGCTACAAGCTGCCCACGCGCCTGGATATCGGCAGCATTCGCGTGGCCTTTGAGCCGAGCTACGAGCCGACGGGTCCGCTTGGTGCCAAGTCGATCGGCGAGGTCGTCATCAACACGCCGCTCGCCGCCGTCGCCTCGGCCGTGGCGCACGCCACCGGCCACCAGGTTCGCTCGCTGCCGATCACGCCCGAGAAGGCCCTGCTGGGGGAGTAGCGGGTCAGCGAACAAGTCGTAATTGGCGGGGCGGGACAACTCGCCCCGCCTTTTGCACTCGTGGTGAGGTCGTGAGCCTGTAAAAGGTGCGCGTGCGCTTGCCGTTCGTATCTGCTATCATTCCTAGTCTGTGCGCTCATGCGGGCGTGGCGGAATTGGTAGACGCGCCAGATTTAGGTTCTGGTGGGATTCCCGTGAAGGTTCGAGTCCTTTCGCCCGCACCATCGCACCTGCGTCGGCCCTGGCCGTCGCGACACTTTGTTGCATATAGGTACCAGCACCTCAGATAAGCTGGGCAGTATGAGGAGGAACGTGTTGAACATCACCGCTTCTGACGTCAAGGACGCCAAGCTCACCGCTACGGTCACCATCCCGGCCGCCGACGTCGACGCCGCGATCAAGAAGGCCTACAAGGACACCGCCAAGAAGTACCGCTTCCCGGGCTTCCGTGCCGGCAAGGCCCCCCGTCCGGTCATCGACTCCGCTCTTGGCGCCGAGGCTACCCTCGCTCAGGCCACCAACGACCTGATCGCCGCCAACGAGCCCGCCGTCCTCAACGAGCTGGACATCGTCCCCACCAAGAACGGTGACTACAAGGAGCTCGACCTCGCCAAGGATCACGAGGACTACACCTACACCGTCGAGTTCTCCCTGCGTCCCGCCGCTGAACTCTCCTCCTTCGACGCTGTCGAGATCGAGATGCCCCCTGCGGAGGTCACCGAGTCTGAGATTAACAACCAGGTCGAGATGCTCCTCAACTACCGTGCCACCTTCGAGGACGTCGAGGGTCGCGCCGTCGAGGCCGAGGATTACGTCACTGTCGACCTCAAGGCCGTCGAGAACGCCGACAACTTTGCCGCCGAGGGCCGTATGCTCATCGCCGGTAGCGACAGCAACCCCAAGGAGTTCAACGAGGCCCTGATCGGCGCTAACGTTGACGACGTCAAGACCGTCACCTGGACCGACGAGGTCGAGGAGGGCGAGGAGGCCGAGACCCACACCGTCGAGGTCACCGTCAAGGGCATCAAGGTCCGCAACACCCCCGAGCTCACCGACGAGCTTGTCAAGTCCGACTTCGGCTTCGACAGCATCGACGCCATGCGCGACGCCATCAAGATCGAGATCGAGCAGGACAAGGCTTCCCGCCTGCCGGCCGAGAAGGAGAACCGTTGCGTCTCCGCTCTCGCCGAGCGTCTGCAGCTCGACGAGATGGACGCCGACTACGAGCAGTCCGTCTTTGAGGAGCTTGGCCAGAACTTCCTGTCCAACCTCGCTGCCCGCGGCATGACGCTGGACACCTGGCTGCCCGCTTCCGGCCTGACCATGGAGCAGTTCATCGGCGACCTGCATAAGCAGGCCAACGACGTTGCCCGTGAGTCCCTGGCTCTGGACGCCCTCGCCCGTGAGCTCAAGATTGAGGTCACCGAGGACGACATCAACGCCGAGTTCGAGAAGGCCGGCGTCAAGGACGTCGAGGCTTCCAAGGCCGAGTTCATCGCCGATGGCCGCATGCCTGCCGTCCGCGAGTCCATCCGTCGCTCCAAGGCCGTCGATCACCTGGTCGAGAACGCCAAGGTGACCGAGGTCGACGAGACCGCCAAGGACGCCGAGTAATTCTCGCCACCTTGCCCGCGAGCGCATGCATGCGCCCGTGATGGGGTAAAGTTATAAGCCGGTTATCCGGTTGCTTCGTACGGTGCCAGCCAATGCATAGCATGCGGGCACCGTACGTTTATCTAGAACCAATTTGGTCCGCAAGAGAGAAATGGAGATGCGTATGATCGCTAAGTTCGATTCCGCCCTCGTGCCATACGTTATCGAGCAGACGCCGCGCGGCGAGCGCAGCTACGATATCTATTCGCGCCTGCTCAACGACCGCATCATCTTCTTGGGCGAGGAGATCAACTCCGTCAGCGCCAACCTGGTCGTTGCCCAGCTGCTGCATCTTGAGAGCCAGGATGCCGAGAAGGATATCTCGCTCTACATCAATTCGCCCGGTGGCGAGGTCTACTCCGGCCTGGCGATTCTGGACACCATGAACTTCATTAAGCCGCAGGTCTCCACCATCTGCGTCGGTATGGCTGCGTCCATGGCCGCCGTGCTGCTTTCGGCCGGCGCTAAGGGCAAGCGCTTCTGCCTGCCGCACTCTAAGGTCATGATTCACCAGCCCAGCGGCGGTGCCCAGGGTCAGCAAACCGAGATTGAGATCGTTGCCGAGGAAATCAAGAAGACTCGCCGCGAGCTCAACCAGATCCTGTCCGACGCCTCGGGCCAGCCCATCGAGAAGGTCCAGGCCGACACCGAGCGCGACAACTACCTGACCGCTGCTGAGGCCCTTGACTACGGCCTGATCGACCGTATCGTCACCTCGCGCGACCTCGCCGCGAAGGACGCCTAGGATGGCCGGTAACATGCAGGACAACTTTGACGAGAACGGCAACCCCATCCGCTGCTCCTTCTGCGGAAAAGAGCAGGGCCAGGTCCGTCGCCTCGTAAAGGGCCCGACCAACATCTTTATCTGTGACGAGTGCGTCGCCGCCTGTTCCGAGATTCTGGAGGAGTCGCTGGCTTCGGACTTTATGGACGCTGCCCGCAACGGCAAGCTGCCGGGCTTCCTCAACGACCATGGTCAGGCTGCATCCCAGCCCGCCGTGGACCCCGAGACCGAGGGCTTTGAGCTCGAGGACGACCGCCAGGTCATCACGCACGTGCCGACGCCGCACGAGATCTATGACGAGCTTTCGGCCTATGTTATGGGCCAGGAGGACGCCAAGCGCGCCATGTCGGTTGCCGTGTACAACCACTATCGCCGCGTGATTGAGGGCGGCGCCGCGGTGTCTGCCTTTGACGACGACATGGGCTCGCAGTTCGACGACGATATGGACGAGGTAGAGCTCGCCAAGTCTAACATCCTGCTGCTCGGTCCCACCGGCACCGGCAAGACCCTGCTCGCCCAGACGCTTGCGCGCATCCTCGAGGTGCCGTTTGCCATCGCCGATGCCACCGCGCTTACTGAGGCAGGTTACGTTGGCGAGGACGTGGAGAACATCCTGCTCAAGCTCATTAATGCTGCCGATGGCGATATCGAGCGCGCGCAGGTTGGCATTATCTACGTGGACGAGATCGATAAGATCGCCCGCAAGGCCGAGAACCTCTCCATCACCCGTGACGTTTCGGGCGAGGGCGTTCAGCAGGCACTGCTTAAGATTCTTGAGGGCACGGTGGCAAGCGTTCCGCCCACCGGCGGCCGCAAGCATCCCCAGCAGGAGCTGCTGCAGATCGACACGACCAACATCCTGTTCATCTGCGGCGGTGCCTTTGTGGGCCTGGATAAGATCATCGCCGACCGCGTGGGCAACAAGGGCGTGGGCTTTAACTCCGAGATCGCCGGCCCCACCTCGGTCGACGAGAACGACCTGCTGCGTCAGGTGCTCCCGCAGGACCTCAACGCCTTTGGCATGATTCCCGAGTTCGTGGGCCGTACGCCCGTCGTCACCCAGACGCAGGCGCTCGACGAGGACGACCTGGTGTCGATCCTGACCGAGCCCAAGAACGCCGTGGTGCGCCAGTACCGCAAGATGTTCCAGCTCGAGGACGTCGATCTTGAGTTTGAGGACGCCGCCCTGCACGAGATCGCCCGCATGGCGCTTGCCCGCAAGACCGGCGCCCGCGGCCTGCGTGCCATCTGCGAGGACGTGCTGCAGCAGACGATGTTCGACCTCCCCAGCGAGGAGGGCGTAACCAAGGTCGTCGTAACCGAAGAGGCGGTTAAGGGCGAAGAACAGCCCCAGCGCATTTACGGGTAAATAGCTTGAATCCAGGTCCCGCGGCAACCACCGCGGGACCTGCCTTTTAGGGACAGGTTTATTTTGGTCGGTTTTTATATGGGCAAATGTCGTTTCCCCTGATAAAACCTACCAAAATAAACCTGTCCCTTTTCGGCAGGTATGCCTGTGCTATTCTGTGAGATTGTCAAGTTAGTACTTTCAGACTGAAGTAATCGATACCTAAGGCGTGTCCGCCTGCTTGGTTTTCGTAGATTCCGCACGAGCCGAAGAGCACTAAATGTGCTCTTCGTGCGAGTCAGGACTTGACCGAGCGAAAACCAAGCAGGCGGACACGCCGACGGGCAAGGGAGAGATATATGGAAGAGATGCCCAAGAACTACGATCCGTCGACCAACGAGCCGGCGATCCTACAGAAGTGGCTCGACGGCGGCTACTACAAGCGCCGTGAGGGCGTGGGCGACTGCACCGTCACCATTCCGCCTCCCAACGTGACCGGCAAGCTCCACATGGGCCATGCCACCGACGACTCCATCCAGGACGCCATCATCCGTATGGCTCGCATGCGCGGCAAGTCCACGCGCTGGGTGCTGGGCACCGACCACGCCGGTATCGCCACGCAGACCAAGGTCGACAAAAAGCTCAAGAGCGAGGGCATTAGCCGCCTGGAGATTGGCCGCGACAAGTTTGTCGACGCCTGCTGGGATTGGACCCACGAGTACGGCGGCATCATCGTCGAGCAGATTAAGCGCATGGGCTGCTCCGTCGACTTCGACAACGAGCGCTTCACCATGGACGAGGATTATGCCCGGGCCGTGCGCAAGGTCTTCTGCGACTGGTATCACGACGGTCTGATCTACCGTGGCAAGCGCATCGTCAACTGGTGCCCCAACTGCACCACCGCCATCTCGGACGACGAGGCCGAGTATAAGGACGAGAAGGGCCACCTGTGGCACCTGCGCTACCCGTTGACCGAGCCGGTCAACGGCCAGGATTACATCGTCGTCGCCACCACGCGCCCCGAGACCATGCTCGGCGACACGGGCGTCGCCGTCTCCCCGAAGGACCCCGAGAAGGCCGCCTTCGTGGGTAAGACCGTCAAGCTTCCCATCGTCGACCGCGAGATCCCCATCTTTGAGGATTGGCATGTCGACGCCAACTTTGGCTCCGGCTTCGTTAAGGTCACCCCGGCCCACGATCCCAACGACTACGCCATGGGTCAGGCCCACGACCTGCCGCAGATCAACATCTTTGACGAGCACGCTGTGGTCGTCGAGGGCTACGGCGAGTTTAGCGGCATGAACCGCGACGAGTGCCGCGAGGCCGTTGTCAAGTGGTTCGACGAGCACGGCCTGCTCGACCACGTCGACGAGCACGACCACTCCGTCATGCACTGCTACCGCTGCGACGCCGCCCTGGAGCCGTGGCTGTCCGAGCAGTGGTTCGTGGCCGTCGACAAGCTCAAGGGGCCGGCGCTCGACGCCGTCAACTCTGGCAAGGTGACCTTCCACCCCGCGCGCTGGACGCAGACCTACACCACCTGGATGGAGAACCTCAAGGACTGGTGCATCAGCCGTCAGCTGTGGTGGGGCCACCGCATCCCCGTGTTCTACTGCGAGGACTGCGGTTGGGAGGACGCCCTGACCGAGGACACCGACGTGTGCCCCAAGTGCGGCGGCCATCACGTGCATCAGGACGAGAACGTGCTGGACACCTGGTTCAGCTCGCAGCTGTGGACCTTTGCCACGCAGGGCTGGCCGCAAAAGCCGGAGCTGCTCGAGGGACATCACCCCACGACGGCGCTCGTCACCGCGCGCGACATCATCGCGCTGTGGGTTGCCCGCATGGTCATGAGCTCGCTGTACTTCCTGGACGAGGTGCCGTTTAAGGACGTCGTCATTTACCCGACGATCCTGGCCAAGGACGGCAGCCGCATGTCCAAGTCCAAGGGCAACGGTGTTGACCCCATGGACCTCATTGGCATGTACGGTGCCGATGCCATGCGTTACAACCTGCTCACGCTGTGCACCAACAACCAGGATGTTAAGTTTGACGCGAACATCGACAAGAAGACCAAGAAGCTCATCGACAGCCCGCGTACCGACCAGGCCAAGTCGTTTGTGACCAAGATCTGGAACGCCAGCCGCTTCCTGCTCATGAACATGGAGGGCTACACGCCCGGCGAGCCCGTCGTTGAGACGCCGGCCGACGCCTGGATGTTCAGCCGCCTGGCCAAGGCCGTCCAGATGGTCACCGAGGGCATCGAGAACTACACCTTTGGCGACATGGCCCGCGGCGTGCAGCAGTTCTTCTGGAACGAGGTCTGTGACTGGTATGTCGAGGTCACCAAGGCTCGCCTGAAGGGCGAGGGCCGTCTGCAGGCCCAGCGCAACTTGATCTTTGTGCTCGACACCTCCATTCGCCTGATGCACCCGCTTATGCCGTTTGTCACCGAGGAGATCTGGGACAACATGCCGGCGAGCGTGCTCGACCTGGATTCCGAGGGCAACGTGGATCGCGCCGAGGCGCTCATGATCGCCAAGTGGCCCGAGCCCGCCGACTACGCCAAGTACGTCGACGAGCCCGCCGAGCGCGCGTTTGAGCTGTGCCGCACCGTCGTGTCTGCCGCCCGTGCCACGCGTTCGCGTTACCGCTTGAGCCCCAAGGCCGAGCTCGACGTGGTCGTGCGCGCCGGCGCCGAGGACATCGAGAAGCTCGAGAGCCTGCGTTCGACCATCGAGCCGCTGGCGAACACCGCTTCGCTGGTCATGGGTACCGACGTCGAGAAGCCGGCCGCGAGCATCGCCGTGGTCGATAGCGGCGTTGAGGTCTTTGTGGTACTCGAGGGCAAGGTCGACCTTTCGGCCGAGAAGGCGCGCTTGGAGAAGGAGATCGCCGCGGCGCAGAAGGAGCTCGCTGGCTGTGAGAAGACCCTTGCCAACGAGGGCTTTGTGGCTAAGGCCGCGCCTGCGGTGGTGCAGAAGAAGAGGGACCGTGCAGCTGAGCTCAAGGAGATCCTTGCGGCGCTGACTGCTCAGGTTGCTGACTTCTCGTAAGCGTTATTGGGGGACGCGGTTTGGGGCATTGCTCGCTACTGCGGACACCTATTCCGCCGTTCTAACGAACGGCGGCTGACTCGACGCTGCAAACGCCTCTGATGGCCAATTTGCCGTTCAACTTCGGGCGCATGGGCATAAGCCCTATGCGCCCTTGTTTCACGGCACCTTGGCTCATCAGAGGCGTTTTCGCTGACTATCCTCAACCTATACTGTTTTATTTTTCTATGAATGGCGGTTCTAAAAATGCCTAAGCGTTCCGGCTTGTATACCGTTCCTTTTGAGTTTGATTTGCTTTCGTTTGGTGAGGCTGTGGGGCTTGCTGCTGATACGGGGCGGATCTCTGGGGATGCTGGGCCTCTGCTTGAGACGGTTGTCGATATGCTCGATGAGCTGGGACGTCCCGACGAATATTTCGATTGCATTCAGGTTGCCGGTACCAATGGCAAGACTTCGACCACGCGTTTTTCGGCTGCCATCCTTCGTGGTGAGGGGTTAAAGACCGCACTGTATACGTCTCCGCAGCTTGTGCGCTATCCCGAGCGCATGGAGGTCGATGGGCGCGTTGTGAGCGACGAGGCCTTTGCCCGTGGCGTTTCTGCCGCCGTCGAGGCGGGGCATCGCGTGAATGCCCGTCGTGTGGCGGCGGGGGAGCGCGCCTATACCATCACGCCGTTTGATCTGCTGACGGCTGCCGCGCTGGTGGTGTTTGCCGAGGCCGCGGTGGACGTTGCCGTGCTCGAGGTTGGCATGGGCGGCCGTTGGGACGCCACGAGTGCGACCGATCCCGTCACCGTTGCCATTACGGGTATCGGCCTCGACCATACACGCATTTTGGGCGACACGCTCGAGGCCATTGCGGGGGAGAAGGCCGCGGTCATCAAGCCCGGACGTCTTGTTGTGCTGGGCGAGGGCACGCACGAGTCGAGCGTTCAGCGCGTGATGGATGCCCGTTGCCGTGAGTGCGGTGTGGTGCCGCTGGTGGTGAGCCACGCCACGACCAAGGTGCCGGCGCATGTGGGCGATACGGTTGAGTTCAGCTGCACCACGCCGCGTGCGATTTATACGTCGAGCATGGTCAAGCCGGCCTATCAGCCGCAGAATGCTGCGTGCGCGATTATGCTGTGCGAGGGGTATCTGGGTCGCGAGCTCGACCACGATGCGTTGGATGCATCGCTTATGGGTTGCCCCACGCCGGGTCGTTTTGACGTGTTGGGGACCGATCCGCTCAAGCTGATCGACGCCTGTCATAACCCCCAGAGCTGCGAGAACTTTGTAAGCGCGTTGGACGAGATCGACCCGTGCGTAGAGAATCGCCCCACGCTGCTGTGCGCCGCGCTGGCCGACAAGGACGTGGCGGGTATCGTCGATGTGCTGATTCCCGCCTTCCCGCGTGTAGTCGTAACGCAGACCGATTCCGACCGCGCCCTGCCGGCGGAGGAGCTCGCTGCCCTGGTGGACGCCGATAAGCTCGCGGGCGTGTACCCCAGCGTTTCCGAGGCCCTCGCAGCCCTCGATGCTGCCGGAGAGCCCTTCGTAGCAGCCGGCACCATCACCCTAGCCGGCGAAGTGGCCGGCCTGCTCCGTTAACCCATCCCCTCAGCAGTTGCGGTGAAATACGGACTGTTTTACAAGCCAGAAGCCTCAAACAGTCCGTATATCACCGCAACTCAAAAGCAGTCAATTTGGGACGGGGCTTTTTTGGCTGCCCTGCGCCCCGAGTTGACTCGCTTGCCACGAAATGGGCCTATCTACTACGTTTTACCGACTACCCTCGACCACACGGAACATCGCGAAATTAAAACCGCAGGTAGACGGCTTGCGGATTTTGCGAAAACGAGGGTATGGTCGACCCATGCGGGTTAAACGTAGTAGATAGGCCGTTTTTGTGGCGGCATTAATGTAATGTGGCAAAGGGGCTGTCCCTTTGCCACATTGGCTAGTCTAGGCGCACGGCCTCGTGGGGGTAGGCGTTGAGGATCTCGACGCCGGACTCGGTGACCAGGGCCAGGTCCTCGATGCGGACGCCGGTGTGGCCGGGGAGGTAGATGCCCGGCTCGATGGAGAAGGTCATGCCCGGCTCTACGACCTGCTCGTTGACGAGCGAAACGTCGCCCGGCTCGTGGTCCTGCAGGCCGATCGAGTGTCCCAGGCGGTGCGTAAAGTATTTGCCGTAGCCAGCGTCCTCAATCACGTCGCGCGCGGCGCGGTCCAGGTCGCACATGCGCACGCCTGGTGCTATGAGCGCCTCGGCGGCCTCGTTGGCGCGGCGCACGATGTCGTAGATGTGTGCCGTCTCCTTGTCCGGCTCGCCCCAAAAGAACGTGCGCGTCATGTCCGAGCAGTAGTTGCGGCGACGTCCGCCAATGTCGAACAGCACCACGTCGTCGCGCTTGAGTACCGTATCGTCGGGCTCGTGATGTGGGTCTCCGGCGTTGGCGCCAAAGCTCACGATGGGCGGAAAGCTAAAGCCCTCGCAGTCGTGCTTGCGGTACAGGCCGAGCATCTGGTCGGCTATTTCGCGCTCCGTCACGCCCTCGTGAACGAGCTTGATGGCGTCGGCCATCACGGCGTCGTTGGCGGCCGAGGACGCGCGCATGAGCTCCTGCTCGGCTTTGTCCTTGTGGGTGCGTGCGGCGGTGACAGCAAAGTCGCCCAGGAAGAACTCGTTCGCGACGTGGCGCTCCATGAGCGGCATCAAAAAGCCGGAGCGCATAACGGTATCGATGCCGAGGGACTTGGCAGGATTGACCTCGCGTGCGATGGCGTCGGTTACGACGTCGGTATCGGTGTGATACGCGACTCGGGCATTGTCGTACTCGGGCAGCTGATGCAGGGCGTTAACCAAGATTACGGGCTCGGCATCGCGCGCGAGCAGCACGCCGCAAAAACGCTCGAACATATCGGCATAAAAGCCGGTCAGATAGTAGATCGACCACGGGTCGTTCACAAGCAGCTGCGCGCCGGGGTGCTGAGCCTCGAGCGCATCGAGCACGCGCGCCACACGCTGGTCATCGACATGTGCCATACATCGTCCTTTCGCTAGGTTGCCACCATGGTATCCCATGCCCGGCAGTTAGGGACGTTCCTTTTATGCCAGCACTTCGGGACACTCCTTGGCATGGCCAGCCTAGCGAACGTTCGGGCAAAAGTAGTCATAAGGGGCCCGTCTCAAATGGGCTGGGTTCAAAACTATGGCGGATTACGGGGCTGGATCTGTATTACTTGACCATGGGAAAAATCGCGAAATTAAAACCGCAGGTAGACGGCATATCAAAAATCAAGAATTGCCGGTATGGATGGGGTCCTCCGAATCAGCCCCGTAATCCGGCATAGTTTTGAAATGGCACCAAAGTAGGCACTAGATAAATACCGAATCCAAGGATAGTTGCGGTGGAATAGTTCCTGGATACCGGGGTTTTGGCGGAAATCAGGAACTATTTCACCGCAATTCAGGAGGGATGGGGTGGATGGCGGGGTAACTAAAAGAGCCCCGTCCCAAATGAGCTACTTAGGCGGGGTCGATGTCCATGCTGGCGATGAGGTCGGTACCGATGTCTAGGAGGTTGGGGAGGACTACATCGCTCATGCGGATGGGGGCGTCGACGACTAGGCCGCGGATGAGGTCCATCGCCTGGGCATGGAGTTCGAGCGGGATGGCTTCGGCCGTGCGCACGGGCAGCAGCGCCTCGTCGCCGCCGGATACGGCCACGGTGGTGGTGAGCACGCGCATGGGGCAGGTGAGCTCCTGATGTGCAAACTTATCACCGCGCGGGCAGCTGTTGCCGGTCACGGAGCGCACTTCTACCAGGGCGCCGTCTGCGCTGCGCTCGATCTCCACGGTCAGGAGGCACTCGGAGGGGCAGGTGGTGCAGTTGAACTGCAGCGTTTCAATCGCGTTTGCGCTCATGACTCTACGCCTCCTCAGCGGGGTCGACGGACAGGACAATCTCGCTAACGCCCATATCGAGTGCGCGCTGAATCACCTTTGCCGGCAGCGGGAAGCTCTCCATTACGCTCGGTTTAAACGGGCGGACTTTGCCTGCAAACAGCTCCTCGTCGCCTGCCAGAATGCGCACGCGGGCAGTATCGACCGGTCGACGGACGCGGAAGTTGAGTTTGGTGAGTGCCGCAGCCGTAATGCGTCCCGGCAGCGCGTAGCCCGCGATGCCGGCGGGGGAGACCGTGAGCTCGCAGCCCGCGTCCGCAGTGCTCGCATCGGCCCCAGCACCACAGCCCAGCGCGTACGCCGCCGCAGCCGCACCGGCACGCTCTGACTCGGTTGTCACATTGTCGGCCAGATCGTGCACGTGCAGCACGTTGCCGCAGGCAAAGATGCCCGGCACGCCCGTCTGCAGGCTCTGGTCCACCACGGCGCCACGCGTACGGGGGTCCAGCTCCACGCCCGCGGCAACCGAAAGCTCGTTCTCGGGAATCAGGCCCACCGAAAGCAGCAGCGTGTCGCACGGAACAACGCGCTCGGTCCCGGCAATGGGCGCCAGATGCTCGTCAACCTGGCTCACTTCGACGCCCTCCACGCGGTCGTGCCCGATCACGCGCGTGACCGTGGTAGACAGATGCAGCGGAATGCCGAAGTCATCCAGGCAGTTCTTCACATTGCGACGCAGGCCGTTGGCGTACGGCATGAGTTCGTACACGCCCTCGACCGAAATCCCCTCGAGCGTGCAGCGCCGCGCCATGATCAGCCCAATGTCGCCCGACCCCAAGATGACGGCACGCGAGCCGGGTTTGAGGTTCTCGATATTGATGTATCGCTGCGCCAGGCCGGCCGTAAACACGCCGGCGGGTCGGCTGCCGGGGATCTTGATCTCACTGCGGGTGCGCTCGCGGCAACCCATGGCAAGGACGACCGCGCGTCCGGTGAGCTGCAACATGCCGGCGGGGCTCATGAGCGTGACGGTGTGGACCGCGGCATCTTCCGTGGACGCGCCCGAATCAATTCCAAGCACCATGCTGTCCAAGAACAGCGCAATGTTGGTCGCGCGCACCTGGTCGATAAAGCGCTGCGCATACTCGGGGCCGGTGAGCTCCTGCTTAAAGTGCGATAGTCCAAAGCCGGGGTGAATGCACTGACGCAGGATGCCGCCCAAGTGTTGCTCGCGCTCCACGATAGCCACGCACGCGCCGGCCTTATGCGCGGCAAGTGCGGCAGCCATACCGGCAGGTCCGCCGCCGATAACGACCACGTCGAACGCCTGCGTCGGTACTGCCTCAACGGCATCGTTATCAAACGCGTTCGATTTGAACTCCGTCATCCTAGCGCACCCCCTTCAAAGGTCCCTCAACGAGCCACGAGCCGGTGTCCTCCAGCAGCACCTCGCTGGGGTCGCAGCCCAGCTCGCGCGCTAGGATCGCCACCACGCGGCTCTGACAAAACCCGCTCTGGCAGCGGCCCATGCCCGCGCGGCAGCGGCGCTTGACGCCCTCGACCGAAACCGCACCCGGGCGGCGTCGAATCGCGGCAACAATCTCGGCCTCGGGCACCGTTTCGCAGCGGCAGACAATCTGCCCCCATGCAGGGTCGGACTCAATGAGCTCCTCCTTGCGCGCAAGCGGCGCACGGTCAAAGTCGTCCGGCGCGCGGCGAATCGGATCCCAGTCGGCTCGCTCGTGCAGGGCAACACCGGCATCGCGCAAGATCTGCTCCATGCGCTCGGCAATGGCCGGTGCGCTCGCCACGCCTGGCGACTGAATGCCCGCCGCCTGAAACAGCCCCGGCACCACGGCCGACTGCCCAATAAAGAAGTCGTTCGTTCCCTGAATGACCGGGCGTCCGCCGGCAAACGCGCGCACCACGCGGCGCGTGTCCAGATCGGGAACCAGTTTGCGCGCGCCGGTCAACAGCGCGTTCACATCGCTTGCATAGGTCTGCGTGTCGCCGGGCTCGCGCACGGCAGCGGTCGCGGTGATCACGGTGTTGCCGTGCACGGTCCCCGTCACAATGACGCCCTTGGAAACCGGCGTGGGAACGGGGTAAAGCGGCATGAGCGTGCGCGGTTCCTTGTCCAGCACCACGATGTTGCCCTGGCGCCAGACCATCTGGAACTCCTCGGCGCCCGCCATATGCGAGATGTCGGCGGCGCCGTTGCCCGCGGCGTTGATCAGGTAACGGCAGCGCACGTTGCCAGCGGGGGTCGCCAGCGTAAAGCGCGCGTCGTCGACCGAGCCCGCGACTTCAATCGCCTCCACGGGTGCGGAGCGCATAAACGTCACCCCGTTGGCCACGGCGTTCTCCAGTGCGGCGATGGCAACCTCAAACGGGTCGACAAACCCAGTCGAGGGACACCACAACGCGCACGTTGCATCGGCACTGGCGCGTGGCTCTAATTCGTGGATGCGGTCGGGTCCGACGATCGACAGCTCGGGCACACCGTTGACATGGCCGTTGCTGCGCAGCTGCTCCAGGTGCGCACGGTCCTCGTCGTTAAAGCCCAGCACCATCGAACCGGTGCGGCAGAACAGAAAGCCCAGCTCCTGCGCCCACGTACCGTACAACTCGCAGCCGCGGGCGTTGACCTGCGCCTTAACCGTGCCCGGCGCCGGATCGTAACCGGCGTGCACCAGGCCGCCGTTGGCCTTCGACGCCCCTAACGCGATGTCGTTAGCCGCCTCGACTACGCAAATGGACAGGTCAAACCGCGCGAGCTGCCTCGCGATGGCGCACCCGGTAATGCCCGCGCCCACAATTGCGATATCAAACGTTTCTGCCACGGTGCCTCCCAGATAAGTTGACAGGCTGTCAATAAAACCATCCTACGGTCTGCGCGCCCCTAGTGCGGCGGCAATGCGGCGAACAGCCCCGCAACACCCGCCAACGGCAGAAGAGGGGAGACGCGGCAACGTCGACAACCTCGTCCGCCGACAACTACGGCAGCCTTTCGTCTCGATCTGTAACAGTTAGCTGATGATTTGGGTTCTAGATGTTACAGATCGAGACAAACTTTCAGGCGGATTTTGAATGTCTCGATCTGTAACAGTAAGAGGGGTTTTGGGGCCCCAGTTGTTACAGATCGAGATTGAAGTCGGGGAGGGACCCCTGTGTCTCGATCTGTAACACCTAGACCCGGATTCCGCTCCCACTTGTTACAGATTGAGATGTTTGTGTCCGCGCCAGCCCCGCCCCTAGCCGTGGTCCCATATAAACAAACCCCGTGGTAAACTTGACCGGACTGTAAATATCCCGAAAGGTACCCGTAATGTCCAAGTACATCTCCGAGCTCATGTCACCGCAGCTTATGGGCGTCGTCTATGCCTTCGTTGGCTTTATCATCGCCCTGTATGTGCTGTCGGTCGTCTATGTGTTCATCGACGCTCGCCGCCGCGGCGCCAGCGCCTACGTGGCATGGGGCATCATCGCCCTCATCCCGTTTGTGGGCCTCATCGCCTACCTGGTCCTGCGCCCGCACTCCTACGCGTCCGACCGCGAGGAGCAGGAGCTGGACATGGCCCTGCGCGAGCGCCAGCTTGCCCAGTACGGCACCTGCCCGCAGTGCGGCGCGCCCATCGAGAAGGACTTCGTCGTCTGCCCGGTGTGCGATACCCAGGTTCGCAACGTATGCCCCAGCTGCCATCGCCCGCTCGATGCGCACTGGAAGGTCTGCCCCTACTGCCGAACTCGCATCCAGTAACGCATCCATCGCCGGGCCGGCCACAAGCCACGGGCACGCTGCAAGCCACACGCGCCCCACAGCCCCGCCCCACACGATGAAGCATGCGTAGAAAATCGCCCGCCGTGCCATTAAGGTGCGGCGGGCGCTTGTATACCAAGGCAACCTGCCTATAATGATGCAAGTTAAAACGCCGAGCGCATCGCACGCACTTGCATCAGGCATCCGAGAGGAGAAAACATACCCATGAAGGCACTCTACAATGACGGTTCGGTGGCCGAGCTCCCGCAGGACGAGGTCACGCACGTCATCCGCCACTCTGCCGCGCACATCATGGCGCAGGCCATCAAGCGCCTCTATCCCGAGGCCGACTTTGCCTACGGCCCCGCGACCGACAACGGCTTCTACTACGACGTCGACCTGCCCGAGGGCGTCAAGATCAGCGAGGACGACTTCCCCGCGATTGAGGCCGAGATGAAGAAAATCGTCAAGGAGAACCTCAAGTTCACCGTGTACGAGAAGCCCCGCGCCGAGGCCATCGCCCTTATGGAGGAGCGCGGCGAGAAGTACAAGGTTGAGCACATCGGCGACCTGGACGACGACGCCCGTATCACCTTCTACCAGCAGGGCGACTACATCGACATGTGCGTCGGCCCCCACATCTGCTACACCAAGGCCCTCAAGGCCTTTAAGCTCACCGGCGTCTCGGGCGCCTACTGGAAGGGTGACAAGGACAACAAGATGCTCACCCGCATCAACGGCGTCGCCTTTGCCACCAAGGAAGAGCTCGACGAGCACATGCACATGCTGGAGGAGGCCAAGAAGCGCGACCACCGCAAGATCGGCCGCGAGATGGACCTCTTTATGATGCGCGACGAGGCCCCCGGCTTCCCGTTCTTCCTGCCCAACGGCATGATCCTTAAGAACACGCTGCTGGACTACTGGCGCGAGATCCACCACAAGGCCGGCTACGTGGAGATCTCCACGCCGCTCATCATGAACAAGCAGCTGTGGAAGACCTCGGGCCACTGGGACCACTACAAGGACAACATGTATTCCACTGTCATTGACGACGAAGAGTACTGCATTAAGCCCATGAACTGCCCGGGCGGCGTGCTGGTGTATGCCTCCAAGCCGCACTCCTATCGCGAGCTGCCCATCCGCGCTGGCGAGATTGGCCTGGTCCACCGCCACGAGCTGCGCGGCGCCCTGCACGGCCTGTTCCGCGTACGCTGCTTTAACCAGGACGACGCCCACCTGTTTGTGCGCCCCGACCAGCTGACCGACGAGATCGTGGGCGTGGTCAACCTCATCGACTCCGTGTACCAAAAGTTTGGCTTTAAGTACCACGTTGAGCTTTCCACCCGCCCCGAGGACTCCATGGGTTCGGACGAGGACTGGGCGCGCGCCGAGGAGGGCCTGCGCACCGCTCTGGAGAAGCTGGGCATGGACTACGAGGTCAACGAGGGCGACGGCGCCTTCTACGGCCCCAAGATCGACTTTCACCTGGAGGACTCGCTCGGCCGTACCTGGCAGTGCGGTACCGTTCAGCTCGACTTCCAGATGCCGCTCAACTTTGACCTGGAGTACGTTGACGCCGACGGCACCAAGAAGCGCCCCATTATGCTGCACCGCGTGTGCTTTGGCTCCATCGAGCGCTTCATTGGCATTCTGATTGAGCACTTTGCAGGCAAGTTCCCCACTTGGCTGGCTCCCGTGCAGGTCAAGGCCCTTCCGGTTTCCGAGAAGAGCCGCGACTACGCTCACGAGGTGTGCGCCAAGCTGGAGGAGGCCGGCATTCGCGTGGTCTGCGACGACCGCGACGAGAAGATCGGCTACAAGATCCGCGAGGCTCGCAGCATCGACCGCGTGCCCTACATGCTCATCCTGGGCGAGAAGGAGGTCGAGGCCGGCAACATCTCCGTCCGCGATCGCTCCAACGAGACCGTTCAGATGAGCGTCGACGAGTTTGTTGCCAAGGTGACCGAGGAGATCAAGACCCGCGCCTAAGGCAAGCTTCACAACAATTTACAAAGGCGACCGTCCACAAAGGGCGGTCGCCTTTTTCATGTCCAAATAAGAAAAGCCGCTGGTTGAGTGGCTTTTTTTGTTGCACAAAAAGGTACAGGTTTTTGTATCTTTCGACAGACGACATTATACGAGCAATTAATCAGCGTTTGCCCAGATTACGCAAAATGTACTGCTAGTAGGTACATCTCCATACCCCTCTACAAAAACCTGTACTTTTGCGACTGCGCCTAGCTGCGAGCGAGAAGCCTGTTCTAAACGCCCCTGCATTTGCGTGCATCGCAAAGCCAAAAGGAGGGGGCGAGAACATGGAACAGACGGCACGGCGCCAAGAGCAGCTGCCGGGCGCATTTAACGGCGCCACCACCAACAGCCAGCACGGTCGCGTCCGCTGGTATCTGGTCCACACCCCCCATGGAAAAGAGCGCGAGATCTGCGAAAAGGTCCGCCGCATTATCCCGCACAACCTTATGCAGGACGCTTTTGTGATGCAAAAGGAGTTCTGGTTTAAGCGGGACGGCGCCTGGTCGCTCCAAACAAAACCTATGTACAAGGAATATTTCTTCGTCGCCACGCACGATGCCGCCACGCTCGATAGGGCCCTGGCCCAGTTGAGCTTTGGCTGCCGCATCGCCGGCAGTAGGGAGCGGGCGTACATGCCCATGCCGGACGATGCGCAGGACTGGTACCGCAGCGTGCTTGACGACGACGGCGTGGTGCGCAACAGCGTTGCGCGCATAGAAGACGGCGTGTTGCACATAGAGCAGGGTCCCTTGGTGGGGCAAGAGGGCCGCGTGCACAAGATCGACCGTCGCAAGCGCTGGTGCCTGGTGGACGTAGGCGAAGGCGATTCCAGCTTTAGGGAAGTGCTTCCGCTTGACGTTCCCATCAAAACGTAAGGGAGACGTTGCACCAGCTATTCTTTCGCATTTTGAATTCATAGAGGGGGGGGGTTCCTGGGGACAGGAACGTTAGATTTATTGTGGCTGCTAAAGAAGTAACAGAGAGTTGTGCATCAACGGTGGGTGTGCTGGCTTTCGATCAGGTAAAGCCGAGCGGCACGCTTGGGTATCGCTTTATTAAGAGGCTGTTTGACCTTGCGTTTAGTCTTTTGATGAGTGTTCTGCTGCTTATTCCTATTGCTGTGGTGTGCGCGCTCATTAGCCTTGAATCGCCCGGCAGCCCTATGTACACGCAGGAGCGCGTTGGCAAGGGCGGAAAGACGATAAAGATTTTCAAGCTTCGTAGCATGGTCGCCGATGCGGGTGATGTGCAGAAGTATTTGAGTCCTGAGCAGCTACATCAGTGGGAAGTCGAACGCAAAGTCGACGATGATCCCCGCATTACCAAGATTGGTCAATTCATTCGTAAATGCTCCATCGACGAGATGCCGCAGTTTCTCAATGTCTTGAACGGAGACTTGTCTGTTATTGGGCCACGCCCCATTACACGGGATGAGCTCGAGCAGCATTTTACGGATGAAGAGAAAGCCGAGTTACTTTCTGTTCAGCCTGGCATCACCGGTCTTTGGCAGGCAACTGATCGCAACGAGGCGACATTTGAGAGTGGCTTGCGTCAGAAGATCGAACTTCGTTATGTGCAGAACCGCTGCTTCCGTATGGACTGGAAGTGCTTCGCAGGCACCTTTGGCGCCATGTTCGGCAAAGAGAGAACGGGGCGCTAGATGGGTTATCGCATTTTGCTTATGGCTCCGACTTTCTTCGGGTATCGTGATCGGGTGCGTGATGAACTCTCTCGCCAAGGTCATAGCGTTGTATGTGTTGATGACCGTCCAAGCGAGTCTGTCTCCTTCAGATCCTTTGCGAAGATCAGCTATAGACTTGTCGACGGGCAGATCGCTAAGTATGCCGAATCTCTTAAGAAGAAGGTCGCGACAGGTGATTATGATTTGCTGATCTTCATGGGTGGCATGTCTTTTTGTTTCACACGCGATCAGTTTTCATCCATCAGGTCATCAAGCAATGCTCGTTTTGTTTCGTACCTTTGGGATGCTTTCAACAATTGCGAGCGTTTCGGTGCCTGCCGGGATCTATTTGATGATGTTTATTCTTTTGAGCCGTCCGACTGCGAACGTTACGATCTGAAGTTTCGTCCTCTTTTCTTCTCTGGGGCATACGATGGCCTGCCTCTTGTTCCCGACGGTGGGTTCACGTATGACGCTTGCTTCATAGGGAGCGTGCACCAGCCGAGCAAATTTGAGGCGGTTAGCTCTATCTGCGACAACCTAGAATCGCAAGGCCTGCGGGTGTTTCGTTACTTCTTTATGCCGTCGAAGTCGGCGGCCTTGTTGCGGCGTCTTACGAACCCTGCCTATCGGGGTGTTGAGTTCAGCTTTGAATCGCTCTCGACTGAAAAGATAGTTGAGATTTATGCGCGTTCCAAAGCAATTGTCGATTCTCCCCAGGCTGGACAGCGTGGTCTTACCATGCGCACGCTCGAGGCCATCGGAGCGCATAGGAAGCTGATTACTGCCAATCCTGATGCGGCTCTCTATGATTTCGCGAGTAAAGGCGATGTCGCTGTGTGGCATGGGAAGGGCAGCGTCCCCCCTCAATTCTTTACGACGCCTTATCGGGTGCTTCCCGATGAAGTGTATCGCGGCTATTCCATTGAAACCTTCGTAAAGGCCCTGCTGGGTAACGAGCCAGCCTATGAAGGCTACGAGAAAGGCAACTTATGAGGATTATGGTCACCGGGGCCGACGGTTACATCGGCAAGGGAGTCGTCTCTCATCTCCTGGATGCTGGACACAAGGTCATGGCCATGGGTCTATGTTCGTGCGGGCTGAAGCACGATAATCTTGAGGAGCACGTCGGCGATGTGTTTTCCTACGATTTCCAGTCCAATGAGAACCCTGATGTACTGCTGCACCTTGCCTGGCGCAACGGCTTCTCACATAACGACATTTCACACTTGGATGACCTCTCTAAGCACTACCTTTTTATCAAGGCGGCGCTCGAGGCGGGCGTCAAGCGCATCGCTGCCATGGGCTCTATGCACGAGGTCGGTTACCATGAGGGCGTCGTTGACGAGAACACCCCCTGTAATCCCACTACGCCCTACGGTGTTGCGAAGAACGCCCTCCGTCAGCTTACTGGAGAGCTTTGCCGCCAGCATGGTGCCCAGATGCAGTGGCTCCGTGGGTTTTATCTCGTTTCTAACGACGGGCGCGGGTGCTCCATCTTCTCTAAGATCGTCGCGGCTGAGCTCGAGGGTAAGGACGAGTTCCCGTTCACGAGTGGTCGATGCAAATACGATTTCCTTCCTTATGAAGATTTCTGCGAACAGGTCGTCGCCGTCATCGAGCAGGATGAGGTGAATGGCATCATCAACATCTGCTCCGGTGAGCCAATCGGCCTTGGTGACTACATCGAGCACTTTATTAATGAGAACGGCTTCACGATCAAGCTCGGTTACGGTAAGTATCCCGATCGTCCGTATGATTCGCCCGCCATCTGGGGCGATGCGGCGAAGATTCGCAAGATTCTTGCGGCTAGAGCTTAGGACGGTTTTCTGTGATTACCGTTTGCGTAACAACTTATAACGGAGAGAAATATATCGAACAGCAGATTCGCTCGATTATGGCGTGTCTCTCTTCCTTGGATGAGGTTATTGTCTCGGATGACGGGTCAAAGGACTCTACCCTGGAGATACTCTCTTTGCTGCAGGGGGAGTTTGCAAATATCAAAATCGTCGAAGGCCCTCGCCGAGGACTAATCGCTAATTTTAGTCATGCGCTTAGTTTGGCAAGCGGTGATATTGTTTTCCTGTCAGATCAGGATGATGTCTGGCACAGCGACAAGGTCAGCAAGGTCACCGCAGCGTTCGCAAGCGGGAACTTTGGCGTAGTCGTACATAATGCTCGGCTAGTCGATTCTGATGGCAATCCAATGGGAGAATCCCTATATGACCTTAGGCAATCTAAGTCCGGTTTGCTAAAGAACCTTATGAAAAACTCGTATGTAGGTTGCTGCATGGCAATTAGGAGGGATTTGCTTTCTGCGGCTCTCCCCATACCTGAGAATATTGAGATGCACGATTGGTGGATTGGCCTGGTCTCCGAGTCGCTCTCGAAAACTAAATTCATAGACGACGTTCTTCTTGATTATCGGCGGCACGGTTCCAATTCATCCAGCATGGAGCATTACCCGTTGCCTAAGATGGTCTCCAATCGCGTTGTTATCGCTTGCGAGCTCGTTAAGCGGATTTATTCCTACAAGCGAGGTGCTGCGAGATGAGGCTTGGCGGGTGTGTTGTCCTTTTTAATCCCGCGGATGATGTCGTGGGCAACGTTGAGACGTATCTTCCTTTTCTTGGGGAGCTAGTGGTCGTAGATAACTCGACCATATCCTCTCCAGCGGTATCTGAGATTGCATCTATGAACGGTGTCCGTTACCTTTCCATGGGTGGAAACATGGGCATTGCTGCGGCTCTTAACGCCGGCTGTCATGCGTTGATGGAAGACGGCTTCGACGTCGCTCTTACCATGGATCAAGATAGTAAATTTCCGGTTGATGATGCAATCCAGATTCTGAGTAAAGTCGAAGATCTTCTCGGCGAATATGCACTTGTTGGCTTAAATTTCAACGCAGCTGATTCGGTGCAGTCTGATGAGATTACCGAAGCAAAGTACTGGCTTACTTCTGGCAATTTTCTCTCTCTATTTGCTTACGAGATGGTTGACGGATTCGACGGCAGTCTATTTATCGATTACGTCGACATTGAGTTTGGGCATCGCTTAAAAAACGCTGGGTTGAAACTTTGCTATTTGAACAATTACTCCCTTGTGCATGAAATTGGCTCACCAATTGAAATAAAGCTATTGGGTCATACATTCTTTGCGATGAATCACAGTGCGATTCGATATTACTACCGCTATCGAAATAGCCGTTATTTATATGGTACGGACAAGGCTTTCTATAGGGATAAGTACTACAGGGAGCTGTTTGTCAACATCCCAAAGATGCTCTTATTCGAACCTAATAAGGCGGCAAAACTCAAAATGATACGACGTGGGCTTGCGGACGGACGTCGCGGCCTGCTCGGAGCCTATCAAGAGGGTGATAGCAAATGAATAAGGTTAAGAAGGTACTGAGCGTTCTTGAAAGGAATCTTATCTGCTGTCTTGACGGCTTGAATAACCGTGTCTTTACGGATGCGTACTCCAAGTTTCTTAAGAAGCATGGCGTACGTTTTCATGGGCGGCCTAACTACATCGCATCGTCGGCCTACTTTGACGGGCAAGGACTAAATGGTATTGAAATCGGTGACGAGGTTGTTATCTCTCGCGAAGTGATGCTGTTGACGCATGACTACTCGGTTGAGAATGCCCTTCATGCCGTGGGCGGTGGAACAACCGATAGGCATCTGAAGCTTGATGGAACGATTTCCATTGGAGATAACTCTTTTATTGGAGCTAGGGCATCGTTGCTGCCAGGTACAACGGTTGGTAAAGACTGCATCGTAGGTGCTTGCGCCGTCGTGAAGGGCGAGATTCCGGACAATTCGATTGTTATCGGAAATCCTGCAAAGGTAATCAAAAGAACGTCCGATCTTGGCAGGAGATTACTCATCGATTGTTCATTTGAGACAAGGACCATTGATCCAGGGAAGGATAAATAAATGAAAGGCATCATCCTCGCCGGCGGGTCCGGCACGCGCCTGTACCCGCTCACGC
>UQQL01000027.1 GCA_900543275.1 uncultured Collinsella sp. | reverse complement strand
CTACGCGTCTCGTGGGCTCGGAGATGTGTATAAGAGACAGTGTCCACACCGGTCCAAACCTCGTGGGTGTGGCGGTCCAGGGACTCTAGCGGAGGCGGGGCGTCCTGCCCCAAAAACAAATGCAAAAGACGAGCACTTCTTGCCGCTCAATTGGCAAGAAGCGCTCGTCTTTTCTTAACGCGTTGTATGGCGGAGAGAGCGCAAGTTACGCGAGCGCCCTTCTTGCCAGCTCGGCCGCGCCGAGGATTCCTTGGTCGCCGCCGCAGCCCGGGGCGCAGATGTAGCTCTCCATGTCCTTAAGCTCGGCGGTCTGGATGTAGCCACCCAGATATTCGAGGGTCTTCTTGCGGACGATGCCGTAGAGCTGCTCCTGGTGCATCACGCCGCCGCCGAGGACGATGCGGCGAGGCGAGTACATGAGCACGAGGTTCGCGCACATCTGCCCCAGATAATCCCCCTCGAGCGCCCACACCTCATCGTTGTCCGCGAGCTCGGCCGCGGGCTTTCCCCAGCGCGCGGCGATGGCGGGGCCGGAGGCGAGCCCCTCGAGACAGCTCGCGTGGCTCGGGCAGACGCAGCGTCCCTCCTCGGTGGGACGGGTCCTTACCAGCATGTGACCGGCCTCGGGGTGCAGCATGCCGTGAAGGAGTCTGCCCGCGCACATGACGCCCGCGCCCACGCCGGTGCCGATGGTCACGTAGACGGCGTCCTCGAGCCCCTTGCAGCAGCCGAAGACCACTTCGCCGAGGCAGGCAACGTTCACGTCCGTGTCGTAGGCCACCGGAATCCCGAGGGCGTCGGCGAACGCGGCGCGAAGACCATGGCCTCGCCACGCGAGCTTGGGCGTCTGGAGAATGGAGCCGTAGCGCTCGTCGTTGGGGTCGACGCAGGTCGGGCCGAAGGCGCCGATGCCCAACGCGTCCACATCGCGGGCGGTGAACCACTCGATCATCTGCGGGACGGTCTCGGCGGGCGTAAGCGTCGGGGTCTCCATACGGTCGAGGACCTCGCCGTCGCCGGACACCACGGCACAGACCATCTTGGTCCCGCCGGCTTCGAGGGCGCCGAGCCTCATTTGCTTATCGCTCATGTGATCCTCCTTACAAAGGGACGCCCGCAGTCATGGTCAACCGCGGGCGCCCATAACGTTGGCTTGTTTCGAGGCGACCCTACCTGGGCACGCGGTCCTGCCTTGCGGCAAACGGGGCGAGCACGGCGTGCGGCTCGCTTTGGTACCAGTAGGCGACGGTGGAGATGTCGTCCTCGCGCTCGTAGAGCTTGATGTCGTCGTTGCCGAGGTCCTGGAACGTCACGCGCAGGTCCTCCTTGAACGAGATCGGGTCGGGAAGGTGCCACCTGTAGAGGCCGTGCCTGGGCAGCGCGTCGTCGTTAGTCGCGAGCATCGGATTCGGGTTCGGCTTGCCCGCGCTGAAGCGGTCGCGCGTGGCGTCGCGCGTCGAGCGGTACGGGTAGCCGGCGAACAGCGTGTTGAAGCACTGCGCCTCGGGCAACGCGTGGGGCGGCCTGTCGAGGAAGGCCCAGGCACCGCCGAAGTAGTCCTCGGCTCCCGTCGAGGTGACCGTGGGGAACTCCTCGTCGCCGTCGAGGAAGAACTTCATCTCGCCCTCGCCCCACCAATAGCGCTCCAGGGCGCACAGGGCCATGTAGGTGCCGACGTAGTAGCCCTTGCCGCGCACGCCGTCGAGCACGGTGTAGTCGACGCCCCTGCGGGTGCTGCGCTCGCGGTTAAAGCGGGCGTGGAAGTACATGGCGTCGTCCGGCACGTCGGTGAGCGCGTAGTTGAACGTGTAGAAGATGTACTTAATGAACCCGGGGTGCTCGCTCGTAAGCGTGACCTTGGCGTGCTTCCTGAAGGGCATCTCGAAGTAGCAGTTCATGCCGCCCGTCGGGTTCACGCAGATGGGCATCGAGTTGACGATGGCGCGCTCACCGAAGCCGTTGCAGAAGAAGTCGCCGACAGGGCACTCGACCGAGGGGGTCTCCTCGTCGTCCCAGTAGAAGCGCAGCACGAGGTCACGCATGACGAAGCTGCCGGCGGCGGTCTTGTCGGGGACGGTCATCCAGATGTGGCGGATGATGCCGGGGCCCTCGATGTCCGCGAGCGTGATGGTCTCGCCGGACTCAAGGGGCACGCAGCACGAGCCCTTGCGGCCGACGCCGAGGTGGCTGGCCGACATGGCGGCGCGGCCCTTCTCGCCCGTGATGTTCTCGGGGGTGATGGCGCGGCTTTCCTCACCGCCGTGCATCCACACGTCCTTAAGGAACTCTCTCATCGTCGACCTCCTCTATTCGTCGTCGTCGCACTCGGCGGAACTGGCACCGTTCACGTAGATGATCTGCTGGCGCGCCTCGTTGACGAGGGCGTCGAAGTCGAGTTTCTCGTCGGGGCGCGCGAGCGCGACCGTCATGGCGAGCGGGAGGTTGACACCCGCGATCACGTGGATCCGGTCGGAGGCGAAGCGGGAAAAGCGCTGGTTCACGCTGCCGCCGTACGCGTCGGTGAGGACGACGACCTCGTCAGTGCCCGAAAGAGCCGCCTCGACCGCCGCGTCGAGCCCCTCGCCGTTGTCGTTCACGTAGGCGCACACGGCGTTGACGGCGTCGCCCTTACCCGTAAGGAACTCGAGGGTGTCCTTGAAGCCCTGGGCGAGAAGGGAATGGCTCGCCACAACTATCTTTCTCATTGATTCACCAATCTCTTGGGTCGAAGCTAGGCGAGGATGCCGGCGGCGGAGGCGACCATCGCGAGGACGATCACCACGAGGATGAGGGCCGTCATGCTCGCGTTCTTCTTGGTAAGAAGGTAATACGCGCTTCCCGTGATGGCGGCGGGGATCATGGCAGGCAGGATCTTGTCGAGCAGCGGCTGAATCTCCATCGCGACGTCGCCGAAGCTGAAGCTAATCGGGCAGGTGACGCCGATGACCGAGGCGATGAGGCAGCCGACCACGGTGAGGCCGAGCACGGAGGCGGCGGCAGTGAGGTTGGGAAGCTTCTCGCTGAAGTCGGTGACGAGCTTCACGCCCTGCTTGTAGCCGAACTCGAGGGCGTGCATGCGGACCCAGAAGATGGCCAGGATGAGCGCGAACCAGATGCCGGCTCCCACGGGGTTGCCCTCGATGGCCATGTAGGCGGCGATGGAGCCCATGATGGTCGGGATCATGGTCATGAGCAGGGAGTCGCCGACGCCGGCGAGCGGTCCCATGGTGCCGATCTTCAGGTCTTGGACGGCGTCCGCCGCCGCTAGGCCGTCGCGCTCCTCCATGGCCACGCAGGCGCCAAGGATGATGGCGGCGAGCCAAGGCTGGGTGTTGTAGTAGCGGAAGTGGTTGTTGAGCGCTTGCTTATAGTCCTCGTCGTTCGTGTAGATCTTCCTCAGGACCGGCGAGAGGGCGTAGGCGACTGAGGCGCCCTGCTGGGTCTGGTAGTTGAAGGTGCACACGCTCATGAGCCAGCGCCAGTTCGCGTTGCGCAGGTCCTTCTTGGTGACCTTGTAGCCGGAGGGCTTGCCCTCGGCGACGGCGGTGATGTTCTCGTTTTCCATGGTTACTCATCCTCTCCGATGAAGGCGTCTGCGGAAGCGTGGGCGGCGAGCTCGGTGTCCCTCTCGGCACGCTGGTAGAACGCAATCGCGAGGGCAACGCCGACGATGGCGGCGCCGATGATGGGCACGTTCAGGAAGGCCGAGAGGAAGAAGCCGGCGAGCAGGTACTGGAAGTACTTGGCGGTTGGCATGTAGCGGAGCAGCATGGCGATACCGACGGCCGGGAGCATCTTGCCGGCGAGGGTGAGGCCGGAGAGGAACCACTGGGGCATGACCTCGAGGAGCCAGTTGACGGCGGGCTGGCCGAGCGTCACGGAGACAAAGACGGGCAGGGCGGCGCACAGGCCGAAGAGCGCGGGGCAGACCCACAGGATGGCGTTCATCTGATTGAACTTACCCTCGTTGCAGAACTTCTGGGACTTCTCGACGACAAAGCCGTTGAGGATCTTGGCGACGACGTCGAGCTGGATGCCGAGCATGCCGACCGGCAGGCCGATGGCGAGGCCCGTGTCGGAGCCCAGGGTCACGCCGTAGGCGGTGGCGATGATGGCCATCGTGCCGTAGTCGGGAATGGAGGAGCCGCCGAAGCCCGCGACGCCGAGCTGCATGAGCTGAATGGTGCCGCCGATGACAAGGCCGGTCTTCCAGTCGCCCATGACGACTCCGGTGATGAGGCCCCAGAAAACGGCGTAATTGACGAAGATCATCGGGATGCCGTAGTAGTCCACGTGCTTGATGAAGGCCAGTAGGGTCAAAAGGACGACCTGCAGGATAGTGAAGTTGACCATATTTCCCCCTTAGATGAGGTCTGCGACGGAGACGGGCTTGTCGGCGGGCACGAACTGGGCCGTCACCTTGACGCCACGGGCGATGAGCGCCTTGTAGCTCTGGACGTTCTCGGCGGAGGCGTAGGCGCGCTGGGTGAGCTGGATGCCGTCCTCCTTGACGAGCGAGCCGCCGACGACCAGCGACGGGAGCTCGACGCCCGACTCGACCAGGCGAAGCATCGTCTCGGGCTCCTTGGCGATGACGAAGACCTTCTCGCGGTCGTACTTGCCCGCGGCGAAGTTCTTGAGCGCGGTCTGCTCGGAGATGATCGAAACGGCCATGCCCGCGGGGCGCGCCATCCTCATGGTGGACTTCAGGACCTCGTCGCCGGCGACCTTGTCGTCGATGACCATGACTCGGGTCGCGCCCGACACCGGGGCCCACTGCGTCACGATGATGCCGTGAAGCAGGCGATTGTCGATTCGTGCCATAACAACACTCATGTTTGCTCCTATCAAATGAAGTTTTGCGTTCGGTACTGCCTCGGCGCTATCCGGATTCGCGCCGGGCAAGGGGTTATCGGATTATTGAGGACGCGCGGTCAGCTTGCGGCGGCGCGGGGAAGGTCACTCGTCGAGCAGGAGGTCCGAGGAGCCGAGGCGCTCTTCTCGCGCCGGGGCGGCGCTCACGCTTATGTAGTCGAAGACATATGCGATCTCGCTTACGGGAACCTCTACGCGATAGCGCGTCGAGATGCTCGAGAAGCTCTGCCTGAAGGACTCGATGAAATCGGCGCGTTCCTCCTCGAAGCGGTCCTGGCCAACGTAGGTCTCAATGGGGTTTCTGGTAACAAGGCGCTCGACGAGACAGCAGAGGTGAACGTAGAGCCCAATGATGGCGTTGCTGCCGATCTTCTCGCCTGTCCTGCGCTGAAGCTCGTGCACGGCGCTCTCGATCTCATGGAATAGCCGCTCCGGGTCGAGGATGGTGATGGAGCGGATGACGTTCTGCAGCGTCATGTTCGAGAGCAGCTTCTCGTGGAAAGAAGAGAGCTCGGAAGCGTCAAGCCACCTGCCGAACACGGCATCAACCTTAGAGGCGGACGCCGTCGACATGATGTCCTCGAGGGCGACGAAGGGGACGGAGGCGACCCCGGGGTCTCCCGTGCCGATGACGGCACAGACGCGGTGCTCGGAGAAAACGGCGTCGTTCGACCCGTTCGCGACGAGCTGCTTGAAGGGCCTCGTGAGCAGGCGCGCGCCTATGGTGCGCGGGAGGCTCTGCGAGACGAGCTGGCGTATCCTCTCCGCGGCGTCGACCCCGGACTCGGAGCAGAAGACGATGGCGTCCTCACGGTTGACGCGCTCGATCACCTTGCAGTGCGTCACGCACGCGGCGGTCGCATCGCCAAGAACCTCGGCGATGGACTTGCCGCCGAGCAGCCCGACCCCGATCTCGAGCGCAAGACCGGTAGAGACGTTGTTCACCACGCCGATAGTGGAGTCGGTAACGTTCTCGAGGGCCTTATAGGCCTCCTCCAAGGAGCCCATGTCGACGAGGAACACGACCCCGGTGCAGTAGGAATGGCGGTCGACGAGGCGCTGGAGCGGACCGACGATGTCCTTCAGCTGCTGGTCGTAGGGCATGTCAACAGCCTCGTACACATGCATGCCGAGCATACGGTTCGCCGCGTCGGCGATGCTCGTCGCCGTTGAGTAGCCGTGGGACAAGATGACGCAGAGCGTCCGAAGGGCCTTCGCATCGCGAGACTCCGATGCGACGCACAGCGTCAGAAGCGTCTTCGTGAAGTGATCGAGCGAGATTCCCAGCGCCCCTTCCACGTCTGCGGCGACCTGATCGGAGACACTCGAGGCAAACGGCAATTCGGAGGTCACGGCACCGAGGAGATGGGAGATTTGCTCCGCACAGGCAGACTTTCGCTTAGCCAGGCCGATACCCGGCCACAACTGCAGGCAAATCTCCTGGGCCAGTAGAAAAGCGACCTTCCTCGAAAGCTCGATGCCATAAGAAGAGCCTGCGTCGGCAAGGACCGCGCCCACGACGCGCTCGAAGGCGCGCGACCTCGAGGAGGCGACGCCGTGGTCGAAGATCAAGTGATCCTCAACGCCGCGCACAGCGGAGACAGCTTGCGAGACAAGCTCGGAGACAGAGAGCTCTCCGGCGCAGAATCGCTCATCGAGGGAGCACAGGGCATCGAGCGCCTGCTCGACCGGCCCTGTGCTCTCGGCGGCATCCAGAGACGCGTCGATCAGAACGCCATCGTCGGGCTGTTGATCGATCTGCGCGGAGGAGAGGAGCCCGCTGGGAAGAAGATACGGGCGAACGACGACGTAGTCGCCCTCGCGATTGAGGAACGCTTTGGCACAGCAGTTCGTCACGCAGGCGCGCAAGCCGGCGATGTTATCGGAAAAGTCCGCGTTCACGAGGCAACGGTATGCGCCGCGGCTGATCTTCACATCAGAACCGATTCGGCACCCCTCGCTGCGCAGGAAGCTCAAGATGAGATCCTCGCGCTCCTCGGGGGTCCGCTCCTTGAGTGAGGGGACACGGGCACAGATGGGCATTTTGCTGTAGGCCGAGGAAACCTTCAGGTCATCGGCGGAAAGCGTCGTCGAAAGAACGAGGCGAGCGCGCGGCGCATCCTGGGAGGCATCGAGCCCGAGGGCCGTCGCAAGGCAGTGCTCCATCGCAGAGGGAGAGAGTGCCTCGATGCCGTTGACAAAAACCACACCCCCGCGCGATTTCGCGATTGACTCGTCAAGAAGCCCGTTGAACGAGGCGGCGTCCGGGACCCCGGCGCAGTCGATGCGCACATAGGAGGAGTCGCGGGACAGCAAGCCCTGGTTCTTGCCGTACTCGTACACAAGGCGAGAAAGGAAAGACTTACCGACACCCACGCCGCCGCTCAAGAGGATGGGTAGGCCAAACGGAGGGGACTGAACCGCAGCCTTGCACTGCTCGACAACGGAGCTGAGGCTCAGGTCGAAGCCCACGGCACGCGCGAAGTCGCGGTGATCGGCGATTCCCGTCGCCTGGATGAGGTCGGCGAGCGAGGCGTACTCGCTTGCAGAGAGCTTTACCTGAAAACGCTTCTGGAACGCGCGGCGATGAAAATAACGGACAGGCCTGCCCGCCACCTTAACCACAAGGCCGGCGCGAACAAGGTCGTTGAGGTACTGGCTCGCCAGGCTCCTGGAGATGATGAGCGTCTCGGCGATGTCGGAGGTGGACAGACGGGCAAGGTCGTCGAGCGAGACGGCAGAGGTGAGGGCCTCGAGATGCTCGAGAATCCTGTCCCTCATGTCGACGGGTTTCTTTGCCAAGCTGTCCTGTGTGGTCTTGTCCATGACTTCTTACCTCCTCGTACAAGGAGTATAAGGGGAGAACAGAGAACGGAAGGGGGCGCGTGGGGGAATCAACAGCTCCGAGGAAAAGTCCACCACTTGAGGGGCAGAAAACAACGGCCATTGAACATTCAGGGCCGACGCTCAACACTTCGGCTCGACACTTCGCTTTGGAAAGGGCCCGGCGCGCCGGGGTCCCAACATAAAGAAGGGCCCCGGCGCGCAGGGCCTAAAGCTTAACCATGCGCGCGGCGATGCGGGCGCAGTCGCAGGCGGCCTTCTTCTCGAAGGTGTTGTAGTCGACGACCCGGCCCTCGGCGCAGGGCTTGTCGCTGATGGCGCGCACGACGACGAGGGGCACGCCGTTGAGATAAGCGGCCTGCGCGATGGTGCAGCCCTCCATCTCGCAGCACAGGTCGCCGAAGGTCGCGAGGATTCGCTCCTTCTGTTCCGCGGGCGAGACGAACTGGTCGCCGGAGACGACGCGGCCCTTGAGGACCTTAATGTCGGGGGCGACGGCGGCCGCGGCGGCGCACGCCGCCAGCAAGGGCCGGAACGGATCGCGCAAGATCAAGGCGTCGCCCGGGAGGTCGGGCGTTACCGTCAGCCGGCGCCGCGTCTGCCGCATCATGAGGAAGAACGGCCTGGCCGGCGCATACGGCAGGAAGAGGTTCAAGGTGCACCCCGGGGCGGTCAACGAGGCCGACGTGTCGAACGTCGTCGCGCGCGGCTTCGGCGGCAGGGCGCCGTGCACTCATATATGCAGCGACTTGGCCTGCGTGCGCGTCGGGGCATCGTGGAACTACGTCTGCCTGCTCGTCGACCTCTGCAACGGGGAGATCGTCGGCCACTCCGAAGGACCGAGGAGGGACGCGCGAGCTCCGAGCCAAGCTCTTGGATTACGTGCACTGGTACAACAACTTCAGGATCCACTCGACGCTGGGCTACATGTCGCCGGTCGAGTTCAGGGAGGCGGGGCCGTCCCTCCCGGAATCGTCCAAATAAGTGTTGCCAATCCATAGCCAATCCAGCCATCATCTTCGCGAAGGCGGACGTCAGGAAAAGCTCGGCTTGAGCTCGGTCGGACGCGGTATGTGGGGCATCATTCAGGCTCAGGGGGTCTCCTTGTCTTCTTCGGTCGCAACCTGAATGATAGGGACGGCCCCTTCTCTCTTTCCCCTTCGTTTTCGACGCGTCACCCTCTCGGCGGGCTTAAGGCCCGCGCTCGCGGGTGCAGGGGCTACGCCCAAACCCCAAAAACGTAACGCCGTGCTCGAAGCGTTTCCGGACGTCAGCGTAATCTCAAATCCCGTTCGTCAACTCATGGGCAAGCCACCTGAGACTACTCATTTCTCCTACTGGCAATGAAGACCTGCGACCTGCAGTTTTGCAAACTGCTTGAAAGCCACCTGCGTTGATTCACTTCCTATTGCAGCTGGCGGCTTGCACGCGAAAAGGCATTTAAGTTTCAAAACGGGCGTTTTCGGCGCTATCGAGCCTCCAAAGGCATCCCGCCGCGCCCTTTGGGACAAAAACAAAAACTCAAAGCCCTGAGTTCGAAATAGTTTTTGGAGTTGTCCCGACTTTTGTCCCCGAAGCCGACGAAACGCGACAGGGTGTCACCTGGCGACACTCGATTCGAGACGGCACCGAAAACTGGATGCAACCGGAATGACAGGACGGCAGAACCGAAGCCATCGAGTGGGGATAGAAAAAGGCCCGGGTGCCATGGCATCCGGGCCTTTGCTAGCAACTTGATGTTGCGGGCAGCTTAGAACTTGTGGCCGCACTTCTTGCAGACGCGCAGCTTGTTCTTGCCGTCCTTCTCGTGACCGACGCGGGTAACCTTACCGCACTCGGGGCAAACGAGATTGACGTTGGAGGCGTCGATGGGAGCCTCCTGCGAAACGATGCCGCCCTGCTGGTTGGCAGCGTTGGGCTTGACGGCCTTCTTGACGACCGAAACGCCCTCGACAACGACCTTGTTCTCGGCGGGGAGAGCACGCAGGACAACGCCCTGCTTGCCGCGATCCTTACCAGAGAGAACCTGGACCTTATCGCCCTTCTTGATATACATATATCTCCCCTAACTACAGGGTCTCGGGAGCGAGCGAGACGATCTTCATGTACTTCTTGTCACGAAGCTCGCGAGCGACGGGCCCGAAGATACGGGTGCCGACGGGCGAACCATCGTTGTTGATGACAACGCAGGCGTTCTCATCAAAGCGAATGTAGGAGCCATCCTTGCGGCGGATCTCCTTAACGGTGCGAACGACGACGCAACGGACAACGTCCTTCTTCTTGACGTTGGCGCCAGGGGTAGCCTCCTGGACAGCACCGATGAACACATCGCCGATGCCTGCATAACGACGCTTGGAACCGCCAAGCACCTTGATGCAGCGAATCTTGCGAGCGCCGGAGTTGTCGGCGACGTTCAGCATGGTTTGCATCTGAATCATGGTAGATGTTCCTCCGAACTAAGAACCGAAGAGAGGTGCGCAGCCTTTATACGGCCCGTGGTATGCAAGCCAGGCATACGCACATCTTCGGAAACGTACAAGTCGTAAGAGCGACTGCTTATTTAGCGCGCTCGACGACCTCGATGAGGCGCCAACGCTTCATCTTGGACATAGGACGGGTCTCCATAACGCGGACGGTATCGCCCACGCCAGCCGTGCACTCCTCGTCGTGAGCGTGCAGCTTCTTGGAGCTGGTCATCATCTTGCCGTACTTGGGGTGACGCTTGCGCTCGGTGATGGTGACAACAATGGTCTTGGCACCGGAGACGGAGGTAACGACACCCGTACGGACCTTACGCGAGTTACGCGAATCAGTCATGTTCTCTCCTTAGGTCCTACTCGGCGACAGCGGACTTCTCCGCTGCGATCTCGCGGGCGCGCTGCTCCGTGAGGACGCGAGCGATGTCCTTCTTCACGGTGTTGACGCGAGCGGTGTTGTCCAGCTGGCTGGTGGCCATCTGGAAACGAAGGTTAAAGAGCTCGGCGCGCATTTCCTTCAGCTTCTCAACGAGCTGAGCGTCCGAGAGCTCACGAATCTCTGCGGGCTTCATTAGTTCTCCTCCTTGGCGGCGGCGGCGTCCTCAGCAGCCCACTTGGCCTCGAGAGCGGCCTCCTCAGCCATCTCCTTCTCGATGCGCTGCTCAGCGTTCTTGGCAGCAACAATCTTGGTCTTGATGGGAAGCTTGTGCTGTGCAAGACGCAGAGCCTCGCGAGCGACCTCCTCGGGCACGCCCTTGACCTCGAACATGATGCGGCCGGGCTTGACGACGGCCACCCACTCCTCGGGATTACCCTTACCAGAACCCATGCGAGTCTCGGCAGGCTTCTTGGTGATGGGCTTATCGGGGAAGATCGTGATGTAGACACGACCGCCACGCTTCATGTAGCGGGTCATGGCAATACGAGCGGCCTCGATCTGACGGTTGGTGATCCAATGGGCCTCGAGAGCCTGGATACCAAACTCGCCGAAATGCAGCTCGGTATTACCCTTGGCCTGGCCCTTCATGGAGCCACGCTGCACCTTGCGGTGAAGAATACGCTTAGGGGCAAGCACTACTGACCCCTCCTCTCGGAGTTACGACGACGAGGACGGGAAGAGCCCTCGAGTGCAGGGTTGGGAACAGGCTGGCCCGGGAGCTTCTCGCCCAGGTAGATCCAGACCTTCACGCCGCAAGCGCCCATGGTGGTGCTGGCGACAGCCGTGCCGTAGTCGATCTTGGCACGGAGGGTGTGCAGAGGCACGCGACCCTCGCGGTACCACTCACGACGGCCCATCTCGGCACCGCCGAGACGACCGGAGCACTGGATACGGATGCCCTTAGCGCCGGCCTTGCGGGCAGACTGGACAGCCTTGCGCATAGCGCGACGGAAGGCAACGCGGCCCTCGAGCTGCTCGGCGATAGACTGAGCAACGAGGTTGGCGTCGAGCTCGGGGCGCTTGATCTCGACAACGTCGACGGAGAGCTGGCCCTTGGAGACGCCAGCGACCTTCTCGAGCTCGGTGCGGAGGGTATCGATCTCGGCACCCTTCTTACCGATGACAACGCCGGGGCGAGCGGTGAGGATGATGACCTTCACCTTGTCGCCAGCGCGCTCGATCTCGACGCGGGAGACAGCTGCGCGGGAAAGACGCTTCTCGAGGTACTTGCGGATCTCGAGATCGTTACCGAGGGTCTTAGCGTAATCCTTCTCTGCGAACCAGCGGGAGCGCCAGTTCTCGGTGATGCCAAGACGGAAGCCGGTGGGGTAGACTTTCTGACCCATACAGCTTTACGCCTCCTTTCGAGGAGCAACGACGACGGTGATGTGGGAAGTACGCTTCAGAATGCGAGAAGCGGAACCCTTGGCGCGGGGACGGATGCGCTTAAGCGTCGGACCCTCGTCAACATAGGCAGCGGCGACAACCAGGTTGTCGGCACGCAGACCGTTGTTGTTCTCGGCGTTCGCAACGGCGGAACGGAGAACCTTCTCGACATCCACGGCGACGGCGCGGTCGCAGAAGTGGAGGATGTCGAAGGCCTGAGCGACAGGCTTGCGGCGGATCAGATCGACCACCAGGCGGGCCTTGCTGGGGGAAACACGCACGTACTTAGCGACGGCGCGAACCTCGGTGGCCTCAGTTTCAATAGACTTAGTTGCCATTTACGGTTAACCCCCTATTTGGCCTTGTGGCCACGGAACGTACGAGTCGGCGCGAACTCGCCGAGCTTGTGACCAACCATGGACTCGGTAACATACACGGGCACATGCTTGCGGCCGTCGTGGACGGCGATGGTGTGACCAACCATCTCGGGGAAGATGGTGGACGCGCGGGACCAGGTCTTCACGACGTCCTTCTTGCCAGCCTCGTTCATCGCGGTGATACGCGAGAGAAGGCGAGTCTCCACGAACGGGCCCTTTTTGAGACTTCTGCTCATAAGTGCTTTCTCCTAAAACTCGGTATCCGAAATTACTTCTTACGGCGACGAATGATGTGCTGGTTCGAGACCTTCTTCTTCTTGCGCGTACGAAGGCCCTTCGTCGGCTTACCCCAGGGGGTAACAGAGGGACGACCAGAGGTGTGGTTCTTGCCCTCGCCACCGCCGTGCGGGTGGTCGACAGGGTTCATGACGGTACCGCGGACGGTCGGGCGCACGTTCATGTGACGCTTACGGCCGGCCTTGCCGATGACGATGTTGGCGTGATCGGCGTTGCCGACCTCACCGACGGTGGCGCGGCAGGTAACGAGGATGCGGCGCATCTCGGAGGAAGGCATACGGACGATAGCGTACTTGCCCTCCTTACCCATCAGCTGGCAGGAGTTACCGGCGGAACGAGCGATAGCAGCGCCCTTACCCGGCTGGAACTCGACAGCGTGGATGAGCGTACCGACGGGGATGTCGGCGAGGGGCAGAGCGTTGCCCGGCTTGATGTCGGCGTCAGAACCGGACATGATGGTCTGACCGACCTCGAGGCCCTTGGGGGCCAGGATGTAGCGCTTCTCACCGTCAGCGTAGTGCAGCAGAGCGATGCGAGCGGAACGGTTCGGATCGTACTCGATCGTGGCAACCTTGGCGGGCACGCCGTCCTTGTTGCGCTTGAAGTCGATCACGCGGTAACGACGCTTCACGCCGCCGCCCTGGTGGCGGGTGGTGATGCGGCCGTTGTTGTTACGACCGGCCTTCTTGGGCAGGGGCTCGAGAAGAGACTTCTCGGGCTTGGTGCAGGTGATCTCAGAGAAATCGGAGATCGTCTGCCAACGCCTACCAGCGGAGGTCGGCTTAAGGTGCTTTACAGCCATTACAATCCCTTTCAATAGGAATCCGTTAGCCATCGCAGACAGGGATTCGAGGTTCTGCCTCGGGTGCGATGACACCGGACGTATACACGGTTCCGGGCGTGTCCATTTTATACGCCCGAAACCTTGAGCTCTCGCCTCCCCTATTTGGGAGGCATGAGCTCACTCAACAGCAGCGAGTCTTAGGCCTGGTTGCCAAAGACCTCGATGGTGTCGCCCTCGGCCAGCGTGACGATGGCCTTCTTCCAAGAACGGGTCTTGCCGGCGACATAGCGCACGCGCTTGGTCTTGGGCTTGACCGTCAAGGTGTTCACGCGAACGACCTTGACGCCGAAGATCTCCTCGACAGCGTCCTTGATCTGATACTTGTTAGCATCCTTGGCGACCTCGAACGTGTACTTGTTCTGCTCCATGCCGGAGAAGGAACGCTCGGACACGATCGGACGGATGATGATCTCGTGGGCGGTCATTTATGCAAGCACCTCCCCGAAGTGAGCGGCGATGTCGGCGGGCATCAGCACAGCGTTGTTGTTGACGAGATCGTAGGTGTTGGCCTCGTCAGCGGTGATGATGAACGTCTTGGGAATATTGCGGAACGACAGGTAGGCGTTGACGTCCTCATCGCGAACGATGATGGTCAGACGCTTGCCCTCAAGGCCAAGAGCCTTGAGCATGGCAACGGCAGCCTTGGTGGAAGGCTTCTCGAAGCCGTAGTCGTCGACGAGCACGAGCTCGCCATCGGCCAGCTTGGCGGACAGCGCGGAGCGCATAGCCAGCTTGACCTCCTTGTTGTTCATACGCTTAGCGTAGGAACGGGGCTTGGGGGCGAAGACAACGCCACCGTGACGCCACTGGGCAGCACGGATGGAACCCTGGCGGGCACGGCCGGTGCCCTTCTGACGCCAAGGCTTCTTGCCGCCACCGGAAACCTCAGAGCGGCCCTTAGCGGACTGGGTGCCCTGACGCCAAGAGGCCATCTGGCACTTGACGATGTGGTGCATAACGTGGATGTTCGGCTCGATGCCGTACACCTCAGCGGCGAGCTCGGCCTCGGCGACCTTCTTGCCCTCGCTGTTCTTTACTTCAAACTTTGCCATTTAAGTGTTCTCCTTGGTATGACGCTGGGCTAAATGGGCTGGGCCCTTAGGCCATACGGATGGCGACGAGACCATTCTTGGCACCCGGGACAGCGCCCTTGACCAAGATGAGGTTCTGCTCGGCATCGATGCGGACAACGGAAAGGTTCTTGACGGTAACGCGCTCGTTACCCATGTGACCGGCCATCTTGACGCCCTTGAGGACGCGCGCAGGATAGGCGCACTGACCGATAGAACCGGGGTGACGCTGGAAGTGAGAACCATGCGTCATAGGACCGCGGCGCTGACCCCAGCGCTTGATGCGACCCTGGAAGCCCTTACCCTTGGAGGTACCGATGACGTCGACCTTCTCGACATCAGCGAAATCAGCGACGGTGACGACCTCGCCGACCTTGTGCTCCTCGCCGTTCTCGACGCGGACCTCACGAAGGAAGCGGACAGGCTCGACGCCAGCCTTGGCGAAGTGACCAGCCATGGGCTTGTTCACGTTCTTGGCCTTGATGTCGCCGAAACCGATCTGGACGGCGTCATAGCCGTCGGTTGCCTGAGTTTTAACCTGCGAGACAGCGCAGGGGCCAGCCTGGATGACCGTGACGGGAACGACGTTATCGTCCTCGTCCCAAACCTGGGTCATGCCAATCTTGCGGCCGAGAATCATGCTGATCAAGATATGATCCCAACTCTCGCGTGGTCTTGGGACAATGCGTACACCACCGAGCGTACGCCCCTAGAGGACCACTACTTACACGACGTGCTCCCCAGCCTTGTATTTCGCCCGGACTACCTGACAACCCTATTAAGCAGGCATTTTGTCCAGCCAGAATACTCCCCTGGTTTCACACAGCTGTTTAGTATACACGGCTGCGGGCGTATCCATCGAGATTCATATTTCACTCACATTGTTTACGCAGGTAAAGTGCGTGGATGGCTCCCGAGCACGGCGGAGGGCCGGAGAAATATATTAAGGTCCCTGCTCTACAGTCCTGCGCAAGACGGAGAGCACATTAAGTGCTCTCCTTTGCGTGCGGAACTCGCGATGACCTTAATATATTTCTCCGGCCCTCCGCCGTGCTCGGGAGACGACACGTTGATGTCTGCTTAACTCTGCTCGCTCAGGCTAATGACTTTGTTGGGGGTCCACTATTTGCTGGAGGGTGAACTTGCATTGCATTGGCTCGCCCTCTACTTGTGGCTCCGCCTCATCAAAATCGAAAATCATAATGGCGCAGTTGGGGAGTATTGTTGGGAGCTCGAAGCCCTCTGGGGCTGCAGCCTTGATGAATTGGCGGCTGGCGCTGCCGTGGCTTACTGCTAGGAGGGTTTCGATCCCCTCGGCGCCCATGAGATTGGTGAGGGTGGCTACCATGCGCTCCTGCAGGGCATGACTTCCTTCTCCTCCAAAGGGGACCAAGTCCTCGCCGGGGTCCCAGACGTCGGTGGGTAGGGCGTCGTGGGGGCCTTCTTCGAAGGTGCCGTAGCTGCGCTCGATGATGCCTTCGCAGGGCTCGACTGCTGTATCCGGGCCGAGGAGCTCGCATGCGACGAGCTGAGCCGTGTCCATGGCTCGGCCTAAGGGCGAAGAGACCACTTTGTCGGGGACGACGCCGTGGGCTTTGAGCCATGCGGCTGCCATTCCCGCTTGCTTGCGGCCCAGGTCGGTCAACGGAGAATCGCAGCGACCCTGGACGAGCTTTTTGACGTTGAATTCCGTCTGGCCGTGGCGGAGCAGATACAGCCTCTTCATATTCTCCCCTTCTGTATAACTTGCTTTGCTGGCACAGCCCTACTCGTGGGTATGCCCTACGTAGTCTTCGTCGATCGTGATCTTGGCAATCGACTTGGGATATTCCGATTCGACCCGTTGTGCCAGCGCGTGCTTTAAGTCTTCGGCACTCATCTGCAGATCCGAGGGACGCACGCAGTCAAAGATCACGTTGGTGTGCGTGGGGCCCGGAACACAGCGTAGGTCGTGGATCGAGAGGCGGCTATCAATCTCTTGAGCCATAGCGTTGATGCGCAAACGCATGCTCGCCACCTTTGGATCGTCGGTCACGATGGGGTCGTAATGGAGCGTGACAATCATGCCGTCTTCGTTCCTAAATGCCTGTTCAATGTTGTCGAGCGTGTCGTGACTTTCCAGCGGGCTGGCCTCAGCCGCCATCTCGGCGTGAGCGGTTGCGAACTTCCTGCCCGGGCCGTAGTCGTGAACCATCAAATCGTGAACGCCCAAAACGCCGGGGTAGCTCATGATTTTGTCTCGAATGTGCTTGACCAGCTTAGGATCGGGCGCCTGGCCCAAAAGCGGGCTCACCGTATCCAGGATGAGCTCAAAGCCGCTCCAGCCGATATAGGCGCCAACGGCAAGGCCGACCCATGCGTCAAGATTGATGTGCGTCACCTGCGAAACAATTGCGCACGCTAACACGGCGCCCGTAGCAAGAACATCGTTCTTGGAATCCTGCGCGGTCGCATGCAGCGTCTCGGACTCAATGCGATCGCCGAGCTTTTGGTTGAGGACCGCCATCCACAGCTTTACAACCATCGAAAGCGCTAGAACTGCCACCAGGGCAAGCGAGAACTCGACAGGCTCCGGGTTGACGATACGCTCCACCGAGGACTTCACCAGTTCGATGCCAATAAGCAGCACGAGCGCCGCCACAACCAGACCCGAGAGATACTCGTAGCGGCCATGTCCGTAAGGATGCTCGGGGTCGGCCGGCTTGCTCGCCAGCCTAAAGCCCAGCACGCTCACGATATTCGAGCTGGCATCGGACAGGTTGTTCATGGCGTCCGCCACGATCGAAACCGATCCCGACAGCACGCCAATTGCACCCTTTGCAGCGCAAAGTGCCACATTGGCGATAATGCACACCACGCCCGTCAACGTGCCCACGCGCGCACGGTCACCCTGTGCTCGTTTAACAATCCACTCGACCATCTTTACCTGCCCCCCACGGTACTACCTATATATCTATTGCTCAAACGGATTGTAGTGTAGCCACTTTGCCCCACAGATACAAAAAGGCCGCAGCCCACACGGACCACAGCCTTGGAATGTGGCAAAGGAATCGTCCTTGTGTCGCACAGGTTTACGCGCTTACTTCGGCCACGCTCTTCGAGGTTTCGGGTGAATCGGCTCCGTCTTCTGCCGCCTGCCCCTTCGCCGGCGCCACGCCAAAGCAGTAGCTCAGCGCCGCAGACACCGCAAATGCTGCGCCGCCGGCAGCGCAGCACCACAGCAGATTCGAGATGCCGCCCGTGGCAAAGCCAATGACCATAAGGACATTCGTCATGCCGATGGTATAGGCCGTAACGTGGCCCACGGCCGCAACAAGGCCTCCGACGGCGCCGCCAATGGCCATGCATGTCAGACACCTGCCATATTTAAAGCCGCAGCCGTACAGCGCCGGCTCGCTTACGCCGCCAAGCACGCCCGAGATCGAATAGCCCAGCATGAGCGCCTTCTCGTCCTTATCCACAACGCGGAGCGACGCGCCAAAGGGCATGCCCCAAACGGCGAACGTCGCCATCGTCGCAGCGATCAGAATGCACGAATCCGTTCCCACACTCATAAACTGCGCATAGGCGAGCGATAGGACAACGTTGCTGACACCCGCGATCTTAAGAAACTCCCAACCCGCGGCAAGTCCCATAAGCGTGAGCAGCGACACGATGCCACCGGAATTGCCAAGCATAAACATAAGCTGTCCCAACAGCATGCCCAGATAGCTGCCCGCCGGCGCCGTAATACACAGCGAGACCGGAACCATGACGAGCATGGTTGCAAACGGAACAAACGAAAACGCCACGGCCTTAGGGATAACGCGCTGGAAGAAACACTCCACTCGCCATAGCACGGGCACCGAGATGAGAACCGGAATAACAGTCGTCGTGTAATCGTTGACCGGCGCGGGAAGTAGACCATACACGAAAGTCATCGATGCCCCCGTCGTCGATGCGGCATCAACGAGCTTAAGCAGATCGGGCACAATCAATACGCCGCCCAGCATCATGCCCAGCTGCTCCGAGCAACCGAGCTGGCGGGCAGCGGCCCAACCAAGATAGATGGGCAAAAAGTAATAGCCAGCGTTATACAGCCAGCTGTAAAACAGGCGATAGATTTCGGAATCGGCAGGCCATAGACCAAGCATGCCTTCGCCCATAATGACGGCAACGGTGCGGAACAGCGCCGCGCAGACAATAAACGGCAACGCCGACATCATGCTTTTGGACAGATAGTCCACCACGGCCATGGCGTTTGATGAAACCGTCGTTGTAAACGAGGTGTTAGAAACTTGTGACATGGAACGCCTTTCCCAATGTGACATGCGGACTGTCCCTTTGTCACATCGTGCGGTACTGACCGATTGCGCGGTACTTTTCGTAGCGGAGGTTTGTGAGGGTCGCGTCGTCGAGCTGCCCAAGCGTATCGAAGGCATCAAATGCCGAGGACATGACGACACCGGCGATCTCCTCATGCGACAGGCCCCTATCGTCAACAATGCCGTCGATGATGCCGAGCGCCAACAGATCGGGGGCCGTGAGCTTAAGCGCCTCAGCGGCCTCATTCGCGCGCTCGGTATCCTTCCACAGGATCGACGCACAGGCCTCGGGGCTCACGACCGAATAGGCCGAGCTCGAGAGCATCAGGATGCGGTCGGCCACGGACAGCGCCAGCGCGCCACCAGAGCCGCCCTCGCCTGTCACCACCGAGACAATCGGCGTCTTAAGGCCGCTCATCTCCATGAGATTCTGGGCAATCGCCTCGCCCTGGCCGCGCTCCTCGGCACCGATGCCGCAAAACGCGCCCGAAGTATCAACCAGGCACAGAACCGGCCGACCAAATTTCTCGGCTTGGTGCATCAGGCGACGTGCCTTGCGGTAGCCCTCGGGATGTGCCATACCAAAGTTGCGACGCATGCGCTCTTTGGTCGTGGTACCGCGCTCGATGGCGATAACCGTCACGGGTCGCCCGTCTTTCCAGCCGATGCCGCCCACCACGGCAGCATCGTCGCCAAAGTAGCGGTCGCCGTGCAGCTCTACGAATCCGTCGAGACCCAACGAGATCATCTCGCCTGCCGTGGCGCGGTTCGCCGAACGAGTCTGTTTGACGATTTCGAGCGCGCTTTTTGGTGCGGCCGAGCGCTTAAACAAGTGTCCCAGCTTTTTGTCGCGACGACCCGTATGCACGATCTCATGCGGTGCCCCCAGGCCGGGCGCGTGCCCTTCGTGCAGCGCCAGCAGCTCGCCTACCGTGAGCGCAATCTCACCACGCGGAACAACGGCATCGCAAAAGCCGTGCTCCAGCAAAAACTCGGAACGCTGGAATCCCTTGGGCAGACGCTTGTGCATGTTCTGCTCGATCACGCGCGGGCCGGCAAATGCCGTCAGGGCATCGGGCTCGGCCAGGATAATGTCGCCCTCCATGGCAAAGCTCGCGGTTACACCTCCGGTCGTGGGATCGGTGAGCACCGTGATATACAGGCCGCCCGCCTCGCTGTGGCGCCTAACCGCCGCAGAAATCTTGGCCATCTGCATGAGCGAGGTCACGCCCTCCTGCATGCGGGCGCCGCCCGATACGGTAAAGCCAACGACCGGCAGCCCCAACTCGGCCGCGCGCTCAAAGACACGACAGATCTTCTCGCCCACCACGGAGCCCATTGAGCCCATCATAAAGTTGGCATCCATAAAGAAGAGCGCGGTATCGCAGCCGCAGATTTTGCCCCTGCCGCACACAACGGCATCGCGCTCGCCCGAACGCTCGCTCACGCTCTTAAGCTTGTCGGCATAACCGGGAAACGAGAGGAAGTCCTTCGACGCCAGATTGGCATCCCATTCCTCAAAGGTACCCGCGTCGACCGTCATGCGCATGCGCGCGCGACCGCTCACGCGAAAGTGTTTGCCGCAACGAGGGCAGACCTCGAGGTTGTCGTGCAGGCGCGCCTCATCGATCACACGGCGGCACTCCGGGCATTTGACAAACACGTGGCGCGCGGGGAACTCGGCGCACGACTCGGTTATCGGCCCCTCAAGGACATTGACCGTCTTCGCTTTTCTATTCATCAGCATAGAGATGCCCCATCAGATCGGTGTGATACATGCCCGACAAAAACTCGTCGTTTGCCAGCACGTCGAGCTGAAGCTCGCTATTTTCGCTCACGCCCTCAATCACGAGCTCGCCCAGGGCCGAGCGCATCTTGCGAATGGCACCGTCACGCGTGGGCGCGCACACGATGAGCTTGCCGAGCATGGAGTCGTAGTACGGCGGAACTTTCGCTCCGGTAAACATGGCGGAATCCCAGCGCACGCGCGGACCACCCGGCACACGCAACGCGGTAACCGTTCCACATGACGGCAGAAAGTCCGGCGTTTCGGCATTGATGCGGCACTCCATGGCGTGGTTGCGAACCGGCATGTCCTCCCGCTCAAAGGGCAGAGGCTGGCCGGCCGCCACGCGCAGCTGCCACTTGACCAAGTCGGTATCGGTCACAAACTCCGTAACCGGATGCTCCACCTGCAAGCGCGTGTTCATTTCCATAAAGTAGAAATTGCCGTCATCCGAATACAGGAACTCGATGGTACCGGCTCCTTCGTAACCGACGGCACGAGCCAGGTCGCGCGCGGCCTTGTGCATGCGCGCGCGAATATCGTCACGTCCGTCGAGGCACGGCGCGGGGCTCTCCTCGATCAGCTTTTGGTTGCGGCGCTGCACCGAGCACTCGCGCTCGCCGAGCGAAAACACATGGCCCTGCTTATCGGCCATAATCTGTACCTCAACGTGATGCGCCGGCGCAACGAACTTCTCCATGTAGCACTCGCCGTCGCCAAAAACGGCCTCACCCTCGGCACGCGCCTCGATGAACGCCTTTGCCGCATCTTCCACGCGCTCGACCTTGCGAATACCGCGACCGCCGCCGCCCGCGCGCGCCTTAATAAGCACGGGGCAGCCGATGCGCTCGGCCTCGGCCGTTGCTTCCTCGGGGCTTTTGAGCAAATCGCAGCCCGGCACGATGGGCACGCCCGCAGCAGCGGCCGTTCGGCGTGCGGCGTCCTTGTCGCCCATGCTGTCGATCACCTCGGCCGAAGGACCGACAAACGCCAGACCGAACTTGTCGCAGTCGCGCACGAAGCTCGCCTTCTCGGAAAAGAAGCCATAGCCGGGATGAATTGCCTTAGCTCCCGACTTTACGGCACAGGTGAGCACGGCATCGTCGTTGAGGTAGCTCTCGGCAAGACGCGGGCCGCCGATGCAATACGCCTCGTCGGCAAGCTGCACGTGTAGCGCGTCCGCATCGGCCGTGGAATAAACGGCGACGGTCTTGATGCCCATATCGCGGCACGCGCGGATAACACGGACCGCGACTTCGCCGCGGTTGGCGATGAGCACTTTGTCGAACATGGAGCCTTCCTTAACTTTCGTGCATGAGTGCAAAAGACATATCGGCGCGGCAGCAAACCTCACCGTTGACGCTCGCAGTACCCGTCGCAAAGCGGAACGGCCCGCGCGCACGCGTGATGGAGCACACTAGATCCACCGTGTCGCCCGGGCGCACCGGACGCTTAAAGCGCACCTTGTCCAGACTCGTGTAGAACGGCGTCGCGCCGCGCGCCTCCTCATCGCCCATCAGCAGCACGCAGCAGTTCTGGGCGAGCATCTCGCACTGAATCACGCCGGGAACGACCGGGTTTCCCGGAAAATGTCCCTGCAAAAAGTACTCGTCGCCTGTAATCGTGATCTTGCCGTGGGCCTCGTCGCCCACCAGCTCGGCTTCGTCGAGCAAAAGCATCGGCTCGCGATGCGGTAACAGCTTCTTGAGCTCTTCTTTGTTCATGGATATCACCTATCCGATCCTCATGAGGCAGCTGCCAAACTCCACGAGGTCGCCGTCGGCCACGCAGATCTCGAGCACCTCACCGTCTGCCTCGGCCGTCACCTCGTTGAGAACCTTCATGGCCTCGATGATGCAGAGGGTCTCGCCGGCCTTGACCTTGGAGCCCACGCGCACAAATGGCTCGTCGCCCGGCGCAGGGGCAGCATAGAAGACGCCCACCATGGGAGCAGTCACCTCGGTGCCCTTGGGCTCCGGCGCGGCGGCAGGTGTCTGCGTGGCGGGTTCCGGTGCGGCAGGCGCGACTGTGGGAGCTGCAACTTGAGCGGCCATGGCGCTCGGCATAGGCATGGGCACGGCAACCGGCTGCGCCACACTCGCGCGCTCGAGTTCGACCGCGGTGCCATCGGGCTCCTCAACGCGTACGCGCGTGAGGCCGCGGTCCTCCATAACATCGGCTATCTCGGCAAGTCTTTTGGAATCCATGCTCTAGCTCCTCGTATATCTACGCAGCGCGATGGCGGCGTTGTGCCCGCCAAAGCCCAGGTTGGTCGAAAGCGCCCAGGTAAGGTCGGCGCGAACCGCGCGATTGGGCGTGTAATCAAGATCGCAGGCGGAATCGGGCGTGTGGTAGTTAATGGTCGGCGGCACCACGCCCTGCTCGAGTGCCATGGCGCAGGCCATGACCTCGATGGCGCCCGTAGCACCGATCATGTGCCCCGTCATCGACTTGGTCGACGAGACATGTGCGGCGCGCGCCGCGTCCTCGCCGAGCGCTCGCTTAATGCCCGCCGTCTCGGACGAATCATTAAGCTTGGTCGAGGTGCCGTGGGCATTGATGTAGAGGCCCTCGGAAGGCTTGACGTCGCCCTCGGCCACCGCCAGCGATATCGCGCGGGCAATGCCGGCGGCATCGGGGTCGGGGCTCGTAATGTGATAGGCATCATCGGTGTTGCCGTAGCCCACGACCTCGGCATAAATATGCGCACCGCGCGCCTGCGCATGCTCCATGCTCTCGAGTACCAGCACGCAGGCGCCCTCACCCATCACAAAGCCATCGCGGTCTGCGTCGAACGGGCGGCAGGCCGTCGCGGGATCGGGGTTGGTGGTCAATGCGCGGCAGGACGTAAAGCCTGCAACAGCATCGGGGATAATGGCCGCCTCGGCACCGCCCGCGAGGATCGCGTCGGCATAGCCGTGCTTGATAGCACGGAACGCCTCGCCCACCGCATGGGCCGAGGTCGCGCACGCAGTCACGACTGGCAGGGTCGGTCCCTTTGCCTTGTGACGGATTGCGATATTGCCCGATGCCATGTTGGGGATCATCATCGCGATCATGTAAGGCGATGCGCGGCGGGGCCCACGGTCGGCAATCGTATGGACGTTGTCGACGAGCGTCTGCATGCCGCCCACGCCCGACCCCACGTAAACGCCCAGGCGCTCGCGATCGATGGCGCCTTCGGCATCAAAGCCCGCATCGTGCATTGCCTCGTCCGAAGCCACCAGCGCAAACTGAACGCAGGGGTCCAGATGCTTGGCGTCGCGCTTGCCAAAGTACTCGTTGCCGTCAAAGCCCTTGACTTCGGCCGCCACCTTGACGGTAAACGCATCGGTATCAAAGTGCGTGATCGGGCCGATGCCACAGGTCCCGGCGCACATGGCCGCCCAGGTGGCAAGCGCGGTGTTGCCGAGCGGCGATACGGCACCGATGCCGGTGATTGCAACTCTCTGTTCCATCATGGTCTCCTCATCCAAGCCGTTCTTCGGCCCTGGTTTCTACATCGCCATTCCGCCGTCGACGCGCACGACCTCGCCCGTAATGTAAGCAGCCGCATCGCTCGCTAAAAAGCGCACCACGCCGGCCACTTCCTCGGGACGTGCCATGCGCTTAAGGGGAATTTGTTCCTCGGTTGCCGTACGCACCTTCTCCGAGAGCTTTGCCGTCATATCTGTCTCGACAAACCCGGGAGCGACCGCGTTCGCTCGTACGCCACGAGGCGCAAGCTCGCGCGCCACCGCCTTGGTAAGCCCTATCACGCCCGCCTTGGAAGCAGCGTAGTTGGCTTGCCCGGCATTGCCCATCAGGCCCACGACCGAGCTCATGTTGACGACGCAACCGCCGCGCTGGCGCATAAAGGTCTTGGTGAGCGCGCGCGTCATATTGAATGTTCCCTTGAGATTGACATCGAGCACGCGATCGAATGCGTCATCGCCCATGCGCATGAGCAGGCCATCGCGGGTGATGCCGGCGTTGTTGACGAGCGCCCAAATGGAACCAAAGTCGTTGAGGACCGCTTCCACGCACGCGTTGACAGCAGCGGGATCGGCCACGTCGCATTGATATGCGCGTGCCGTGGCGCCAACCGCCTCACAGGCTTCGCACGTCTTGCGCGCCGCATCGACGCTGCCGGCATAGACGACGGCGATATCAAAGC
>UQQL01000026.1 GCA_900543275.1 uncultured Collinsella sp. | reverse complement strand
TCCTGCTCGCACGGAGAGCACATTAAGTGCTCTCCGGCTCGTGCGGAACTCGCGACGGAGCAAAGTCCTCCGTCCGCCTCCTATGGTTACTTGCTTGTGGGGTACTCGACCTCACGCTGCTTGGCACAAGTGATCTATCTGAAATATCTACCTGTAGGTAAACCCTTGTAGAAAGGTTGACTGTTATGACTAAAGAACTCGATTTTGATGCCATCAAGGCTGCGGCTGAGTCCCATCGTGCTGATATGACGCGTTTTCTTCGCGCAATGATTAGCCACCCCTCTGAGTCTTGCGAGGAGGGTGAGGTTGTCGCTTGCATCAAGGCCGAGATGGAGAGCCTTGGCTATGACGAGGTCAAGGTCGACGGCCTGGGCAACGTCATGGGCTTTATGGGCGAGGGCGACAAGATCATCGCCATCGACTCCCACATCGACACCGTCGGTATCGGCAACATCGAGAACTGGGACGCCGATCCCTATGAGGGCTACGAGACCGACGAGATCATCTACGGCCGCGGCGGCTCCGACCAGGAGGGTGGCATGGCTTCTGCTACCTACGCTGCCAAGATGATGAAGGACATGGGCCTCATCCCCGAGGGCTACAAGATCATGGTCGTCGGCACCGTCCAGGAAGAGGACTGCGACGGCATGTGCTGGCAGTACATCTACAACAAGGACGGCATTAAGCCCGAGTTCGTCATTTCCACCGAGCCCACCGACGGCGGCATCTATCGCGGTCACCGCGGCCGCATGGAGATCCGCGTCGACGTTCACGGCACCTCCTGCCACGGCTCCGCTCCCGACCGCGGCGACAACGCCATCTACAAGATGGCCGACATCATCGCCGACGTCCGCGCCCTCAACAACAACGGCTGTGACGAGTCGACCGACATCAAGGGCCTCGTCAAGATGCTCGACCCCAAGTACAACCCCGAGCACTTCGAGGATGCCCGCTTCCTGGGCCGCGGCACCTGCACCGTCAGCCAGATCTTCTACACCAGCCCCAGCCGCTGCGCTGTCGCTGACTCCTGCGCCATCTCCATCGACCGTCGCATGACCGCCGGTGAGACCTGGGAGTCCTGCCTGGACGAGATCCGTAACCTGCCGGCCGCCAAGAAGTACGGCGACGACGTGAAGGTCTCCATGTACATGTACGACCGTCCGTCCTGGACCGGCGAGGTCTACGAGACCGAGGCTTACTTCCCCACGTGGATCAACAAGGAGACCGCTCCGCACGTCAAGGCCCTCGTCGACGCCCACAAGGCCATGTTCGGTGACGAGCGCATCGGCTGCGAGCCCAGCATGGACAAGCGCACCGGTCGCCCGCTGTGCGACAAGTGGACCTTCTCCACGAACTGCGTTTCCATCCAGGGCCGCTATGGCATCCCCTGCGTCGGCTTCGGCCCGGGTGCCGAGTCTCAGGCTCACGCTCCCAACGAGGTCACCTACAAGGACGACCTGGTCACCGCTGCCGCCATGTATGTGGCTGCCCTGAACCTCTACGATCCGAGCCAGGCCGATGGCGACGCCACCGTGTTCCGCGCCGGTCTGACCAACAACAAGATCGATTAGTCCCATTCCTCGATCTTGTTGAGCCGGGGACAGCTCGTGTCCCCGGCACCCCCTGTTGACTTGGGGCCCGCGGTCGTTATCTCCCATGCTTCCTCAACGGTAGCGGGTCCTCGTCATAGTGCTCTGCATGTTCTAGCCGCACGCGCATGCCGGAGCACATCTACTCATTGCAATCGTTTCATCGTTGGAAAGGATATTTACATGGACGCCAAGTTTACCGAGCTCGTCGAGCAGCTGAACGGCCTCGATTTTAAGGGCATGTACGGCAGCGACTTCCTGCACACCTGGGATAAGACCACCGATGAGCTCAAGGCGCTCTACATCGTCGCCGACGCCCTGCGCGAGCTGCGCGAGAACAACGTTTCGTCCAAGATCTTCGATTCGGGTCTGGCCGTCTCCCTGTTCCGTGACAACTCCACCCGTACGCGCTTCTCCTTCTCTAAGGCCGCCAACCTGCTCGGCCTTGAGCTGCAGGACCTGGACGAGAAGAAGTCCCAGATCGCCCACGGCGAGACCGTCCGCGAGACCGCTACCATGATCTCCTTCATGGCCGACGTCATCGGCATCCGCGACGACATGTACATCGGCAAGGGCGACGCCTACATGGCCGAGGTCTCCGAGTCTGTCCAGCAGGCCTACGAGGACGGCGTTCTGGATCACCGTCCCACGCTCATCTCCCTGCAGTCCGACTCCGATCACCCCACGCAGTCCTCTGCCGACATGCTCTACCTCATCAACGAGTTTGGCGGTCTTGAGAACCTCAAGGGCAAGAAGGTTGCCGTCACCTGGGCCTATTCGCCCTCTTACGGCAAGCCGCTGTCCTGCCCGCAGTCGCTGATCAGCCTGCTGCCCCGCTTTGGCATGGACGTCACCCTGGCCCACCCCGAGGGCTACGACCTCATGCCCGAGGTCGTCGAGCGCGCCAAGGGCTATGCCGCCGAGTCCGGCACCACCTTTAAGCAGGTCAACACCATGGCCGAGGCCTTCGAGGGCGCCGACATCGTGATCCCGAAGAGCTGGGCTCCGTTTGCCGCCATGGAGAAGCGTACCAACCTGTACGCGGAGGGCGACGACGCCGGCATCGCAGCGCTCGAGAAGGAGCTGCTCGCTCAGAACGCCACCCATCAGGACTGGTGCTCCACGACCGAGCTCATGGAGAAGACCGCCAACGGCCAGGACACCATCTTTATGCACCCGCTGCCCGCCGACATCTCCGGTGTCTCCTGCGAGCACGGCGAGGTCAACGCCGACGTCTTTGACATGCACCGCGTGGGCATGTACAAGGAGGCCAGCTACAAGCCGTACGCCATCGCAGCCATGATGTTCCTGCAGAAGGTTGCCGATCCCGCCGCTACCCTTAAGGCCCTCGACGAGCGCAACACCGCCCGTTGGTTCCAGGCCTAAAGCTGGGCTGAGGTAAGCCATGTAAAGGGGGCGCTCTGCCAACCGGCGGGGTGCCCCTTTTTGCATCGTGGGCGTGCGGGATAAGCTCTTTCGATGTAGATGCCCCGCGACGAGAGTTATGGGTACGATGGTTTCAGGGGAGGTATCGCCATGAAACTTGGTTGCGTCATTATGGCTTCGGGCGAGGGCAAGCGGTTTGGCTCTAACAAGATGCTTGCCGATATCTATGGCAAGCCGCTGATTGCCCGGACCATCGATTCGGTTCCCCGGGGCTTTGACGTCGTGGTTTCGACGCGTTGGCCCGAGGTCGCCCAGATTTGCGAGGACAAGCATTGCTCGTGTGTGCTGCACGATGGCAAGCTCAGAAGCGAAAGCGTCCGTGCGGGCCTTTCGTGGGGGGCGAGCCGCGGCTGGAAGGGTTGCCTCTTTTTGCCGGGCGACCAGCCGCTCGTGAGTTCGGATTCTTTTGAGGCCATGGTTCGCGCGTTTGATGAGCGTGGCCGCAAGTATCTGGTGCGTCTTGCGTGCAACGGTGAGCCTTCGAGCCCGGTGCTCTTTCCGGCGGAACTGTTCGATGCACTTATGTGTCTTGAGGGTAAGGACGGCGGCGGTTCGATCCTCAAGGACCGTACCGACGTGGTGCTGGTCGAGGCGCGTGCCTACGAGCTGTGGGACGTCGATACCGTCAAGGGACAGCGACGCATAACGGAGCATATCGCCGCCTGCTCGTATTTTGATCGCGTGGCCAACTGCATCAATTAATAAGGAGCAATTATGATCATCATCAAAAACGGCGCGCTCGTGACGCCCCAGGGGCTTCGCCGCGCCGATCTTGCCATGGATGGCGATAAGATCGTGCGGATTGCCGCGGCGATTGAGCCGGCCGAGGGCGATACCGTCGAGGATGCTGCGGGCTGCTGGGTGTTCCCGGGCTTTATCGACGGCCACACGCACATGCAGTGCTGGACCGGCATGGATTGGACGGCCGATAGCTTTGAGACCGGTACGCGTGCGGCTGCCTGCGGCGGTACGACGACCATCGTGGACTACGCGACGGCCGATCGCGGCGTGACCATGCCCGATGCCTTGGCCGAGTGGCATCGCCGCGCCGACGGAACCTGCACGGCCAACTACGCCTTTCATATGGCACTCGCCGAGTGGAACGAGCGCAACCGCGCCGACCTCTCGGCCATGCGCGAGGCGGGCGTATCGTCGTTCAAGACCTACTTTGCCTACGATCATCTGCGCCTGGACGATGCCGAGACGCTCGAGGTGCTGAAGGAACTCAAGCGTATTGGCGGCATACTGTGCGTGCATTGCGAGAACGGTACGTTGGTCAACGCGCTGCAGAAGCGCGTGTTTGAGCAGGGTATCCACGGGCCCGAGGGCCATGCGCTCAGCCGTCCGGACGTGTGTGAGGCCGAGGCCGTGAGCCGCCTGCTGTATCTGGCGCACTTGGCCGGGGACGCTCCGGTCAACGTGGTGCACCTTTCGACCAAGCTGGGGCTCGAGGCCATTCGCGCTGCCAAAGCGCGCGGGCAGAAGAACATCTATGTCGAGACATGCCCTCAGTATCTGATGCTCGACGACACCTGCTATCTGGAGCAGGGCGAGGACGGCTTTGCGGGCGCCAAGTACGTGATGAGCCCGCCGCTGCGCCATGCCGGTGACCGTGCCGCGCTGCGCGAGGCGCTTGTGGCTGGCGAGATCGATACTATTGCGACCGATCATTGCAGCTTTAACCTGCACGGGCAAAAGGACCGAGGACGCGATGATTTCCGCGCGATTCCCAACGGCGGGCCCGGCGTGGAGCATCGTCCCGTTGCGATTGCCACGAGCTTTGAGGGACAGCTGGGTCCCGAGGATCTGTGCCGCCTGATGAGCGAGAACCCGGCGCGCGTCTTTGGCATGTATCCGCACAAGGGCTGTCTTGCCGAGGGCGCCGATGCCGACGTGTGCGTGTGGGATCCCAAGGCGCGCTGGACGATTAGCGCCGCGACGCAGCATCAGGCCGTGGACTACACGCCGCTCGAGGGCTTTGAGGCGCACGGCCGCGCCAAGGCCGTGTTTGTGAACGGCGTACTGGCTGCGCGCGACGGCGAGCCCACCGGAGCCCAGCCCGGTCGCTACGTGCCCCGCTAGCAGGAAGATCACCGGATTTCCATCCGCAGTTGCGGTGGAATAGTTCCTGTTTAGCCGCCAAATAGGCCGTTTCAGGAACTATTCCACCGCAACTTATAGGCCTGCTGGGGCAGCGCCAGCTACTTGAGGTTGGTGGCGACGACGGGGCGGCCGAGGGCTGCCTGGAAGCGGTCGGCTATCGTTGAGTCGGCAAGTGTGTCGACTTGGTTGAGCATGACGCGTGCGGTGCTGAGCTTCAGCGCCTGCATCTCGGCATTGAGCACCTGGGCGACGCGCTCGGGCGTGGCGATGTCGGTGAGTTCGCAACCGCAGAGCTCGCAAAAAAGCTCGGGGCGATGGACGGCCTCGCTGATGGGTTTGCCGAATCCCGAGGCGCCGACGACCCAGACAACGTTTGCCGTGCCGGCGGGAACGACCGGCTCCCAGGCGGCGTGGGCCTTGAGCGGGAGCCGCTTGCTGCCGTCCGCCTCGGCCAGGACGTAGTCAAAGCGCTGTGCCAGCTCGCCGAGCGGCTCGGCGGGGGCGGAGAGCTTGCCCGTCTGGGGGTTCAAGACGCCTGCCTGGCAGATGCTTCCGCGCGCAAGGCCCGCGCAGGCCTCGCAAGTGCAACTGGGGACATGTGCGGCGCCCGGCTTCCAAGGCGCGGCGTCCAGACGACGGCTCGACCCGTCCCATGGCACGCCGGCGACGGGAAACATGTGCGTGGTGGTACAGAGGAGCACGCGGCCGCCGGCGCGCATGAGCTCGAGCCCCAGCGTCTTCAGCAACGTCGACTTGCCGCCACTGCCGATAATCGCGGTAATGCCCGGCTCGATCCTGAGCGCCGAGGCAAGATTGCCGCTAACCGTTTCCATCTGTTCACCGCCGTATAATACTGTGATAATAAATAATCATCAGAGTAGCGGCCGAACCGCTTTTGCTCTGCTCAAACCGTAGCACAGGGAGGTGCCCCGGGAATGCTCGTTTATGTTCGCGGCGCCGGTGATATCGCCACGGGCGTCGCCGTTCGCTTGGTGCGCGCCGGCGTTTCGGTCGTTATGGCCGATATCGCGGTTCCCACGTGCATCCGCCGCACAATCAGTTTTTGCGAGGCCATTCGCTTGGGCGAGGTCCAGGTCGAGGGTATTTGCGCCCGCTTGGCGCAGACGCCGACAGAGGTGCTTGCAATTACCGAGGCCGGAGACGTCGCCGTCGTGGTAGACCCCCAGGCCAAGATGCTCGACGAACTGAAGCCCGCGGCCGTGGTGGACGCGATTCTGGCCAAGCGCAACTTGGGCACCACGCGCGATATGGCGCCTGTCGTTATTGCCGTGGGACCGGGCTTCACCGCGCCGGTTGACTGCGACGCAGCGGTCGAAACCATGCGCGGGCATTTTTTGGGCCGCGTCATTACCCAAGGTTCGCCCCAGCCCAACACGGGCGTGCCGGGCGTCATCGCCGGCTATGGCAAGGAACGAGTTATCCACAGCCCCGCCGCCGGCGTGTTTCGGTCCGACCGCGCAATCGGCGACATCGTGAGCGCCGGAGACGTGATTGGCTACGCGGGAGACACACCCATGTGCACGCAGATCGATGGCTGTCTGCGCGGGCTTTTGGCGAACGGCGTGCGGGTGACCGAGGGCTTTAAATGTGCCGACGTCGACCCGCGCGGCGATGCCAGCTACATCAACTATATTTCGGACAAGGCGACGTCGGTCGGCGGCGGCGTGCTCGAGGCGCTCGCCATGCTCACCGGTGTATTCCAGGGATAGGAAATTGCAATGGAAAAGCTCGATGTGGTGAATGCTGCGCTTGGCGCTCTGAAGGCTGGTAAGACGTGCGAGCTGGTGGTAGTTGCCGGCACGGCAGGGTCATCGCCGCGCGGCGTGGGCGCCTGGATGGCCGTCTTTGCCGATGGCAGCCAAGCAGGTACCATCGGCGGCGGCAAGATCGAGCTCTTTGCGCTGAACGAGGCGCGCGAGCTGCTGGCCGCAGGGCAATCGCGTCTGGTCCGCTACACCATGGGCGGCGAGAACTCCGATACCGGCATGATCTGCGGCGGAGCCATCTGCCTGTGCTATCTGCACCTGGATGTATCGCAGGTGCCGTTGTTCCAGTCGGTTGCCGACGTCTTGGCGTATCGACGCATCGGCGACTTCGTCATCGACTTTGAACCGTTTATCGCAAACGCGCTCGAGGGCGATGTGGCCGAGTACCATGGCGGGGCATCGCGCCATACCATTGCGGGCTGCCCCGAGCTTTCGCTGGTGGAGGAGGGGAGTAAGGTCACCTACACCAACGCCGCCTCCGAGATTCCCCCGGCGCACATCGAGACGCTCTGCCCCGAGGGCCTGACCTACATCTTTGGCTGCGGACACGTGGGCGCTGCGACGGCGCGCGTACTCACGGCGGCGGGCTTTGCCGTTGTGGCGTGCGATGACCGCCCCGGCACGCTGACGCCCGAATGGGTGCCCGGTGTCTACGGTCGTCGCCTGGTCGATTACAAGAACCTGAGCAAGCAGTGCCCCATCGGCCCGCGCGACTTGGTGGTCGTGGCCACGGCAGGCCACAAGTCCGATATCGACGTGGTGATTCAGGCCATGCGCGCTAAACCCGCCTATCTGGGCTGCTTGGGCTCGCGCCGCAAGACGGCCTTTGTGCGCGCCCGTTTGGAGCAGGAGGGCTTTACGCAGGACCAGATCGACGGGCTGCACCTGCCGATCGGCGTTGCCATCGAGGCCGAGGATCCCGAGGAGATTGCCATCTCCATCGCTGCCGAGATGATCCACCTGCGCCGCACCAAGCTCGTCCCCCGCAAGCGCTAATCGCATCCCCATACATGAGTTGCGGTGAAATACGGACTGTTAAAGCCTGTTAAGCCGTCAAACGGTCCCTATTTCACCGCAACTGCCATTTTCCTCCGTCCCCTAGGGATCAATATGTGCGGGGGAGTTGTGGAGTTGTGCAGGCAGACGAGGTTTTTCTGGAAATACGCTCTCGATGCGCGTATAGTACCGATTGTTTTGTCGGCTCCTGCTGTGTCGAGTCCAAACCGCGAAATGCCATGAGCGGCGCGGATGCAGCCAGGAGGCACGAGGACAACCCATCGTGGCCACGCCCCGTGCTTAAAACCCCAAGAAGGAGTGAACAATGGCAGAAGAGAAGTATGTGCCGCGTCTGAAGACCAAGTACAACAACGAGGTCAAGCAGCAGCTTCAGGACAAGTTCCAGTACGAGAACGTCATGATGATCCCCAAGTTTGAGAAGATCGTCGTGAACATGGGTGTCGGCGAGGCCGCTACCGATTCCAAGGCCATCGACGGTGCCGTGCGCGACCTGCGCGCCATCACCGGCCAGCAGCCGATGATCACCCGTGCCCGCAAGTCCATCGCTACCTTCCGCCTGCGCGCTGGTATGCCGATCGGCTGCAAGGTTACCCTGCGTGGCGACCGTATGTGGGAGTTCTTCGATCGTCTGACCTCCGTCGCGATCCCCCGTATCCGCGACTTCCGCGGCATCTCCGCCAAGAGCTTCGACGGCCGTGGTAACTTCTCCATGGGCGTCACCGAGCAGCTCATCTTCCCCGAGATCGACTTCGACTCCGTCGATCACCAGCGTGGTATGGACATCACTTTCGTGACCACCGCCAACACCGATGAGGAGGCCAAGGCCCTTCTGGACGCCTTCGGTTTCCCGTTCAAGAAATAGGTTCACCTGCCCTATGAGCGCCGTTCCCAGAAGGGGGCGGCGCTTGGGGCGAACAATACTCTATGTGAGGAGGATATAAGTGGCTAAGACATCGATGATCGTCAAGTGCAATCGCAAGCAGAAGTTCTCTACTCGTGAGTACACGCGCTGCCAGCGCTGCGGCCGTCCACACTCTGTGTACCGCAAGTTCGGCCTGTGCCGTGTCTGCTTCCGCGAGCTTGCACTCAAGGGCGAGCTTCCCGGCGTTAAGAAGGCCAGCTGGTAAGTCACTACCAGCGTTTCAAGCATCAGTTTGGAACAGGGAAAACGCGCTAAAAAGGCTTTGCCGTTAAGGGCGGCGAAGAACCAAGAGCACGTGTTCATCAAGAACGAAGGAGAATCTGTATGAACCTTACAGACCCGATCGCAGATATGCTTACGCGCATCCGTAACGCTAACTCTGTGAACAAGGCCACGGTCTCCATGCCGAGCAGCAAGAAGCTCGTCGAGATCGCTCGTGTTCTGCACGAGGAGGGCTACATCGAGGGCTACGATGTCGAGGACACCGTTCCCCAGAAGACTCTGCACATCACGCTTAAGTATGGTCCCAAGAAGGCTAAGGTCATCAACGGCATCCGCCGCATTTCCAAGCCGGGCCTGCGTAAGTACACCGGCGTTGCCGACATGCCCCGCGTCCGCGGTGGCCTTGGTACCGCCATTATTTCCACCAGCCATGGCGTCATGACCGACCGCGATGCTCGCAAGCACAACGTCGGCGGCGAGATCATCGCTTACGTCTGGTAATTCGCTCGGTAGGTAGAAGGAAAGGAGATCACCGTGTCTCGTATCGGTAATAAGCCTGTCCAGATTCCCGCCGGAGTCGAAGTGGCAGTCAACGGCAACAACGTTGTCGTCAAGGGCCCCAAGGGCCAGCTCGAGCTCGATGTCTTTGAGAAGCTCGCTATCAACGTCGAGGACAACGTCCTCACCGTTTCCCGTCCCGACGACGAGCGTGAGACCCGTGCCCGCCACGGCCTCACCCGCGCCCTCATCCACAACATGGTTGTTGGCGTTTCCGAGGGCTTCGAGAAGAAGCTCGAGCTCGCCGGCGTCGGTTACCGCGTACAGCAGAAGGGCAAGAACCTCGAGTTCTCCCTGGGCTTCTCGCACCCCGTGATCGTCGAGGCTCCCGAGGGCATCACCTTCGAGGTTCCCGACAACACCCACGTGAACGTCAAGGGTATCAACAAGCAGCAGGTCGGTCAGATCGCCGCTGAGATCCGCGGCCATCGTCCTCCCGAGCCTTACAAGGGCAAGGGTATCCACTACGTTGGCGAGCACATCCGCCGCAAGCTGGGTAAGGCCGCCAAGTAGTCGTAACCGACTCACTCGCATAAGACCAGCACCCCGTCAGGTGCTGGCAAGATCAACCTTTTTAGGAGTTTACGTATGAACAAGCATAAGGCGAAGCTGGAAGGCCTCAAGCGTCGTCAGCGTCGTGTTCGCGGCAAGGTCTCGGGTACCTCCGAGCGTCCGCGTCTTCGCGTGACCCGTACTAACGCCAACATCTATGCCCAGATCATCGACGACAGCAAGGGCTCCAGCCTGACGCTCGTCTCTGCCTCGACCCTCGAGGCCGAGTTCAAGGGCACCCACACCTCGAACAAGGAGGCTGCGGAGAAGGTCGGTCAGCTCGTTGGCAAGCGCGCCATCGAGGCCGGCATCACCAAGGTCGCCTTCGATCGCGGTGGCCGTATCTACCATGGCCGCGTCAAGGCCCTCGCCGACGGTGCTCGTGCCGCCGGTCTCGAGTTCTAGGAGGTATGTAGCACATGGCTCGTAATCAGAAGCAGCAGCGCGAGGCCTCCGAGTTCGAGGAGCGCGTCGTTTACATCAACCGCGTGTCGAAGACCGTCAAGGGTGGTCGTCGCATGAGCCTCGTCGCTCTCGTCGTCGTTGGCGACGGCAAGGGTAACGTCGGCGTTGGCATGGGCAAGTCCGCTGAGGTGCCCCTGGCCATCTCCAAGGCGTCTCTCGATGCCAAGAAGAACATGTTCCACGTGCCGGTGACCGATCAGGGCACCATCCCGCACGAGGTTCTCGGCCACTTTGGTGCCGGCCGCATCATCATCAAGCCCGCTGTCGAGGGTACCGGCGTTATCGCCGGCGGCGCTGTGCGTCCCCTCTTTGAGCTTGCTGGCATCAAGAACGTCCTGTCCAAGTCCCTCGGTACCGACAACGGCCTCAACATCATCAAGGCTGCCGTCGAGGGCCTCAAGGAGCTCTCCAGCCCTGAGGACGTCGCGGCTCGCCGTGGCCTGACGGTCTCCGAGATGTTCGTCGGTAAGGAGAACTAAGCATGGCTGACACCATCAAGATCAAGCAGGTCCGCAGCACCAACGGTTGCAAGCAGGACCAGGTCCGTACTGTCCGTGCCCTCGGTCTCCACAGGATCCGCGAGGTTCGCGAGATTGCTGACAACGAGTCCGTCCGCGGCATGATCTTCAAGGTCAAGCACCTTGTCGAGATTGTAGAGGAGTAGCAAATGCAGCTTCACGATCTTACTCCCGCGCCCGGTTCCACCAAGAACCGTAAGCGCGTCGGCCGTGGCAATTCTTCGGGTCACGGCACCACTTCTGGCCGCGGCCAGAAGGGCCAGGGTTCCCGCTCTGGCGGCACCAAGGGTGCCGGCTTCGAGGGTGGCCAGACTCCGCTGGCTATGCGCCTGCCCAAGCTTCCGGGCTTCCGCAACCCCCGTCGTATCGAGTACACCGCTGTTAACGTTGAGCGTCTCGAGCGCAAGTTCGAGGATGGCGCTGTGATCGACGGTGCCGCTCTTAAGGCCGCTCGCATCACCAAGAGCGAGTTCGAGCCCGTCAAGGTGCTCGGCAATGGTGAGCTCACCAAGAAGTTCACGGTCAAGGTCGACAAGGTCAGCGCTTCTGCGCAGGCCAAGATCGAGGCCGCCGGCGGAAAGGTCGAGCTGCCGTGCTAAATGGTCTTAAGAATGCTTTCCGCATCAAAGAATTGCGCGAAAAGATTCTTTTTACCATAGCTATGCTCGTCGTGTACCGCATTGGTGCGCACGTTCCTGTGCCCGGCATTCCCTTCCAGGGGATGCTGGGCCTTTTCTCGACCGATAACAATTCGGTCGCCGCAGGTGCTATGGCCCTCCTGAATCTTTTCTCTGGCGGCGCGTTGAGCTATGTTTCGGTGTTTTCGCTGGGCATCATGCCTTACATCACCAGCTCGATCATCCTCCAGATGCTCCAGGCCGTTGTGCCTTCCCTGCATGAGCTTGCCCGCGAGGGCGAGGTCGGTCAGACCAAGATTACGCAGTATTCGCGTTACCTCACATTGGCTCTGGCAATCCTCAACTCCGTGGGTTACCTCTTCCTCTTTAAGAGCTTCGGCATCAGCTTCAATGGCGCCGGCGCTCCCGAGATCATCTTCGACCTCATGGTCGTCGGCACGCTCACCGCGGGCGCCATGCTGATCATGTGGATTGGTGAGCTCATCACCCAGCGCGGTATCGGCAATGGCATGTCGCTGATCATCTTTGCGAACATCATGGCCGGTCTGCCGCAGGCTATCTTCTCCAGCACCGAGGGCAATGCCGGTGGCATCATCACCATGGTGATCATCTGCGCCATCATCCTGCTGGTTATCCCGCTGATTGTTTTCCTTGAGCGCGGCCAGCGCCGCATTCCGGTCTCCTACGCTAAGCGCGTCGTGGGCCGTCGCATGATGGGTGGCCAGACCACCTACCTGCCCATCAAGGTTAACACCGCGGGTGTCGTGCCGATCATCTTCGCTTCGGCGCTGCTGTACTTCCCGGCTCAGATTGCCGTGTTCTTTCCCGGCATCGGCTGGATTCAGGCAGTTGCCTCTGCGCTTTCGACCGGTTGGCTCAACTGGGTGCTTAATGTTGTCCTCATCGTGTTCTTCGCGTACTTCTACACTTCCATGGTGTTCAACCCCGATGACACGGCCGACAACCTTAAGAAGCAGGGCGGCTTTATTCCGGGCGTTCGTCCGGGTAGGGCTACCGCGGCCTACATCAAGAACGCGCTCAACAAGATCACGCTTCCCAGCGCTGTCTTTTTGGCGCTCATCGCCATCGTGCCTTCGATCATCTTCTCCTTCACGGGTAACCATCTAATCCAGGCTTTTGGCGGAACGTCCATCCTCATCATGGTCGGCGTCGTGCTCGACACGGTCGATAAGCTCGAAGGCCAAATCAAGATGTATGATTACGATGGATTCTTTAAATAGGCTAGAGGAGGATTGCTCATGAACCTCGTATTGCTCGGAGCTCCGGGTGCCGGTAAGGGTACCGTCGCACAGGAGCTCGTCGCCGAGTTTGGCGTCGCCCACATTTCCACGGGCGACCTGCTGCGTGCTGCCGTCAAGGGTGGCACCGAGCTTGGTATTCAGGCTAAGAAGTACATGGACGCTGGCGAGCTCGTCCCCGACCAGCTCGTGATCGACCTTGTCAAGGAGCGCCTTGCCGCCGATGACGCCCAGCAGGGCTTCATCCTCGACGGCTTCCCGCGCAACACCGCCCAGGCTGTGACGCTCGATTCCGAGCTCTCCGCCATGGGTCGCGAGATCGACTGCGCCCTTCTGGTCGACGTGGCCCCCGAGGTCATCATCGATCGTCTGTCTTCGCGTCGCACCTGCCGCGCCTGCGGTTACACCGGCACGGCTGCCGATGCTACCTGCCCCAAGTGCGGTGGCGAGATGTATCAGCGCGACGACGACAAGCCCGAGACCATCAAGAACCGTCTCGACGTCTACGAGAAGTCCACGAGCCCGCTCGTCGACTACTATCGTGGCCAGGGTCTGCTCAAGTCGGTCAACGGTGACCAGGCTCGCGAGACCGTGTACGGGGATGTCAAAGAGGCTCTCGGTCTATGATCAAGATTAAGTCTGCAACGCAAATCGAGCAGATGAAGAAGGCAGGAGCGCTATCTAAGATGGCGCTCCGCCACGTTGGAGCCATGGTGCGCCCCGGCGTTTCGACCTTTGAGCTCGATCAGCTCGCGGAGCAGATTATCCGCATGCATGGCGGCATCCCGGCCTTTAAGGGTTACGGCGGGTTCCCGGGAACCATTTGCGCATCGATCAACGATGCCGTGGTCCACGGTATTCCCAACCCCGACATGATCCTGCGCGATGGCGATATCATTTCCATCGATACGGGAGCCGTTGTCGACGGTTGGGTCGGCGATAACGCTTGGACGTTTTTCGTCGGCACCCCCACGCCCGAGGCCAAGGCCCTGTGCGAGGTTACGCGCGATTGCCTTAAGGCTGCCATCGAGCAGGCTGTCCCCGGTAACCATATCGGGGACGTCGGTTATGCCGTTCAGTCCCTCGCCGAGTCTCACGGTTACGGCGTGCTTCGTGACTATGTGGGCCATGGCATTGGCCGCGTGATGCACGAGGACCCCAACGTTCCTAACTATGGAAAGAAGGGGAGGGGCGTTCGCCTCCAGGCCGGCATGGTCATTGCCATCGAGCCGATGGTTACGATGGGTTCCAACCATGTGAGCACGGGCTCCGACGGTTGGATTGTTACGACCAACGACCACCTGCCCGCCGCGCACTACGAGAACACCGTCGCCATTACCAATGACGGTCCGGTGATTCTCACCACGGATGCCCAGGGTGCTTGGTGTTCCTTGCAGGGCGGTGAAATGTAGGGGTCCCGTTCAAATACGTCGGCATCTACATTTCTGTAAAGTAACAAGTTCCGCTTAGTTGTGGAGTCATTACGAAGATATTACGATACGTGCATGCGTATTGTAGAATACTCAATCGCTGTCGTTTTCTAGAGAAAGATGATTGCTTGTGAAGAAGGAAGACGCAATTGAGCTCGAGGGTACGGTAAAGGAACCGTTGCCCAACGCCATGTTTAAGGTCGAGCTCGAGAACGGTCATTCGGTTCTGTGCAACATTTCTGGCAAGATCCGAATGAATTACATCCGTATTCTCCCCGGTGACAGGGTTGTCGTGGAGCTTTCCCCGTACGACCTGACCCGCGGCCGCATCACCTATCGCTACAAATAGCGGCACGCATACACGCACTCCATTTCCGGCTGCAGGCTTAGCTCAACCTACGGTCGGATTGTGTGTGAAGACCAGCCATAGTTTTAAACGCCTGCGGCTGGGCGAGTAGATAGTAGGGAAGTAGTTTGAGCGCTACCGAAAGGAAGAACGATGAAGGTACGTCCTTCGGTCAAGAAGATGTGCGATAAGTGCAAAATCATTAGGCGCCATGGCAAGGTCCTCGTCATTTGCGAGAACCCCCGTCATAAGCAGCGTCAGGGTTAAGAGAGGAGACTACGTTGGCCCGTATTAATGGTGTCGACCTCCCGCGTGAGAAGCGCGTTGAGATCGGTCTGACCTACATTTACGGCATCGGCCGCACCACTGCGACGAAGATCTGCGTCGAGTGCAACGTTAACGTGGATACGCGTGTTAAGGACCTCACCGAGGATGAGGTTAACGCCATCCGTGATTATATCGATAAGAACCAGATCATGGTTGAGGGCGACCTCCGCCGTGAGCGCAACCAGAACGTCAAGCGCCTTATGGACATCGGCTGCAACCGCGGCCTTCGTCACCGCAAGGGCCTCCCGGTCCGCGGCCAGCGCACCCACACTAACGCTCGTACCCGCAAGGGCCCGAAGCGTCAGATCGGTGCTAAGAAGAAGAAATAAGGAGCGCTAGATAGATGGCTACTGCTAAGAAGAACGTTCGCGCTGCCCGTCTGAAGCGCGCGGACCGTAAGAACATTTCCGTGGGCCAGGCTCACATTCGTTCTACGTTCAACAACACGATCGTTTCGATCACCGATCCCCAGGGCAATGTCATTTCCTGGAAGTCGGCTGGCCAGGTGGGCTTCAAGGGCTCCCGTAAGTCCACGCCGTTCGCTGCCCAGATGGCTGCCGAGGCTGCTGCCAAGCAGGCCATGGAGCACGGTATGAAGAAAGTTTCCGTCTTCGTCAAGGGCCCCGGCTCCGGTCGTGAGACCGCCATCCGCTCCCTCCAGGCTGCTGGCCTCGAGGTCTCGAGCATCCAGGACAAGACCCCCATTCCGCACAACGGCTGCCGCCCCAAGAAGCGTCGCCGCGTGTAACTGAAAGGATCGTATCAATATGGCAATCGACAGGACTCCTGTTCTTAAGCGCTGCCGTCAGCTCGGGATCGATCCCGCTGAGCTCGGTTACAGCAGCAAGAAGGAATCTATCCGTCAGCCCAAGCGCCGTCGCAAGGAATCTGAGTACGGCATGCAGCTGCGCGAGAAGCAGAAGGTCAAGTTCATCTATGGCGTTCTGGAGAAGCAGTTCCACGGCTACTTCAACAAGGCCCGTAAGATGAACGGCGTCACCGGTGAGAACCTCATGATCATCCTTGAGTCTCGCCTCGACAACGTCGTCTTCCGTCTTGGCTTCGCCCGCACCCGCAAAGAGGCTCGTCAGTCCGTCCGTCACGGTCACTTCACCGTGAACGGCAAGCGCGTGGACATCCCGTCCTACCGCGTCAAGGCCGGCGACGTCGTCGCTGTCGGCGAGAAGTTCCGTGACCTCCTCCCCATCAAGGAGGCCCTGATTTCCTCCGAGCGCTTTGAGGTCCCTGGCTGGCTCGAGGTCGATATCGAGAAGCTGTCTGGTAACGTGCTCGCTCTGCCGACGCGTGAGCAGATCAGCGGTGATATCAACGAGCAGCTCATCGTCGAGCTCTACTCTAAGTAGTCCATCCGGGCTGCTGAGGCTGGAGGTAATACATGTCAGAATTCATTAGGCCTCAGGTTCAGGTCGAAGAGATCAACGAGACGTCTGCTCGTGTCTCCGTCGAGCCGCTCGAGCGTGGCTACGGCGATACGCTGGGTAACTCCCTTCGTCGCGTACTTCTGTCCTCGCTCGAGGGTGCCGCCGTCGAGGCTATTCAGATCGATGGTGCACAGCACGAGTTCATGACCATCCCTAACATGGTCGAGGATGTCACCGACATCGTCCTGAATGTCAAGGGTCTTGTCTTCAGGGCTCTCGGCACGACCGACGAGGCGACCGCCACCATTTCTGTTGACGGCCCCTGCGAGGTCACCGGTGCGGACTTCTTTATTCCGTCCGAGTTTGAGCTGGTCAACCCCGAGCAGCACATCGCTACGCTTACCGAGGGTGGCCATCTCACCATGAGCATGCGCATCGGCTATGGCCGCGGCTATGTCTCTGGCGAGGCTAACAAGCGCGACAACGATCCCATCGGTGTGATCCACGTCGACTCGCTGTACTCGCCGGTGTCCCGTTGCGCCAAGCTCGTTGAGGCTTGCCGTGTCGGTCAGCACACCGACTACGACCGCCTTGTCCTCGAGATCGAGACCAACGGCTCCATCGCTCCGCGCGACGCCGTGGTCCAGGCTGCCAATATCATCAACCAGCATATGGCTGCCTTTATGAACCTTGCCGAGACCCCCGAGGTCGAGGAGGAGGCTTCGATCTTCGCTCCCGAGGTCACCAACGACAACGCCGAGCTGGACAAGCAGATCGAGGATCTGGACCTTTCCGTCCGTTCCTACAACTGCCTTAAGCGCGCCAGCATTCACTCGGTCCGTCAGCTCGTTGAGTTCTCGGAGAACGATCTGCTCAACATCCGTAACTTCGGTGTTAAGTCGATCGAGGAAGTGAAGGACAAGCTTGAGTCCATGGGCCTGAGCCTGAAGGCTTAATGCTTCGCATATTTGAGGAGAAACTAGACCATGCGTCACAACGTTAAGAAGGGCCTGAAGCTCGGCACCGATGCGAGCCACACCAAGGCCATGAAGAAGAGCCTAGCCAAGGCCCTCTTCGAGAACGACCGCATCAAGACCACCGAGACCCGCGCTAAGGCGCTGCGTTCGGTCGTCGATCCGATCATCACCTGGGCCAAGAAGGGCGACCTGCACTCTCGTCGTCTGGCCATCGCCAAGCTCGGCGATAAGCAGCTCGTTGCCGAGATCTTCGACAAGGCTGCCCAGGGCATGTGGCAGGACCGCAACGGCGGTTACACCCGCATCATGAAGCTCGGCAACCGTAAGGGCGACAACGCTCCTATCGTTATCATGGAGCTCGTCACCGAGCCTTGCACGCCTAAGGCCAAGAAGGCTGCTCCGGCCCCCAAGAAGGCCGCTGCTCCCAAGAAGGTCGAGGCCGTCGAGGAGGCTCCTGCTGAGGAGACCGCTGAGTAGACAATCCGTCTGCATAGGCTATATTCGAGGGGTACGTTCGCGTACCCCTCTTTTTTTTGTCGCGATACCGTTGATTGTTTGTTGGGAGCGCCCATGACCGCGCCGTCTGATTTCAATTCGATTCCTGAGCTCGATGCCACGCTTGTATTCCGTGTTGCCTATGATGGCTCGTCCTATAGCGGATTTGCCGAGCAGCCGGGCCAGACGACCGTTGCGGGCGAGTTACGCCGCGCTATCGAGACGCTGCTGCGCCGCCCGATCGATCTGACGTGTGCGGGTCGTACCGATGCCGGCGTGCATGCGGTGGCCCAGTACATTAGCGTGCCCGTAACGGACGCTGAGCTTGCGTGTACGCGCCGTAGGTGGCTGAGGGCTATGGATGCCCTCCTGCCCAAAGATATCGCCATAAACGAGGTCTACAAGGCCCGTAGGGGCTTTTCTGCCCGCTTTGACGCGCGGTCCCGTACGTATACGTACCGTATTGCCGATCGCGATGCGCGCCCCGTGCTCTCGCGCGGTGCGGTGTGGTGGCATCGCTATCCCCTCGACGTCGATGCGATGGCGGCCGCCTGCCCTGCGCTTTTGGGCGAGCAGGACTTTAAGAGCTTTTGCAAGGTTGCCTCTGCTGTGGGCAAGCCCACGCACCGCTGCGTGATGCGTGCGGAGTTTGGTCACGAGGTCGCTTTTGGCGAGGATATCCTGATCTTCACTATCGAGGGCAATGCGTTTTTGCACTCGATGGTGCGTACCATTGTAGGAACGCTCGTGGAGATTGGCATGCATCGTCGCGATCCTCAGTGGATGCGCGAGGTTATTGACGCCCGTGACCGAACCGCTGCGGGTCCCACGGCGCCTGCCTGCGGCCTTACGTTTATGGGTGTGGATTACGGCCCCGACGAGCTTGTCGTTCTCGACTAGGGGAGGGCTCGACGCGGCGTGCGTTGACACCTGTCATCTGTGGGCTGCACGTGTGCAACATCTGTTCTTGGCGTGCAATACAACCGGTGTCTCATTGCTTTTATTGCCGGGGTGTACCATGAACCACGATTTGATTCATTGCTGTCGAGAGGACGGATAACTTGGTTCGACGTGGCTCGCATCCGCGACTTTCGGTGATCCTTGTGGTAGAAGGTTCGCCCAGCTATGCGATGCGTGCGCTCGAGAGTATCCAGAACCAAGACCTCTACGATTTGCAGATTGTCGTTGTTTGCCGCGATGCTGCGCCCGGTGTGCGCCATTCGCTTCAAGTTGCTGCCGACAGGGACATCCATATTGATTTGATTGACGTCGAGGACGCGAAGCGCGGCGCGTGTCTTCGCGCCGGTTTTGATGCCTCGCGCGGCTCTCAAATCATCGCCATGAACGCCGATGAGTGGTTTGCTCCGCAGACCCTTTCCAAGATGGTCGATATCGGGTGCGATACTGCGGCAGACATTGTGCTCCCCTCGGTGTCGCTCGATCGATACGATGCGCACCGCGAGCGTCATTCGCGCGTCTTGGATGCTGCCTCTATTGCCATAGAAGACGAGTCTTCTATGGTGACTGGGCTGCCCCAGTTGATTTTAGGCGGCCTAGTCGCTCAGACCTCTGGCGTGATGTATAGCCGTCCGCTGTTTGAGGCATGCCTGTCGCGCGGCAAGGCGTACCGTACGGTTGAGTTTATGGCTTATGCGCTCTCGCAGGCACGATTCGTGTCCGGCTGCGGCGACGCTTGTTTCCACGCGGTGGCACCTAAGCTTACAGATGCCTTTGATCCCACCATGTATGCCAGGATATCCGATGACACTCGAGCGCTCGACGAGCTTGCGGACTCACTCTCGGAAGCAGATAGCGGTGGTCGGCTCAAGCTGGCAAGCCAAAAGTTCTACTTTGCCGGACTGGTCGCCTGCATCGAGAATTTGTGTCTGAGCCCGCATGGAGTGTCGTCAATCGAGCGTTCCGCCCGCATGCGTGATATGCTCGAGGCGCCTCGAACCCGTCAGATGGTCGCCGCGCTCAAGGACAACCATCGGGGACTCGGTCTGTTGTTTGGGCCGATCGCCAGCGCCAAGCCTGCGCGCTGCGTGATGTGTACGCATCTGGCAGCTTTTCTTAACCGGACGGGCGCAAAAACCGCCTAAACGGCTCATTTCGAAACAAATTTGCATAGAATTGTTTCGAAATGCGTTCTTATACACAAAAGCCTTCAAATAGCGTTAAACTATTCAATCACTGATTGATTGTCTCCGCCATCTTTTGGAGAGAGGGTTTGTATGGCTAAAAAACGCAATGGGCGCCAGGATGCCATTAGAGATATTGTGCGCAATAAGGACGTCCGCACGCAGCGCGTGCTGGTCGATGAGCTCCGCGCTATGGGCTTTGATTGCACGCAGGCGACTGTCTCTCGCGATATTGCCGATATGGGGCTGCGTAAGCTCCCTGAGGGCATCTATGTTCTGGCAGAGGACCTGCACCTGCAGCGTATGGTTTCCGAGCTCGTAACGGGCGTTCTGCGCACCGATAATCTGGTTATGATCAAGGCTCAGCCTGGCACGGCTTCCGGCATCGCCGCCGCTGTTGATGCGGCAGAGCTGCCCGATGTGCTTGGCTCGCTTGCCGGCAACGATACGATTTTGGTTATTGCCCAGACGGCCGAGGACGGCGAGCGTCTTGAGGCGCTGATCAATAAGCTGAGCAATTCTCGCAAGTAGGCGTGCGGGTCGTGCGCTCGGCACTGCGTGCGCTGACATAGCGGCTTGTAAGGGGTATCGACGTTGGTCGGTACCCCCTTTTTTTGTCTGCCGGTATAAAGACCGCCCATATCAGGTCGCTTCAAACTAAAAGGCCCCCGAGCAGTTCAATAGGCTGCTCGGGGGCCTTGTTGCTTATGGCCGGATGATTTCTAGCCGACCGTATCGTCAGGCGTGGGCGAGGGGTCGGGAGTGGGAGTGGGCGTAGGCGTAGGCGTGCCGCCATCGCCGCCGGTCGAACCACCAGTGGAGCCGCCCGTCGAGCCACCGGTCGTACCGGTGCCGCCGGTGGTGTCGCCGCCCGTGGTCTCGGTGGTCGTGGTCGTCGTGGTAGTCGTCGTGGTGGTTTCCTCTTCGTCCTCGTTCTCGTCCTTGTCGTCGTTCTCCGTCTTCTTGGTGTTGTTGGTGCCGTAGAACTTCCAGACGCTGTTGTTCTTGTAGGTGGGCGCCGTTCCGGTCGCAAACTCCTCGCGCTCGGTACCGGTCAGAACGGTGTTCATAAACCGCTTAAAGACAGGCAGGTTGGTGCTGTCGCCCAGCAGGTCCGTGCCGTACTTTTGGATGGGGATCTCGCCCGCGGAATAGCCGGTCCACAGGGCGCACGCCAGCTGCGGGGTATAGCCGCAGAACCAAAGGTTGGTGGTGTTGTCGGTGGTGCCCGTCTTGCCGGCATAGGGCTGGTTGACACTCAGGGCGCCGGCAGCACCCGTACCGCTGCCCTTCATGACGCCGGACAGAACATCGGTGACCGCGGCGGCCTCGCCCTCGGTAAGCACCTGTGAGGGATTGTCGGTGTGCTGGTACAGCACCGAACCGGTACGAGAATCAATCTCGGTGATGGCGATCGGCTGGCGATAGTAGCCGCCGTTGGCAAACGTCGCGTAGGCGGCGGCCATCTCGAGTGGCGAGATCGAGCCGGTGCCGAGCGTCATGACGGGAACGTCCTCGATGTTGTCTTTGGCGGGGTCGATGCCGAGCTTTTTGACGAGCGAGATGATCTTGCTGTTGCCGACGGCTTCCGCCACCTGGATGTAGCCGGTGTTGGAGGAGTATGCCGTCGCCTGCTTAAGCGTGATGTTGCCGTAGCTCTGGTTGGCGTAATTTTGGACCTCGGTCGTGGTGCCCTTGGCCTTGAGCGGCGAGTTGCAGTTGAGGGTGACGTTGGGGTTCATGCCGTTTTGGATGGCAGTTGCCAGCGTAAAGGCCTTAAAGGTGGAGCCGACGGGACGCTTGGCCGTGGCATGGTTTACGTGGTTCTCGTCGGCGTTGTAGTCGTAGCCGCCCACCATGCACTTGATGTAGCCGGTCTTGGGGTCGACGACGACCATGCCCATGTCCAGGCCGTCAAGCGAGAGCGTGTCGAGCTGCTCGCGGACGGCATTCTCTGCCACCTGCTGCATCGTGGGGTCGATGGTGGTCTTGACGGTTAGGCCGCCCTTAAAGAGCACGTCGGTCGAGAACTCCTGCTCCAGCAGCTGCTTGACGTAGGAGACAAAGTAGGGCTGCGAGTAAACGTCGACGCCGCTGCCCGAGATTTCGGTCACGTTGAGGGTGATGGGCTCGGCCTGTGCGGCATCGTGCTCCTCCTGGGTGATGTGGCCCAGGCGCAGCATGTTGTCGAGAACCTTGTTGCGGCGAGACAGTGCCAGATCGGGATTGACCGTGGGGTCGTACTGCGAAGGCGAGTTGGGAAGGCCGATGAGTAGCGCGGCCTCGCTCAGGGTGAGGTCGGCGGCGCTCTTGGACAGATAGGTCTCGGCTGCGGCCTCGATGCCGTAGGCGCCGTGGCCGTAATAGATGGTGTTGAGGTACATCATGAGGATCTCGTCTTTGGAGTACATGTCCTCCATCTTGATGGCGATGTAGGCCTCGCGCACCTTACGCTCAATGGTCGAGTCGAATTGCTCCTCCTGCAGGATGGTGTTGCGCACAAGCTGCTGGGTGATCGTCGAGGCGCCTTCGTGCCCGCCGCCGAGGGTTGCCACCGCAGCACGCGCGATACCCCACAGGTCGATACCGCCGTGCTCGTAGAAGCGCTCGTCCTCGACGTCAACGGTGCCCTGCAGCACGTAGGGGGAGACCTCGTCCTTGGTGATAGACTTGCGGTTTTGCGTGTAGAAGCTCGCGATCTTGTTGCCGTTGCAGTCGACGATCTCGGTGGGCTCGCTCACCAGATACGCGTTGGCGTCGGTGTAGTCGGGCAGATCGGACAGCCAGCGGTTGACGTTGCCGACCATGCCGATGCCAAATGCCACGCCCGCAATCAGCAGAAAGCCCAAAAACGAGAGCAGGATTATGGGCAGAGCATGCGTCTTTGAACGGCTGCGTCCCTGTCGTTGGCGAGGACCCATATATTGACCTCCAGGTATGTCGTGCCGGACGGTGGATGTGCCGTCGGGGCAGGATGGACATAAGTTATTACACGATAAACCAAACGGGGCGCGCGAGGCCTCGTGTATGCTGGAAGACGGCATTTTTCAGAGTGAATGCATACCTTGGTAAGGAGTTTGTCGATGGCGATTCGGACGATGGGGCCGAGCGGACAATACGAGACTGGATTGGATGCTGCCGGTGCGGCGCTGCCCGAGCTGCTGGCGCCGGCGGGCGGACTCGACCAGATGCTTGCGGCCATCGCCGCGGGTGCCGATGCCATCTATGCGGGGTTGGGCGGCTTTAACGCCCGTGTGAGCGCCCATGGCTTTACGGATAACGAGTTTGCGCGCGGCTGCGCCGTGGCGCATGCCCATGGCGTGCGTGTGTACGTAACGCTCAACGTGTTCGTGTTTGACGATGAGTTGTCCGACGCGGTGGCGTTGGGAGCTCATGCACTGGAGCTGGGCGCCGATGCTCTCATTGTCGCCGATGCCGGGTTGGCCTGCGCGCTGCGCGCGGCGATTCCCGGGGTCGAGATTCACCTGTCCACGCAGGCGGGCGCTCATAGCGAGGGTGCCGTGCGGCTTGCCGCCGATGAGCTGGGGGTCGAGCGCGTGACGACGGCACGCGAGCTGACGGTCGACGAGATTGCGGCGCTATGTGCCACGGGCGTGCCCATCGAGGTATTCTGCCACGGTGCGATTTGCATCGGCTATTCGGGGGCGTGCGAGTTCTCGGCCTTGCGGCGTGGGCGCTCGGCGATGCGCGGCGACTGCACGCAGCCGTGCCGTCTGGCGTACGACCTAGTGGACGAGGCGGGGCAGAGTGTTGTTGCCGTCGAGGGAGACCGCCTGCTTTGTCCGCGTGACTATCTGGGTATCGCGCACCTGCCCGAGCTTGTTGCCGCCGGCGTGGCATCGCTCAAGATCGAGGGACGCATGAAGAATCCCGATTACGTATTCAACGTGGTGAGGGTGTGGCGTCGGGCACTCGATATGCTGTGCGACGGCGCGTGGGACTCCGGTGCCGTGGAAGAGCTTGAACGCGAGCTGGGAAGGTCGTTTAACCGTGGGTTTACCGATGCTTACCTGCGGGGTCGTTCGGGTGCCGAGCTCATGAGCTTTGAGCGCGCGATCAACCAGGGCGTGCGCGTGGGCCACTTGGTGGCGGTGGGTCACGAAGAGGTGACGGTTGAGCTTGATGCCGCCGTGGCGGCGGGCGATACGCTCGAAATCCGATTTTACCCGGGTGCCGACGCGCGTCCCGATGTGCCCAAGCGCTGGCCACAGGTGCCTTGCCCCGTGGATGCCGCTGCGGGAGAGCGCATCGTCGTGCATTGCAAACGTAAGGTGGACGCGGGCTGCGAGGTCTATCTGATTCGCAGCGCCGGCGTGTTGGATCAGACGGCGGCGGTGTTGGAGCGCATGCGGGCCGAGGCGGATGCGATTGCGCCCGTTGCGCGTGCCGTTGAGGTGCTGCCCTTTGAGGACGTTGCGGTGGATAGCGGTGCGTCGCCGGAGTTGGTGGGGTCGGCGGGGCCGGCAAAGCGCGAGGATTTTGCTCGTATGGTCTTTGCCTGGGAGCTGATGGATGTGGGCCCGCGCGATGAGCGAGATCTGTCCGATACAACGGTGGTGCTCGACGAAGTGTGCCGCGCGGGCGACGCCGAGCGGACTCGGGCGCTTATGCAGCGTGCCGGGCGCGTCGTCTGCCGCAACCTGGGACAGGCGGCGATGGCGCGTGAGCTGGGCG
>UQQL01000025.1 GCA_900543275.1 uncultured Collinsella sp. | reverse complement strand
AGATTACTACGCGTCTCGTGGGCTCGGAGATGTGTATAAGAGACAGGCCCTCGATTTGCTCGTCGAAATCCTCACCCTGTTCGGGCTCGGCCTGAGCGTCGGGAGCAATCGGCTGACCGAACTCATCCTCGGCGTAGGTAGGCTCTTCATACTCGATGGTGTTGCCGTAGTCGTTTTGCTGTTGGGCCGCGGCATACTCCGCTGCTGCGCGCGCCATCTCCTCGGCACGACGCTTCTGCTCCCCAAAATAGGTATCGAACGGAACATCGTCGGGAAACTCGTTTTCGCCCTGGAAGGGAGCAACGTTGTCCATAACGCCGAGCATAGCGGCGACAGAAGACTTGTTGCACACCGCGCCGGACGTATAGGGAAGAATGTAGCGGTTAGAAATAATGTTTGCCGCGTTGGCGAGCGCAACGAGGGAAGCGAGGATCGCGACAATCCACAGCAAAACCTTGAGCGCGCCGGGGAGCGGCAGGATACGCAAGATGGCAACGGCAGCAGGGGCAACCGTGGCAACGGGCAACAGCTTGGCGATGAGCGCACGATACGAAGCATGGGGCTCGCGGGCGAGCAGCTCAGCACGGGGAGAGTCGTAGTGTGCGACAACGACCACCGGGCGGTTGCGCGGAGACGCGAGCGGGCCCGAGGCCTTGTGGTAGGCGATGACATTTTGGCTCACGCCCGTCTTGCCCAGGCGCGAAACCACGGGGTGGCCCGTGCGCTCGAGCACGTAAAGAACGGCACCGACAATGGCCAGCAAGGTGCCGACCAAGCCGATGCCGCCGCCGATGCCCATCAGCAGGGCGCCGGCAAACGCAAGAATACCGGTAACGGCAAATGCCAACCTGCTGGGCGCCGGGGCATTGAACTCCTGAACCTCGGGATCAAAGCCGTGGTTGCGGAAGATCTGAGCGATTTCCTCGGCAGCCAAGCGCTCTTCTTCGCTGCATGCCGGCGTGATGCCGGTGTTCTGCAGCAGGTGGTTAATATAGTTCTGGGTGTTCGCCATGTGCGCTCCACATCCATAATCCGACAAATAGGCCCAATGCATGCACATTAGAACCGTATATAGTCGAAAGTATACCCCGAGCGAGCGCAAACGACCGAATTCGGGCCATCTTAACGCCCCGAGCGGACAAGGATATAGCCTAATCTCCATATCGGACTAAAATCATGGCAGCAAACCACCTTCTCATGCGAGGACTCTATGACGGCAAGCGACGCGACCGCGACAATTAAAAAGGGGAATTCGGAGCCCAGTTTCGATAAAACGGCTCAGCGCATCCTCAATCTTTTCTTTGTGCTCAACAGCTCCCCCGAACCGCTGACGACCGAGCAGATCGTCTTGGATTCTGACCTGGGATATGGCTCGGGCAATATCGACTCGGATAAGCGCAAGTTTCGGCGCGATCGTGACAAACTGCTCGAACGCGGCATCTTAATCAAGGAGGTTCGCCCCGCCGGCGCGCAGGAGACCGAGGAAAGCTCATGGACAATCGACCGCGAGCACACGTTTGCGGCAGGCGGCCTCATCACCGCAGACGACGCCGATATCCTGCTCAACGCTATCGACCAGACAATAGCGGCCGGCTCATCCACTTTTGCCGCGCCGCTTGCCGATATTCGTTCCAAGATTGCCTACCTCACCGGCAGGACGACGGCGGACGAAGCACCGATCCGCCGCTCTCCCACCGTCGATGCGGTATGGAGCGCCTTTGCCGAGCGATGCGCGCTGCGATTTTTATATCAGAACGGACGCGGTGAGCAGAAAGAGCGTACCGTCTGCGTCTACGGCATGTTCGAGCGCGAGGGCGTTGCGTACTTCTGCGGCCTCGACAATGCCACCGACGACATCAGGACATTCCGCTGCGACCGTATCGTTCGCGCTTGGCGTCCTTCGAAGGCCTACGCCATCCCTGCAGACTTCAACCTCAGCGACTACCTGTTCTTTGAATTCGATTTTGCCGACCGCCCGCCCGTTGCGGCTACGTTCTCGTTCGCCCCGCAGACGCAGATCGATATGATCAACGGCCTCACGCGCGGGCGAGGTGAGCTCGCACACACCGATTCGGGATGGACTTGGACCGTTGACGTGCGCGATCTTGAAGCCGCCGCCTCATTTTGCATGGCCCACGCCATGGACGGCATGAGGCCCATGGCCCCCAAATCGCTCAAGCAGGCGTGGAACCACCTCATTGAAAGGACGGTGCACGAGCATGCCCGTGCGTAAACTCACCAGCGAGCAGAGGCTCTCGCGCGCCATCGACATCATGGAGGCCCTCTACGCCGCCGGCGAGAGCGGCATGACACGAACCGAGATTTGCAGTCGCTTTGACATCACGGGGGCGTCGCTCGACGAGATTCTCGAGATCGTCTCGACGCTCGCGGACCGAGAATCGGGTGCGCGTATCATCTGCGAATGCCACGGCGAGCGCGTGGTCCTCACCGGTGACGCCGGGCGTGTACTACCGCTGCGCCTGAGTGCCGCCGAGGGCGCTGTGCTCAACCACGAACTTGAATCGTTGGGGATCGAGCCCCAGGCGGCGGCTCGAATTCGGCATGCTCTTCTACCCGAAGAGCTCGGCTATAACCAGCACGTCTTTGACACCGTCAACCACGGGTCGCACTGGCAGCAGCTGAGCTGCGCCATTCAGGACGGCGTTCGCTGTCGTATCTCGTATCGCTCGATGGACGATGCGCGGCCACGCGAGCGTCTGGTCGACCCCTTGCGCATTACAGCAAACGGCGACCAAACATATCTGATTGCCTGGGACATCGCGGTCGATGAGCAGCGCACCTATCGCATGGATAAAATCGAGGGACTCGCCTTGACGGAAGACTCCGTCGTGCCTCACGCACCGGACGTTGCATCCCTCCACGATTCCCTTGCCCGGACGCAGCGTAGCGCAAAGCTCTTGATGCCATTCGATATGGCGGAGCATCTGGACTGGGCCGGCATCACCCTAATCGAGCGCAGCGGGACAGACATGGCAACGGTAACCGTACATTACGGCTCCGAGCGTTGGCTGCTGAGCCAGATAATCGCAGCGGGCGGAGCCATCCGCATCTTGGATGACCCCGCCCTGTCAAAGCGTCTGTGCGATATGGCAAAAACCCTCGTCTGTCCGCTTTAGCGCCGCCGCTCGTGGCGTGCACGCCACAGCTGTAGATAGTGCCCGATCTGCGCCGATTCGATGCGCTGGTAGGAGCTCGTGGGCAGCGACGTTAAGAACTTCTTGCCATAGCCCTTCGTCACCAGGCGAGGATCCGCCAAGATCAGCACGCCGCTATCGGTCGACGAGCGAATCAAACGCCCCGCGGCCTGCTTAACCTCGAGCACCGCCTCAGGCAGCGAATAGCGCGCCCATGCGCGGTCTTCGCGCAGGTTGCGCTCGCACGAGAGCGGGTCCGTGGGGCTCGAGAACGGCAACTTGGGAATGATGACGCAGCGCAGCGTCTCGCCGCTGGCATCAAACCCCTCCCAGAAGGCCTTGAGCGCAAAAAGCGACGAGGTCGGTTCGTTGATAAACCGGTCGCGCAGGCGACGAGGAGATGAGTTGCGCTGCTGGCAGTTGAGCTCCAGACCCGCACGGGCCATCTTGGGCTCAACGCGGGCGTATAGGTCCTCCATGTCGCGCCGATTGGTGAACAACGTGAGCACCGATCCGCCCATGGCAAGATGGGCGTCGACCAACACGCGCTCGAGCGCCGTAAGATAGCTCTCACGATCGCGCGGATCGGGGATATCGCCCGCAACGACTACAGCCATGTTCGAATCGAAATCATAGCTCGAATCCAAGTGTAGCGATGATGATGTTGAAGCACCGATGCGATCGAGACCGACAGCATGGTTGAAGTGCTCAAAGCTTTTGGACACCGTCATGGTCGCCGAGGCAAAGATAGCCGTGTGAACCTCGGGCAGCCACTCGGTTGCCAAGGCCTCGCCAATATCGATGCGCTCTGCGGTCATCGACTCTCCGCCGGCACGCAGCCTGCGATTGACCTGCAACGAATACACGTAGTGTTCATCGGTGCCATCAATGATGAGTTTGAGGTTCTCGGCCAGCTCGTGCAGGCGGCGCGAGATATCACCCAGGTCGACAACAACCTCGGGCTTGTCGGCAGCGACGGCTTGCACCAGCGCGTCGACGCTCTTGTCAGCTTGTTCCAATGCGTCGATGGCAGCGTAGGCCGACGGTAAGAAATCATGCCAGTCGTCAGATTCGCGCAGCTCGGGGCCAATCCATAGATTGGCATTGTCATAACCCCCACGCGCACGGCGGCCGAGCTCGCGAACGCCATCGAACACGTCGGCGATTGCCATGTTCGCGCGCGCAACCGTCGACGTCGCCTTGGCAGTAAGGCCCAGATAGAGCGTAGAGCCCTCGGAGGTTGCCAAATCACGGGAAACCTGGCTTAGCGCGCCGGTGCTCGAGCCACCCAGACGCTCAAACAGAACGCGTGATTCGTCCGCCGACACCACGCGCGCCCACTGACGGCGCGCCTCGCGCTCGATGGAATGGGCCTCGTCGATTACCCAATGACGAATCGGAGGCAAAATCCTGCCCTCGGCCGCGACGTTGCGGAACAGCAGGGAATGGTTGGTGACCACCACATCGGCGTGCGCCGCACGACGGCGAGCGCCGTGGACCAAACATTTATCAGGGAAAAACGGGCAGAGGCGACGAGCGCACTCGCGCGAGGCCGTCGTAAAATCGGGACGGTTGACGCTGCGCCACCGAATGCCGAGCGAGTCGAGGTCGCCATCGGCTGATTGGCAGACGTACGCCATAATGACCGCGACCGCCGTGAGCGTGTCCGCCGGATCGCGCTTGGTGGTAATCTCGACCTGGCCGCGGCTCATGCGCTCAAGCTTGCGCAGGCACGGATAGTGGTCATACCCCTTGAGAGCGCAAAATGACAGACCGCCGTCCAGTTGCTCGGCAAGTTTTGGCAGCTCATGGTACATGAGCTGGTCGGCAAGATTATTCGATTTGGTCGCAATACCAACCGTGATGTTGTTACGGCGTGCTGCCTCGGCAAAAGGTACCAGATAGGCCATCGATTTGCCGACGCCTGTGCCCGCCTCAATTACTCGATGAGTGCCCGTGACCAGCGCATCGCGGACCTCGAGCGCCATCGCGATCTGCTCATCACGCGGCTCGTAGGTGGGATACATGCGATTGACTAGGCCACCTGGCGCATAGTCTGCCTCAATCTCCTCACGACTCGGCATCTTGAGAACCGGCAGTTCATCGGCGTCCACCCGATCGTCGGCGCGATCGGCCTTGAGAACGTCAGCACGAGCGGCGCTGAGAGAGAAGATAGAACCAGGGTTCTGCCCTGCCAAGAATGAGAAGATAGGACGATAGGACCAAGGCACGTCCGGATGCATGTCGGCTAGGCGCGCCATGAGGCCCTGGGGCAAGTCGGTGAGCGCCACGAGCAACACGCGCCATACGTCACACAGAGCGTCGACGTCGGCATTGGCACGGTGTGATACCGAGTCGCAGCCAAACAGATCGGCCATAAAAGACAGCTTGTGCGAGGCCAGGCGCGGAAGCGCGATGCGCGACAGCGCCAGCGAATCGATCCAAATATCGCTCACGTTGACGCCGCCTTTGACCGACTCGATAAACGAGCGGTCGAACGTGGCGTTGTGTGCGATCACCGGGCAGCCACCGACAAAATCGGCGAGAGCGGCGACGGCCTCAACCGCCGACGGGGCATCTGCAACATCGGCATTTGTAATGCTCGTGAGCTCGGTAATCTCGGCGGGAATCAGCTGCCTGGGATGCACGAAGGTATCGAAGCGGTCGATGACCTCGCGGCCCGAAAGACGGGCCGCCGAGATCTCGATCAGCTCGTTGTCCTGCACCGAAAGACCCGTGGTCTCGGTATCGAGGATAATCACATCTTCCTCGATAAGGCCGAAGGACTGCGTTTTGGCGCGGTCGGCAAGCGTGGCATAGGAGTCGATGACAAACTGCGGCGTTCCTGACGAAACCGCGTCCTCGATTAGCATGCAATGCCCGCTCGACGAAGGCCCATACGGATCAGGCTGTCACAGACCTGCGGGAACGTCATGTCGTCGGTGTGGCGGATCTCATCCGGATACAGCGACGTATCGGTCATGCCGGGAATGGTATTGGTCTCGAGGATAACGGGGCCGTCCTCGCTCACAATAAAGTCGCTGCGCGAGATACCCAGGCAACCGAGGGCCTTGTGAGCGGCACAGGCAAGTTCCTGAGCGCGAGCGTAATTCTCGGGTGAAATCTGCGCCGGAATGCGATGGATATCCGTAGGGTCGACATACTTCACGTCCAGATCGTAGAACTCGCAGTCCTCGGGCTTACGAATCTCGACAATCGGCAGGGCGCGCACGTCATCTTCGCCGTATACGCCGACGGTGACCTCGGTACCCTCGATGCACTTCTCGACCAGCACTTTGTCGCCGTACTCAAACGCCTTGGCGATTGCCGCGGGCAGCTCGGAGGGCTCATGGACCAGGGAAATGCCATAGCTGGAACCGTTGACGGCCGGCTTCACAAAGCAGCGCTCGCCACAAACCTCGACGATATGATCGATATCGACTTCATCGCCCACCTCGAGCGCAAGGCCGGGGGCAATGGGAATGCCCGCCTTGGCGTATAGGAGCTTAGAGACCTCCTTGTCGGCACCGCAGGCGCTGGCAAGTACGCCCGAGGCCGTGTAGGGGATACCCAGGGTCTCCATGGCACCCTGCATGGCGCCATCCTCACCGCCGGCGCCGTGCATGGCGATAAATGCCACATCGAATCCGCCGGTCGCCATGGTTACCATAAAGTCATCAGCGGCCGTGTCAAGCAGCTCCACCGAGGTGTAGCCGGCTTCCTTCAGTGCCACCACAACGTTCTTTCCCGAATCGAGCGAGATCTCGCGCTCGGCGGAATGACCGCCCGCCAAGACCGCTACGTGCATGTTCTCTAGGCTTTTACCCGGCATGGGCAGACTCCTCCTCTATAATTTCTGCAGCTGATACCATATTGTAGCGATACCCTCTACGTTTCCCCAAAATCGAAAGGCTTCCATGAATCCCAAGACTAAATCTCAGGACATTCGCGACTTGAGCCAAAACGATATTCGCGAGCTCGTGGCCGAACTTGGCCAGCCCGCCTTCCGCGCGAAGCAGCTCATCGAATGGGTCTTTGAGAAGAACGTTTGTTCGTTTGACGATATGACCAATCTTCCCAAGGCTTTCCGCGAGCAGCTTAAAGAGGCGTTTGCCTTTGATACGCCGACTGAACTCACCAAGCAGGTTTCCAAAGATGGCTCGCGCAAGTATCTGCTCGAGTACCACGATGGCATTTCCGTCGAGACCGTCGGCATGCCCCGTCGTAACAAGCTTTCCGTCTGCGTTTCCACCCAAGCAGGCTGTGGCATGGGCTGCGCCTTTTGCGCCACCGGCCTTAACGGCCTCAAGCGCTCTCTGACCGCTCAGGAGATCGTCGACCAGGTGCTTCATGTATCCAACGACTTTGGCGAACGTGCCACGAGCGTTGTCTTCATGGGCCAGGGCGAGCCGTTTGCCAACTACGACGAGGTTCTCAAGGCGCTGCGAATCCTCAACGACCCCAATGGCATCGGTATCGGCGCTCGTCACCTCACCGTCTCTACCAGCGGCGTTATTCCCGGTATTCGCAAATTTGCCGACATCCCCGAGCAGTTCACGCTTGCCGTTTCCCTACATTCCGCCATCCAGTCGACGCGCAATAAGCTCATGCCCGGTGTTAAGAAGTACACGCTGCTTCGCCTTCACGAGGCACTTCAGCTCTACACCGAGAAGACTGGCCGCCGCCCGACCTATGAGTATGCCATGATTGAAGGCGTCAACGATACGAATCCCGAGATGCAGGCGCTCTGCGACTTCTGCGAGGGAACGCTGTGCCACGTTAATCTAATTCAGCTTAACGACATCGAGGGCAGCCCGCTCAAGCCGTCGCCGATTCATAAGGTTGAGGATCTTCAGCGTCGTCTTGAGTCCCGTGGCATCGAGACCACGATTCGTAACTCCCGTGGTAACGATATTGACGCCGCTTGCGGACAGCTGAAGCAGCGCTTCAAAGTTCAGAAAAACGCATAGGGGAGTCGCACCCCAAAACGTTTCATGTGAAACATCGAACGACCCCGGTTGTAGGATATGCAACCGGGGTCGTTTCATTTATTGACCTTAATTTTGAATCAGCTGCTACTGGTCCCAATTTTACCGCCAAAATAAGGGGCCCTTGTCTCGTGAATCAGACAAGGACCCATAAAAATATGCTAAGTAATTGTTAGGTACCTAATAGCCTACATTTTCCCATTGGTTGCTAACCCAACCTTGATTAATCTTAGGATTTTTCGTTACCTGAGCAGTGCGCATGGCAACATCTTCTGTCATAACATCCATTTTCTTCTTGGACGTATCAACGATATCTTGCGCGCCACGAAGCAAACGACCTCGAAGTTCATCGTCTGTCGCGATCTTATAGCCAGCAAAGGCACCAGCCGCGACAGTCGTCGCCAACGCAATCGCAGTAAAAATCTTATTCCTCATCTTGGCCTCCTTGATCAAACTGAATCATTTCACCAAGAATACGAGAGAGCTCTTCCTCGTCTTTAAACTCAATCTCAATCTTATTCTTTCCACGCGAGCTTTTCACACGCACGTTGGTATTAAATACCTGACGAAGCACACGCGCAGCCTTTTTAAAAGACTGAGGCGTTGCAGGCCGCGGCGTCTTAGGTGTCTCTCCGGCAGAAAACAATGGAGCAAGATTTTCTGTCGCTCTTACGGAAAGGCCCTCCGCAACAACCTTCTCTGCAAGTCGAATTCGAGCATCCTCATAGGGAACTGCAAGAATCGCACGTGCGTGACCAGCAGTAAGTCTACCCTCAAAAATCATCTGCTGAACTACTTCGGGGAGATCGAGAAGGCGCAGCGAGTTTGTAATTGCAGAGCGCGACTTGCTTACGGCCTTCGACAATGCCTCCTGGGTCATACCGCTAGCATTGATGAGCTGGCGATAGCCCTTAGCCTCTTCGACCGGATTCAGATCAGAACGCTGAAGGTTTTCGATAAGAGCAAGAGCCAGCATCTCTTCATCATTAACATCTTTAATGATGACAGGCAGTTCCTCAAGACCTGCAAGCCTTGACGCCTGGTAACGACGCTCACCAGCGATGATCTCATAGCCGTTTCCATGCTTGCGAACCAAGAGCGGCTGCAAAACGCCATGTTCTTGGATTGACTCGCTCAACTCGCGAAGTTCAGTTTCATTAAAGTGAATTCGCGGTTGATTAGGGTTGGGAACGATATCCTCAATAGGTAGTTTTGTTTCAGATACGGCATTTGAAGCAGATGCAGACGAACCACCGGTCTCATACTCGGCCTCAGAGACCAAAGCATTGAGTCCACGCCCCAATCCGCCACGTTTCTTTGCACTAGGCACGCTTGATCACCTCTTTTGCAAGGTTCATATACGCTTTTGCACCCTTGTTTTGAGGTGCATAGGTAATTACCGGTTCTCCAAAAGACGGAGCTTCAGAGATTTTAACCGTACGGGGAATCAGCGTCTTAAACGCCTTATCACCAAAGTACGATTGAACTTCCTCAACAACCTGATTCGACAAAGAAGTACGCGAGTCATACATGGTCATAAGCACGCCATAGGTGTCTAAGCCCTTGTTCAGACGTGATTTGACCATCTTCATTGACTCAAGCAGCTTCGTAACGCCCTCGAGTGCGTAATACTCACACTGGATTGGAATCAAAACGCTATCTGCTGCGGTCAAGGCATTGATAGTAAGCAGGCCGAGCGAAGGAGGACAGTCAATGAAAATAAAATCGAACTCGTCCTGAATCGGCTCAAGCAAATCTTTGAGGCGGGTTTCACGAGCAATTGCGCTTACGAGCTCAATTTCGGCACCTGCAAGCTGAATCGTAGCTGGAATTACGAATACCTTTTTGCAATTTGTATCAAGAACAAGCGATTCTGCCGGCACATCATTCAACAATGCATCATAGATGCAGTGATCAAGGTCTTCTTTTTCAATTCCAAATCCACTGGTACTGTTTCCCTGCGGATCAAAATCGACAATCAGTGTCTTACGACCCTGCTCACCCAGTGCTGCTGCAAGGTTTACAGCCGTCGTTGACTTACCGACGCCGCCTTTTTGATTGATGATTGCAATGATACGCGTGTCTTTTGCGTTCTTAGAACGCTTAACGTCGCGAAATCCCACGGTCCCTCCTGGTGTGTATTAAAGCTGTCAAACGGAGGATGTTTCACGTGAAACATTCCGATTCGATATTAACCGCCATGTTTCACGTGAAACACTGCAAGTTGTTAGTATCCATTATGTTTCACGTGAAACATCTAGGCAAGCGGATTCTTCTTTGCCATGCCATTTGCACGAGGCAATGAAACGGATGCCGGATGACTCTTTTTAAGAACAATGAACTCCCTGTGGCCCAAGCCCTCAGGCAAATCGATTGCGTCATTCAGAAGCAAAGTGAAGCCGCAAATCTTAGCTGCTGACATGCCGGAAGCAAGCTCCTCATCCGAAGGATTGCCCTTGGTGATAACAAATAGCCCTCCATCCTTGAGGAACGGAGCTGCATACTCAACAAGAATCGGTAGAGGAGCCAGTGCGCGGGCGGTTACGACAGAGAACTGCTTCTTATGGCTTCGAGCATATTCTTCAAGACGATCATGAATCGCATGAGCATATTTCAATCCAAGAGCTTGAACAAAAGAATTGACGGCATCAACCTTCTTACCAACAGAGTCAATATAAGTAGCTTTACGATGCGTGGTTATGGTTAACGGAACACCAGGGAAGCCCGCACCTGTTCCCATATCGAGCAAAGCTCCCTCAGGAGCCTTATTGATATAGGGGAGCAAAACAAGTGAGTCGAGGATATGAAGTACCACAGCATCTTCTATGTTAAGAATACGGGTGAGATTGGTTGTCTTATTTGTTTCCAGAACCAAATCCAAATGTTGAATACATTTCCTCAGCTCAGTATCAGTTACGCTCAAGGAATACTCTTTGCAATAGGAAGTTAGACGACTCAACATCTCGTCAGCCTGCTGATCAGTAAGTACTAACAACGAAAGCTCCTTTCTGACAAAAATCAGTGTATCGAGAACTTTTGACAAAAAAAGGGGACGTGGAAACCACGTCCCCTTAGCATAAGCTCGAGCAGATTATCGAGCAACAATCACCACATGGCGATCAGGGTCAGAACCCTCAGAATGAGTATCGACGGCATCATTGCCACGAAGTGCAATGTGAACCAGTCGACGCTCATAGGCATTCATGGGCGGAAGCGAAACACTCTTATGAGTGCGGATGGCACGCTCGGCTGCAGACTGTGCCATGGAGGCAACCTTGTCCTGACGGCGGCTCTTGTATCCCTCGACGTCCACTACAACCGGATACCTAAAGCCAAGCTTGCGGCTCACCAGCAATGAGAACATAACCTGAAGGGCATCAAGGGTGCGACCATGACGGCCAATGAGAACAGCAAGGTCGGGAGCCGTTACATCCAGAATCAGCTCACCCTCGTCGCCCTCATACTCATCGATAGGAGAGTTGGCGGCATCGAAGTGCGAAAGGATGGAACGCAGGATGGAAATCGCGACATCGGCAATGGTGTCGAGCTCCTCGTCGGTCAGCTCTTCACCGGCCTTGTAGCGCTGTGCAATCTCGGGATAATCGCCCGCGACCTGCGGGGCAACCTCCTCAAGCATATCCTCGATGATCTCTTCAGACATAACGTACTCCAAAAGTTAGGTACCTAAATAAGATTGATATCCCGCTACTTCTTCTTGTGCGGGCGCGGCTTCTTCTCGCGACGAGTGACCTCAACCTGCAGCGGCGCGTTCTTAAGGCGCTCCTCCTCATCGGCCTTCGCCTTGTCGATGACCTTCTGCGTCACAAAAATCTGCTGGATAACCTGCCAAGCAGACGAGACGTCGTAGTACAGCAGAACACCAACGGGAAGGCTCCAGCCCATCCAAAGCATCATGACCGTCATGACAACGGCCATCATACGCATGCTCTGAGCCTGCTGGCCGGTCTGGTTGCGCGACATATAGAGCTGCGGAATCAGGGTCAGGACAGCGAACAGGATCAGGCAGACCAGCGCAGGCAGCGCGACCATAAAGCCATCGGCAAAGGAGGCACTCGGCGTGGTGGTCAGGTCGGGCAGAATATTAAAGAACGAGAACGTGCCGTCGTTAAAGTAGTCCGGCAGGTTACGCAGCAGCGTAAATAGGGCGAACAGGACAGGCATCTGAATCAACAGCGGCAGACAACCAGCCATCGGGTTGAACTTGTTCTCGCTGTAGAACTTCTGCATTTCCTCGGCCTGACGCTGGGGATCGTCGGCATAGCGCTCCTGGATCTCGAGCATCTTGGGCTGCAGCACCTGCATGCGTGCCGTCGACTTAGTCGACTTGAGCATAAGCGGCGTCAGCAGCAGACGGATGATGACCACCAGGATGATGATGGACAGGCCCCAGTCGACCGCAAAGGTCTGGATGAGCTTGAGCAGCTCGAAAAGGATGTTAACGATCCAATCCCACATGTAAGTTTTCCTCCGATAGCGAGTGCCCGCTAGGGCACAGGGTCATAACCGCCGACGTGCAGGGGATTGCAGCGAGCGATGCGCCTCACGGCAAGCCAGCAGCCTCTCAAAACACCGTACTTCTCAATCGCCTGGACGGCGTATTGCGAGCACGTTGGGTAATAAATGCAGGCGTCAGGCAATAAGGGCGAAATAACCTGTTGATATATGCGAATAGGAGCGATGGCAACACGTCGCAAAACGTGATTGCTCATCGCTCCTCCCCGGCAACGCCGGCGCGTTTCATAAGCGAACGCAATGCATTGTCCATCTCCTGAGGCGAAGAAACCCTCGTCTTGGGAGTTGCGAACAAGATGATGTCATAACCCGCAACGGGAAATCCACAGCTGCGGGCGGCCTCGCGCATCACACGCTTAGAACGGTTGCGCACGACAGCACAACCGAGCCGTTTAGCACCAACGAAGGCGACCCTTCCGGAGTCGCCTTCGCCAACCGATTCACATATGGTCATTCGAATCAGAGGGTGATTGAAACGACGCCCCTGACTGAACACATGCTCGAAATCTTGCCGAGACTTAATAGTCTTCATGCGAGATGTGTGTATCGCTGCTAGACAGTGAGACGCTTGCGGCCCTTGGCGCGACGACGGGCGAGCACGGCACGACCACCCTTAGTGGCCATACGGGCACGGAAGCCATGGGTCTTGGCACGCTTACGCTTATTAGGCTGATACGTACGCTTCATCTTAAGTTCCTCCTGCTGCATTTCGAGTGTCCGCGGGGGCGCGGACGCAGATATAGACACGTGAGCTTGAAGATTGTAGGGAAATCAATGTTCAAATGTCAAGAAATCAAAGGTAAAAGGTTACGCAGTTCACACGGTTCCCCCATAAGCCGAGCTCGATTTAGCGGTGCATGGCAACTTTTCACGATATTTCATCGAGTTTTCAACAGGTCATGTTGGCAATGTTGAGAACTTTTCGTCCGTTTTCCAAAGTTTTCGACAGGTTTTGAAAAGTTGTCGAAAGATGAGAAACATTGCACGGTGAGCTACTATTTGTTCGAAACCTTTTGAAAGATTGCGAGCGGCATGTCTGACGACTTTTACACCATGGTCGATTCCGGAGACCCGGCACCCGACAACGAGCACATCACCGGCGTGCGCGAAGAGCGTGACGAAGGCGAGCAGACGACCACGCAGGCGCCAAAAGCCATGTACGCCGCGCGCATCGCCGTCTATGACGACATGCTGTCGACACCACGTGTGATCGTCATTGATCCGCAAGATGTCCGCACGTATTTGGAAGAGACGACCAACACCGTCTACCAGTGCATGAAAGAACAAGGTGGCCATATCTCGCTCATGGTCATCCGCGAGATTGTCGAAAACTTTATCCACGCACACTTTGCCGAGCCCATCATCTCGATTCTGGACGGCGGAGACACCATCCGCTTTGCTGATCAAGGACCCGGCATCGACGACAAGGAGCGCGCTTTCGACTTTGGCGTTACCAGCGCAAACAGCAAGATGAAGCGCTATATCCGTGGAACCGGAGCAGGGTTTCCCATGGTGCAGGAGTATTTGGAAAACGCCGGCGGGGCCGTGTCCATCGAGGACAACATGGGCAACGGCACCGTGGTTACGGTAAGCCTGGATCCTAAACGCGTGCAGGAAATCGAACGCGCCGGCGGGCGCGGTGCTGCCGTGCGGCCCGAGACGGAGCAGCCCGCATATCCCCTGCCGGGAGCTTTTGCGCAGCAGCCCATGGCAACGCAACAGATGCAGCCCCGCGTGGGACAGATGCAGCAGCCCGGAATGCTTCCTACACAAGAGTCCCAGGCGGCGTCGATGTCGATGCCGTCAAACGTGCCAGAGGCCATGCCGCTGGCGGATCAGGATGCAGCAGCAATGCAGCAGGCGACGGGGGCACCGGGTGGCCAGCAAATGGGATATCAGCCGTACCAACAGGGATATCCATATCAGCAGATGCCGCCACTGGGGTATGGCCAGCAGTTCCCACAGCAGTACCAGCAGGGATATCAGCAGCCGTACCAGCAGATGCCGTACCAGCAGATGCCGCAGCAGCAGTACAACCCTTGGGCCCAGCAGATGACTCCGCAGCCTTACCAACAGTGGCCTCAAAGTTTTCAACAGCAAATGCCGCCGATGCAGAGTTCTCAACAACCAGCAGCTCAAATGATGTATCCTAATGCAGCAAATCAGTATGCGCAGCCACAACCGGACGTGTTCGTAAGCGATCGCGGCAACGCCGCGCTGGGCTATCTGGCGCAAAATCAAGCGTGCGGTGCTACCGATCTGGCGAGGGCGTTTGGAAACTCGGCCCCCACTTGGTCACGCACGCTCAATGACTTGGCGCAGGCCGGCTTGGTCATCAAGCATGGCCAGAAATACCATCTGACCGAACTCGGCGCCGCTCGCGTGCGAGCTCAGAGCTAAAGAACGGGAGAGATAGTGGACGAGGAAGCAAGCATCATCCTGGGGGATGCCATCGCCTTTTGCCAGCGCGACGGCCAAGATGCACGCCTCATCAACATGCTGGGACAATCGCGCGCCATAAGCCTGACCGAAGATACGCTCACGATCGAGGCCCCCTCGCGCTTTGCCATCGCGCAGCTCAAAAAGCATCAGCCGACCATTGAGGCCTATCTGGAAGAAATCGCCTTTGCACCGATCGCGCTCAACATCGTGGCACCGCAAGGCGCCGCGACGGAATCCGCTGCCGCGACGGCGCCCGCCACGGCTCCCGCTGCTTCCCCGGCGGTGGCGGCCTCCGCAGGCGACGTGCCGACAATCGAGCACCAGCACAGCGATGTTTCCCGTGAAACCATGGCACCGTTGCCGACCGCGGCGGCGACGTCAACGAACGCACCCGTCACGCACATGCCTATCGCTCACGACGCAGCGGCGGGCGCGGATTCGGGCATTGCAATCAAGAACACGCTCTCGGCCGATGATTTTCGTCGCATGATGAACCAGATGAAGGGCGGAGCGCCGACTAAGTCCACGCAAGCTGCGACCCCCGCTTCACCCATGCCGGCACCGACCGTACCGGCCGAACAGAATACGGATGGAGCCCCGCTCGCCGCGAACTCAAAATTTACCTTTGAGAACTTTGTCTACGGCCCCGAGAACAGCCACGCCTATCGCTCGGCACTCAAGTTTGCCGCCCTCGCGGACGAGCGCGGCGCGTGTACATCACTGTTCATCTACGGCAAATCGGGCCTGGGCAAGACGCACCTGCTGCTTGCCATCAAAAACGAACTCGCCGAGAAGTCGCCCGAGATCAAGGTCAAGTATGCCAACTCCCAGGCATATCTGGACGACCTGATGACCGAGTTCGACCGCCAAAAGAAGAGCAACGCCCCCATCATGCAGGCATACCACGGCGTGGACGTGCTCATCATCGACGACATCCAAAACATCATCGGCAAGCGCGCGAGCGTGGACTACTTTTTCCAGCTCATGGACGAGTTCATCCGCAACAACAAGAAGGTCGTCATCGCGGCAGACCGCGCCCCCAAGGACCTGAGCATGGACGAGCGTCTGACCAGCCGCTTCAACGCCGGCATGCTCTGCCTGGTCGCAGAGCCCAGCTACGAGATGAAATACAAGATCTTGCAGCGCTATTACGAGAACACCATCGTCGCCGCTCCCGAGGCAGGCGACGACTCGCTGCTGGCGGCCTACGGGGGCGACGGCGGGCACCTAACCGACGAGCACTTTAAACACATGGCCGAGGTCTCGGGCACCAACATCCGCGAACTCGAGAGCTTTTGCGAGCGCTGCGCCGGCGAGGCGGGCGACCGCGAGCGCGAGGGCGGGGAGCTCACCTTTGACGATATCGACGCCATCGCCAGCCAGTACTTTGACACATCGGCCAAAAAGATCAACGTCCAGACGGTTCAGTCTGTCATCGAAGAGCAGTACGGCGTGACGCACGAGGAGCTCATCGGCCCGCGTCGCAACGCCAATATCGCCAAAGCACGCCATATTGCCATCTATCTGGCCATCGAGATGTGCGAGATGACGACCACGGCGGTGGGCGCCGAATTTGGCAACCGCAACCACTCGACCGTCAGCACGAGCTACAAAAAGGTCCAGAAGATGATCCAGGAAGACCGCACCGTCACCGAAGACCTCAAGTCGCTGCGCGATAAAATTACACTGCGCTCGTAGGGAAATAGAGACACCTGTTGAAAACTTGTCGAAACCACGGGCATAAGGTGTCTAAAACCCAACCCGCGGTGATGAAAAGTTTTGCGCAGGTTTTGAACGTGGAAAACCACCCCTGTTGCACACAGGTTGCTGTCGATTCTCTTTCTGGGTCTGACCTGCGTCTTTGGGAGTAATCAACAGTTTCGTCAGTGCTATTACTATTATTAAGATATTTATATCTATAGAAAGGTATTAAAAGATGAAGTTCACCGTCAGCCAGAGCTCGCTTACACAAGCCATCGGCGTCGTTATGAAGGGTGTCGCTTCGGCATCCACCCTTCCCATCCTGTCGGGCGTGCTCGTTAAGGCCCAAGACGGCATCTTGGAATTCCAGACCTCTAACTACACTATCTCGATCCGTCATCGCATCGCGGCGCATGTCGAAGAAGAGGGCGAGATGGTTATCCCCTGTAAGATGCTCTCCAATATCACCAAGACCCTCCCCGATGCCCCGGTCACCTTTGAGCTGTCCGAGCGCCAGGTGCTGATTGGTTGCGAGAAGAGCTCTTTTAGGCTGAACACGCTCGATGCCAATGACTTCCCCGAGTTTCCGGCCTATGCCATCGAGAGTGCCGTGGAGCTGCCGACCGATGTCTTGTCCGAAATGGTCGGCCGCGTGTGGCGCGTCACCTCGACCGACAAGGCTCGCCCCATCCTGGGCGGCGTGCACATGAAGGTCGAGAACAACACCGTACGCCTGGTGGCGACCGATTCCTTCCGCTTGGCCGTGTGCGATACGCAGGTCGAGACCTCGACCCTCGAGGGCTCCTTTGAGCTCAACGTTCCGGCTGACGCCTTTAACGACGCGCTGAACATCATGGCCAGCCAGGCGACCATCATGATCGGGGCTACCGACACCCAGGTCGTCTTCGAGGCCGGCAACACCACCTACGTGTCGCGTCGCATCGAGGGCGTGTACCCCAACTACAAGCAGCTCATCCCCGATTCGTGCGTGACGAGCGTCAAGATCGATGTCGCCGCCTTTAACGCCGCCCTCAAGCGCGTGGCCGTTATCGCGAGCGCCAACCCCGCCGTCAAGTTCGAGATCGATGTCGAGAACGGGCAGATGGGCCTGTCCTCCATTTCCAATGACCAGGACCTTGCGCAGGAGACGATCGATGTCGAGGCTGAGGGCGAGTCGGGTACCATCGCCTTCAACTACCACTACATCTTCGGCTGCCTCAATGCCCTGTCCAAGGAGAAGGAGATCACGCTGGAGCTCAAGAGCTACTCGCAGGCGGGCATCTTCAAGTCCTACGACAAGATCAACTACCTGTACCTGGTCATGCCGGTCCGCATCTAGCGCTGCGCCATGACCATGTTCGCCCGCGATCTTTCCGTCGCGCACTACCGCAGCTTCGATAGCTATCGCCTTGCCCTGGACGAGGGCGTGACGATACTTGCGGGACCCAACGCGGCGGGAAAGACCAATCTCATAGAGGCGCTGCAGCTGCTGACGAGCGGCGCCTCGTTTAGGCATCCGACCGCAGCCGAGCTCGTCCATGACGGCGTGGGCTCGTGCAAGATCGAGTTGAGGCTCGAGGGCGACGGCCGCGTGCTTGATATGGGATTGAGCGCGGAGGACGGTAAGCGCTCGTTTAGTCGCAACGGCAAGAGATGCTCTGCCGCCGGTGTGCGCGGGATTCTGCCGAGCGTGCTGTTTTGCCCCGACCATCTGGACATGGTTAAGCGAGGCGCCAGTGTGCGCCGCGCCGCCCTCGATGACTTTGGCATGCAGCTGAGCGTGCGTTATGCCGATCTTGCGAGCACCTATGGGCGCTGCGTGACCCAGCGTAACGCCCTGCTCAAGGAGACCTGGTGCTGTCGCGAGATGCTCGGCGCGTGGAACGATTCGATTGCTCGCGCGGGCTCGGCCCTGCTCGTGCACCGGTTGGCCCTACTCGACCGGCTGGCGGGCCATGTGCACACTGCCTACGGGCAAGTGGCGTCCGGCGAGGCTGCCAACGTGACCTATGCGTCCACGCTGGGGGATTTACCCCAGGTCGAGGATCGCGAAGAGCTGAAGGGTTGGGCGTACGAGCGCATGCTGGCTGCCCTTGACGAGCATGCCGACGAGGAAATTCGCCGCGGCGTGACGTTGGTGGGACCGCATCGCGACGAGATCGAGTTCACCGTGGCGGGTCGCTCCGCCCGTTCATTTGCCAGCCAAGGACAGCAGCGCACGCTGGTACTGTCCTGGAAGGTGGCCGAGGTGGCCGTGGCTCGCGATGTCCTGGGCACCGCCCCGCTGCTGCTTTTGGACGACGTGATGAGCGAGCTCGACGGCGAGCGTCGCGGCGCTTTCCTGCGGCTGATCGGCGATGATATCCAGACGGTCATAACTACGACCAACCTGGGGTACTTTACCGATGACCTGCTTGATCGAGCCAAGGTGGTGAGCATGGGTGAGACGTGCTAATTACGAGCGCGAGAGCGAGACAGTCGCCTTCAGTGGATTTTTGAACGCAGAGCGCCAGCGCATCCTGGCGGCTGCAACGCCTAAGCGCCGTGCGCAGATGGAGGCCGCCGAGGAGTCGCGTGCGGTCTATCGCGCATGGAACGCGGTGTGCTCGGGCACGCGCGAGGGACGGCATGTGACGGGGCTGCGCTACCTGCCCGAGTCCAATGAGCTGCTGGTGTATCTCGACTCGCCCTCGTGGACGCAGGAAATGACGCTGTTGCGCGAGATCATCCGTGCGCGCATGGAGCGCGCCGGTGCGCATGTGGACGGCCTGGTGTTCAAAACCACCGCGCCCGGTCACACGCCGCCCGCCGCCAAGGAGCGCCTGCGCCCGGCGACGACCGAGCGCCCGCCGGCCCCGCACGCCGACCTAAGTGAGGCCGAGTGCACCGAGATCGAGCGCCAGGTGGCGCCCATCGAAGACCAAAAACTGCGCGAGGCCCTCGAGAATGCCATGAGAGCCAGTGCCGAGTGGGCCAAGGGCGTGCAAAGCAAAAAAGAGCCTTAAATCGCATCTGGTGGCCTTGTAGAGCCAAATACCCTCGGTCCCGAGGGTATTTTTTTACGATAAACTAGTAAGGCTGTACACATTTTCTTGACTGAAGGAGGACGTGTGGCAAACGAAAACGATTACGATGGCGGCGAGATTAAGATTCTCGAAGGTCTCGAGGCCGTTCGTAAGCGCCCGGGCATGTATATCGGCTCGACGAGCGCCAGCGGTCTGCATCACCTGGTGTGGGAGATCGTTGACAACTCCGTCGACGAGGCCATGGCCGGTTTCTGCACCGAGATCCAGGTGACGGTCCACGCCGACAACTCCATCACGGTCGTCGACAACGGGCGCGGCATCCCCGTCGACGAGCACCCTGTTAAAAAGATCCCGACGCTCGAGGTCGTCATGACGATCTTGCACGCCGGCGGTAAGTTCGATAACTCGGCCTATAAGGTCTCGGGCGGCCTGCACGGCGTAGGCATCTCCGTCGTCAACGCACTGTCCAAGCGCGTGGTCGTTCAGGTTCGTCGCGATGGCAACACCTACGAGATGGAGTTCTCGCGCGGCAAGACCGTCAAGAAGATGGAGGTCGTGGGCACCTCGGATTCGACGGGCACCACCGTCACCTTCTGGCCCGACGACGAGATCTTCGAGACCTGCATCTACGATTTCGATACGCTGCACAACCGTCTGCAGGAGACAGCGTTCCTCAATAAGAACCTCAAGATCGTGCTGACCGACGAGCGCGAGGCGACTCCCCACGTGGAGGAGTTTTGCTACGAGGGCGGCATCATCGACTTCGTCAAGTTCCTCAACGAGGGCAAGGACGTCCCCGAGGCCTTTAAGGAGCCCATCTACATCGAGGGCAAATCGGACCCGGACGCTCCCGTGGCCAAGATGGGCGAGGTCGAGGTTTCCCTGCAGTGGAATAGCGGCTACGGCGAGAACGTCATGTCGTTTGCCAACGACATCTACACTCCCGAGGGCGGCATGCACCTTGAGGGCTTCCGCACCGCGCTCACCCGCGTGATCAACGACTACGCGCGCAAACAGAACCTGCTCAAGGAAAAAGACGCCAACCTGACCGGCGACGATGTGCGCGAGGGCCTTTCGGCCGTTATCTCGGTCAAGCTGCCCGATCCGCAGTTTGAGGGGCAGACCAAGGCCAAGCTCGGTAGCTCCTATATGCGCGCGCTCACGCTCAAGATCGTGACCGACGGCCTCGCCGATTACTTGGAGGAGCATCCCAAGCCCGCCCGCGAGATTGTCAAGAAGGCGCAACAGGCCTGCAAGGCGCGCAACGCCGCCCGCAAGGCGCGCGAGGCGACCCGCCGCAAGAGCCTGCTCGAGACGGCGTCCCTGCCCGGTAAGCTCGCTGACTGCTCAGTGCGCGATGCCGAGCTGACCGAGCTCTTCATCGTAGAGGGCGACTCGGCAGGCGGTTCGGCCAAGGACGGCCGTCGCCGAGACATCCAGGCGATTCTGCCCCTGCGCGGCAAGATTCTGAACGTCGAACGCGTTGGTGACCATCGCGCGTTCTCGAGCGACACCATCCAGTCGCTGATTACCGCGATCGGCTGCGGTGTCACGACGAGTGCCGGCGACGGCGGCGACTTCGATATCACCAAGGCGCGCTACCACAAGATCATCATCATGACCGATGCAGACGTCGATGGTGCGCATATCCGCATCCTGCTGCTGACGTTCTTCTACAAGTACATGCGTCCGCTGATCGATGCCGGCTACGTCTATGTTGCCTGCCCGCCTATCTTTGGCATTAAGGTGCGCAACAAGATCCACTACGTGTATCCCAACGGCCGCCAGCCCGAAGACGAGATCCTGCGCGACACCATTCAGAGCCTGGGCCTGAACCCCGACGAGGACGACGAGGACGGCAAGGCCAAGGACGGCAAGATCACCAAGAAGCGCAAGGGCTATACCGTCCAGCGCTACAAGGGTCTGGGCGAGATGGACCCCAAGCAGCTTGCCTCGACGACGATGGACCCCAAGACCCGCATCCTGCAGCGCGTGTCGATCGAGGACGCCGTGGTGGCGGACCGCGCCGTGCGTGAGCTGATGGGTTCCGAGGTCGGCTATCGCCGCGAGTACATCGAAAAACATGCGCATGACGCGCGTTTCCTTGATGCTTAAGAGGAGGTAACGTGGCAGACGATATCAACAATAACGAGGGTATGGACGAGGCCGGCGACGCTGGTATGCCCGACGATCTGAAGCGCCTGCTTGCCCGCGCTGAGCAGGGCGAGGACGGCGATCCGGATGCCTATAACCCCGATGCCGATGATGATGAGGAAGAGGACGACGACGCCGAGCTCGAGGAGAGCTTTGGCGAAGTCGACCGCGGTGCCTCGGCCGGCGAGGATATCAACGGTGGTCAGCTCCAGATTTCGGAGTTCGGCCGCGAGATGAAGCAGTCGTTCATCGAGTACTCGATGTCGGTCATCACCGCCCGCGCCCTGCCGGACGTGCGCGATGGCTTAAAGCCGGTGCACCGTCGCATCCTGTACGCCATGAACGAGAGCGGCATCTACCCCAACCGTCCGCACAAGAAGTCGGCCTGGACGGTCGGCGAAGTTATCGGTAAGTACCATCCGCACGGTGACTCCGCGGTCTATGAGGCCATGGTCCGCCTGGCACAGTGGTTCTCCATGCGCACGCCGCTCATCGACGGTCACGGTAACTTCGGCAACATCGACGGCGACGGCGCCGCCGCCATGCGTTACACCGAGAGCCGCCTGGCAAAGCCCGCCATGGAGCTCCTGCGTGACTTGCAGAAGGATACCGTCGACTGGCAGCCCAACTACGACGAATCGCTCGCCGAGCCTCAGGCGCTGCCTGCGCGCTTCCCCAACCTGCTGGTCAACGGCAGCCAGGGCATCGCCGTCGGCATGGCCACCAATATCGCCCCGCATAACCTCACCGAGGCGATCGAGGCAACCTGCTACCTGATCGATAATCCCGACGCCACTGTCGACGAGCTCATGCAGATCATGCCCGGTCCGGACTTCCCCACCGGCGCTATCATCATGGGCAGTGCCGGTATTAAGCAGAGCTACGAGACCGGCCGTGGCTCCATTACCGTGCGCGCCAAGGCTCACGTGGAGTCCACCAAGACCGGCCGCAGCCGCCTGGTCTTTACCGAGATTCCCTACATGGTCAACAAGGGCACCCTGCAGGAGAAGATCGCCCAGCTCGTCAACGACAAGCGCATCGAGGGTATCTCGGATATGCGCGATGAGTCCAACCAGAAGGGTATCCGTCTGGTCATCGAACTCAAGAAGGGCGTCATCCCGCAGGTCGTGCTCAACAACCTGTACAAGTACACCTCGCTGCAGACGACCTTTGGCGCCAACAACCTGGCGCTTGTCAACGGCGTTCCCAAATGCCTGAGTCTGCGCGAGATGCTGCAGCACTACATCGACCACCAGGTCGACGTCGTCACCCGCCGCACCCGCTTCGACCTTAAGAAGGCCCAGGCCCGCGCGCATATCCTTGAGGGCTACCTGATGGCCCTTGACCATATCGACGAGGTCATCAGCATCATCCGCTCCTCGCAGACCGACTCCGAGGCCAGCAGCCGCCTGATCGAGCGCTTTGGCTTTACGCCCGAGCAGACCACGGCCATCCTCGAGATGAAGCTGCGCCGCCTGACCGGCCTGGAGCGCGACAAGATCCAGGAAGAGCTGGACGGCCTGCGCCGCGCCATCGCCTACTACGAGGACCTGCTGGCGCACGAGGAGAAGATCCTGGGCGTCATTAAGGAAGAGATGCGCGAGATCTCCAAGAAGTTCGGCGATAAGCGCCGCACCGAGATCAGCCATGTCGAGAAGGACCTGGACGTCGAGGACCTCATTGCCGATGAGGACATGGTCGTGACCATCACCCACACCGGCTATGTCAAGCGCATCCCGGTGGCCGCCTACCGCGCCCAGAAGCGCGGCGGCAAGGGCGTGTCGGGCGTCAACCTCAAAGAGGACGACGTCATCGACGAGATGTTCATCGCGTCCACGCACGAGTACGTGCTGTTCTTCTCGAGCAAGGGTAAGGTCTATCGCCTGAAGGTGCACGAGCTGCCGGTGGGTACGCGCCAGGCGCGCGGTACCGCAATCGTCAACCTGCTGCCCTTCGAGGAGGGCGAGAAGATCGCGAGCGTCATCAGCTGCCGCGAGTTCCCTGCCGACGAGTACCTGATGTTTGCCACCAAGAGCGGCATGGTCAAGAAGACCGTAATGAGCGCATATGACCGCAGCCGCCGCGACGGCCTGATCGCTATCAACCTGCGTGACGACGACGCGCTGCTGAACGTGCGCCGCGTGCGCGAGGGCGACAAGATTATCCTGGCCACCACCGCGGGCAAGGCGATCATGTTCTCCGAGGAGCAGGTGCGCGCCACCGGCCGCGATACTAGCGGCGTTCGCGGTATCGGTATGAAGGACGGCGTGAGCGTTCTGGGCATGGAAGTCACTAACGGCAACGGCGATCTATTCGTCATCACCGAGCGCGGCTACGGCAAGCGCACGCCGGTCGCGGACTACCCGGAGCAGAATCGCGGCGGCCAGGGCGTCTACACCATCCAAATGACCGAGCGTAAGGGCAACCTCGCGGCCATGAAGACGGTGGGCCCGCAGCACGAGTTGTTCATCGTGACGGAGGGCGCGACGGTCATTCGCGTCAAGACCGATGAGATTAGCCAGACTGGCCGCGCTACCCAGGGCGTCAAGATGATGACCGTTGACGACAACGACCGCATCTGCGCCGTAGCCCGCATGACGGCAGCCAAGGAAAAACCCGAAGGCGAAGGCGCCGAGGCCGCAGCCGACACCGAAGAGGCCCCAGTCGACCTAGGCGACGGCAACGACATGCCAGAGGATCTCCTAGACGAGTAAGAGGCCCTAGCTGGTAGAAAATATCAGACCCCATATATCGGCGGTCGGCGCACTGCGCGCCGACCGCTTTTTTGACAATCTTGAACCTCGCGTCGGCCCCGGCTGCCCGGCGGCATGCGAAGTCGATCGCGAGTTCCGCACGAGCCGGAGAGCACTTAATGTGCTCTCCGTGCGAG
>UQQL01000024.1 GCA_900543275.1 uncultured Collinsella sp. | reverse complement strand
CGTCAGATGTGTATAAGAGACAGCGCAGGCCCCCGCGCATACCAGGGCGAGCGCCACAGCCAGGGCACAGGCCAGCTTTTGGAGCATCGAGGGCAGTGGATGGCTCTTGCCCATGGCTCCTTGGTTCAATCGAGACAAGGTGGCTCCTAACGTTTAAGTTGCCGACATAACGGGGCAGGATGACGCCCATTCAAGAAACGCAAAGGCCCTCTCCGCCAAAACGGAAAGGGCCCGCGTGCAATCAAGTAGCTATTTTACTTGATGTTGTACTTAGCCATAAGGGCGTCAACGGTACCGTCATCGGTCAGGTCCTTGATGGCCTGGTTGACGTCGTCCTTGAGCTTAGTGTTGCCCTGGTTGATGGCGATGGCGTACTCCTCGCCGGTGCTGATCTGCTTGATGGTCTGGCAGGTGTTGAACTGCTCGGCGGTCAGCTGGCTGGCGACGGAGCGGTTGGTCACCACGGCGTCACCCTTATCGGACTGCAGGGCGCTAAAGCACTCGGTGGCGTCCTTGTAGGGAACAATCTTGGCCTTGGGGAAGTTCTCCTGGGCAAAGGCCTCGGCGGTCGAGCCAGACTGGACGATGATGGTAGCGTCGGCGTTGTTGAGCTTCTCGCTGTAGTTGTCGGCCGTGATGTCGGTGTTATCGACCTTGGTCACGATAGCCTGATCGTCCATGTAGTAGGAATCAGAGAAAGTGACTTCCTTCTCACGCTCGGGCGTGTCGGTGATAGCCGCGATGGAAACGTCATACTTGGCGCCCGAAGCGACGCCCGGAACCAGCGTGTCAAAGTCATTGTTGACATACTCGACATCCAGGCCCAGCTTGTCGCCGATAGCCTTGATGAGCTCAAGGTCAAAGCCCTGATAATCGCCGTTGTCATCCTTGTACTCAAACGGAGCGTACTCGGCAGAGGTGCCGACGGTGAGCGTACCGTCCTTGACGAGTGCATACTCCTTGGAGCCGTCGACCTTCTCGACCTTCGCGTTGTCAGAGCTGCTGGAACCGGCATCGGAACCAGAGGTGGCGTTGGACGAACCACAGCCCGTCAGTGCAAGAGCGAGCGCCATGGCGCCCGTGGCTGCAAACGCGCCAAGCTTCTTGAGCTTCATAATCAGTCTCCTTCCAGTGACCCCGTTTGATTCAGAGGTCTGCAAAAACTGTTGGCTATTATGCACCCGGAATTACGAATCTGCAATGAGAAAACTGATTGAAACAAACCCATAACGTGAATGGAATACTCCACTTAGCAACAGTCATTACTGCTGCAATGACCTTAACAGTTTGATTTCAGCCTCATAACCTGCAAGTTTGTTCGGCGTCTCCAAAATAAATGGAAGTGCACGCAAGCGGCTATTCGATACAATATTCTGCATAACCTGCATACCGCCGCCAAACTCTTCACTACCCAGGTAGCCCTTGCCGATGCACTCGTGGCGATCCTTATGGGCGCCGCAGGGGTTCTTGGAGTCATTGATATGCACGGCGCGCAAGCGCTCGATACCCACCACGCGGTCGAACTCGTCGAGTACGCCGTCCAGGTCATGGATGATGTCGTAGCCAGCATCGCTCACATGGCAGGTGTCCAAACAAACGCCCAGCTTATCGGACAGCTCCGGGCACTTGGCGGCAACGCCCTCGATAATGCGCGCCAGCTCTTCAAAGCTACGGCCCACCTCGGTGCCCTTGCCCGCCATGGTCTCAAGCAATACCGTCGTCTGCCGTCCCTCAAACATCACCTGGCACAGCGTGTCGATAATCATCTGAATGCCGGCGTCTGCCCCCTGTCCCACATGCGCACCGGGATGGAAGTTGTAGTAGTTGCCGGGCAGTGCTTCCAGACGCTGCAAATCTTCCGCCATAGCCTCCAAGGCAAACTCGCGCGCTCGCTCCTTAGCGGAGCAGGGGTTATAGGTATACGGGGCATGCGCCACCAGCGGTCCAAAGTCGTTTTGCGCCATAAGCTCGCGCAGAGCCGCCACGTCATCCATGTCAAGGTCTTTTGCCTTGCCACCGCGCGGGTTGCGCGTAAAGAACGCAAAGGTATTGGCACCAATGGACAACGCCGTCTCCCCCATTGCTCGATAGCCCTTCGTCGTCGAAAGATGGCACCCAATCGTCAGCATCTCCAGCTCCCCCTCATCAGTTGCGGTGAAATACGGTCTATTGGTGCCTTATTTTGGCGCAAACAGACCGTATTCCACCGCAAGATATAAAAAGGGGCATCAGGGGCAAGGTCCGCCGACCCCCCCCCTTGAGCACCAGCACCGCAGCCTAGAGCGTCAAGCGAATCGCATCGATAATCTGCGCGCAGCGCTGCGTGGCGGCAAGAGGCATAACGGGGCTTTCAAGCTCTCCCGTCTGGACGAGCTGCGTCGCATGCTGAATTTCGCCGTAGAAATCATCGACCTCAAACGGGGCATTAATTTCGAGCATTCGTCCGTCGGAGTACTTCACATGGGCGAGCTCGGGGCGATGGAGGCGCTCGATTTCCACCGAACCCCGTTCGCAGGCAATCGTTAAGCGGCTTTCATATGCTGCTTTGCCGTCGCACACCATATGAATGGGTATACCGCCGACACTCATATGGATCTCATCGGCCCAATCCACGCGGCCGCCTAATACGTCACGCCAGCGAACTTCACGAGACGAAACATCGCACGCACCCGCAAGCAGATCCTCAAACCACCCGACCGCATAGCAGCCCATGTCATATAGACAGCCGCCCTGCAACGGATCGAGCAGATAACTCGAAGGGGGCTCACCATAATCGAGTTTTTGCACGCTTTCGATCGAGACGATACAGCCGAGCTCGCCCGACGCAAGCAAACCCTTCACGCGAGTGCGCATCGGGCAAAACCGATTCTTCATCGCCTCCATAAACAGCACGCCGTGCTCGCGAGAGGCGGAGGAAATCGAGAGAGCCTCTTCCTCACTCAAAACGGCCGGCTTTTCGCACAGCACGGCCTTTCCGGCGCGCAGCGCGCGACAGGCCCAACGCGTATGCATGCCATGCGGAAGAGCCAAGTAGATTGCGTCGACATCGGGGTCGGCAATCAGCGCGTCATAAGCCGCATCGCCGCTACCGTCAGCCGTGGCATAACTGTGCGCGGCATCAATCGAAAACGCCCTGCAAAACCCCTCAACATGCGAAGGGGTGCGACCGGCGGCAGCCACCAGCCGTGCCCCGTCCACCTCCTTGAGCGACGATGCAAATCGATGCGAAATGTGCCCAGCGCCCAAAACGCCCCAACGAACCTCGCGCAAATCATCACATGAATCCCGATGGCCCACGACAGCCCCCTTCAGTTGCGGTGAAATAGTTCCTGTTTAAGCCCCATTCTGCCGCAAACAGGAACTATTCCACCGCAAGTTATAAAAGGGTCATGAGGAGCGCGTTTTGCCGAAGGCCTTGAGCACCGCCGTCACGGGGCCAGGCTGAAAACGGCGGCGTACGTCGTCCAAGCGCCCGGGGATATCGATGTGCTGCGGGCAGTGACGTGCGCATTTGCCGCACTTGACGCAATTGCTCACCAGCTTGGGCTCGTTCGTCCGCACCGCGCTCGCCGTAAAGTATTGAGACAGCCCCGTAAACCAACTATGCGCATAGCTTGCGTTGTAGGCGGCAAAGCAGCCGGGAATATTGATGCCCTTGGGGCATGGCATGCAGTAGCCGCACCCCGTACAGGGCACGCGATTCGATTTCTCAAACTCTCCCAGCACACGTGCGATGGTATCGAGCTGCTCTGTCGTCATCGAATTCGGCAGTGCGCGATCTGCCAATGCCGCGTTCTCGTCCACCTGTGCGGTATCGGTCATGCCCGAAAGCAGCATCGTGACTTGAGGATGGTTCCACACCCACGAAAGGCCCCAAGCAGCCGGCGTCTTCAGGTACGGATCGCGTACGTCATCGAGCACGGCGCGGGCCCGCGGAGGCAGCTTGCCCGCCAGGCGTCCGCCCAAAAGCGGTTCCATCACAAACACCGCGAGCCCGCGCTCGGCGGCTGCTATAAGTCCCGCCGTTCCCGCTTGGTAGCGCTCTCCAGCGTAGTTGTACTGGATCTGGCAAAAATCCCAGTCATACGCGTCGAGCATCGTCAGGAAGTCCGCCGCACTGCCGTGATACGAAAAACCTATCTGGCGAATACGCCCCGCAGCCTTTTGGTGCGCAATCCAGTCTTCGATGCCCAACGCCACCACGCGCTCCCACTGGGCGGGCGAAGTGATGTTGTGCATAAGGTAATAGTCGATATGGTCGGTCCGCAGGCGGCGCAGTTGCTCGTCGAAGAACCGGTCGAAATCCTCCGCGCACTTGCACGAAGCGTGCGGCAACTTAGTCGCGAGCAACACGCGGTCGCGCAGACCCAGGCGCTCAAGTGAGGCGCCCACGCACACCTCGTTACCGGGATAGAGATACGCGGTATCCAGATAATTAATCCCCTGCTCCACCGCACGGGAAATGATGGCATCGGCTGTCTTCGCATCGGGGTGTCCCGGCGCACCGGGAAATCTCATGCAGCCCAGACCCAGAGCGGATATTCGGTTACCACTTTTGGGGTCAACGCGATATTGCACGGCCCCTCCTTTCGCCATCAGCGCCCCGGCAAGGCGAAACACAATGGTCACGCGGCCGAAACATCGTGGAATCGCAATCGAGAACGTATCGTAACGCAGCAGAAATCGAGCTGTCACGGCACCGCTTTAACATCAGCAAAAAGCCCGATGAAAGGAGCAACAAACAAATACGGCCATCCGGTGCACGCAGCATGGTCCGGCGGCATACAATCCATCAGGCGCCCCTTACGCGGGTGCCTTTTATATGGGGAGATGATTCGCATGCAGATCAACAAGGTCGCCTTTATCGGCAAGGGCGGTGTCGGGCTACTCTACGGCAGCATGATTGCCAAGGCCCTCGGCAATGACGCCGTCGAATACGTTATGGATGACGCCCGTTTTGAGCGTCACGCAAACGATGCGCTCACCGTCAACGGCAAGCCCTGTGCGCTCAAGTCCGTCCGCGCCAGCAAGGCAACGCCCGCCGATCTGGTCATCCTGACGGTCAAGACCACCGGTCTCGACCAAGCACTCAAGACTATGGAGCGCGTCGTGGGACCCAATACGCTCATCGCCTCGCTGTGCAACGGCATCACGAGCGAGCAGAAGATTGCCGAGCGATTTGGCTGGGAGCACACCGTCCTTGGTATCTGCCAGGGCATGGACGCCGTATTCCTCAACGGGGAGCTCACCCATACCAATGCCGGCGAGATCCGCTTTGGTGCGGCAGCGGGCACCGACCCCGCAACCGTTATCGCCATCGACGAGCTCTACACGCGTTGCGGCATCGCCCATACCGTCGAGCGCGACATCGCACATCGCATGTGGGCCAAACTCATGCTCAACGACGGCATCAACCAGACCTGTATGGCCTACGGCGGCACCTACGGAAGCGCTACGGAGCAGGGCTCCGAGCAGCTCCGCAGTTTTGTCTCCGCCATGCGCGAGACGCTTGCAGTCGCCAATGCCGAGGGCATCGAGCTCACCGAGGCAGACCTAACGCAGATGGTGCGTCTCATAAAAGGGCTCGATCCCGCCGGCATGCCCTCGATGGCGCAAGACCGCATCGCTCAACGCAGAACCGAGGTCGAGGAATTTGCGGGTACCATCTGCCGCCTCGCGGCCAAGCACGGTATCCAGGTGCCGCAAAACGAATGGCTCTATTCGCGCATCCGCGAAATCGAGGCCAGCTGGTAACGCCGCCGTACCGCATCCAACAGTCTCAATAGCAAAAACCGCCGCAAAGGGCACTCCCCTTGCGGCGGCTTCCTTCTTCATCTATGGGCAAAACCAGCTTCACAACGGCTAGCGCCGCACCTGCGGCGTCTCGTCCTCGTCATCGCGGCAAAGGGTCACGCCCGCACTTCCCAGCAGCGCTGCTGCGATGAGCGCGCCGACCACAATAGGAGCAGCCCCGCACGAGCCCTGCATGCCTGCGACAAACGCAGCTGTAGGGCCAAGACAGCCAAGTACCAATGCGACGGCGGCGATAGCGATATCTCGAGCGTTCATGAGACCACTTCCTCCACGAGAAAGACCTTATTTCTCATGAACCAGTGTGCCCCGCATGCATACGCCCAGCGTACCGCCACGGTAAGGGCTCTGTTAACTCAAACGCACATAAAGAAAGGGCGGCTTTACGTTGCCTAAAAGCTCAGCAAAGACGCCCGCCCATCATGTGCCTATTTTGCTCTGATGGCAGATTACCAACCGGTATAGTAGTCGGTGGTTCCGGCAGCACAGCCGGAGTCATAGACCTTGCACTCGCCCTTGGAACCGGTAAACGTGGAGCCTTGGGCCTTATCGCCCGCGGCAACGACGTAGTAGCCATCGGAATCGCGCCAAAAGCCCTCGGAATCCTGCGTCCATTCGCCCGTGCGGTGGTGATACAACACGTTGCTGCTGTAATAAGTCTCGCGGCGGCCGTTATAGTTATTGACGCCGCTCGAGCGCGTCAGACCCGAGCCGTTCGCGTAATACGCAGCAGACGTGTAAGACAAGCCGGAGCAGGCGTTGTAATACGAAGCCTGGGCGGCCTCGGCGGCCTCGGCCTCGGCTGCGGCGGCCTCGAGCGCTTCGCGCTTGGCATTCTCAAGCGCAGTGCGCAGCTCATCGAGCTCGGTCGACTTCGTGTCGACCTCCCCCATCGTCAACAGACTACCCGCACCGTCGATACAACCCTGCAGCACAGCGCGCTCGTCATCGGTAGCATAGTCGCCATACATATTCATAATGATCTGAGCGCGCATCTCAAGGGAATCGCGCTTGGCCTCCATCGAGGCGTTCCACTCCTGCATGGAACCATAACCATCGCCGCGATAATCAACGGGCTGTACCAGCGTCGCCTCGGACGGCGTAGATCCAACCGTATCGGACAGTGTTGCCGCGTGGGCATCAGTTGCGCCGGCGCCTGCCAAAAGTGCCACGGTCAGAGCGGCGGAAAGGGCAGCGGCTTTCGGTTTTCGTGAATCGATCCTCATGTAGCTGGAAACCTCCGTAGTGCGTTTTTGCTGCGTTTGAGCTGCGTGTGATTCGATCGCGCTGCATAGTACCTCGAGCAAATCGCGACCTGCGGTTTTACTCAAAAGGCGCACGTCAATTGCGTAAAACTCACATCCTCTCAACAGGAGTTTTCCACAACTCAAATGCATAAAGCATGCCAAAAACCCTGTAATAGCGCCCTTCCTATGCAAAAAAGACGCCTGCGCAACCATTGCTTGCGCAGGCGCCTTGAGCAGGCATTTATGCAGTTATACCTATCGAGTCGCAAGGGGTCCTTGCACAAGTCGCCTTACTCGTCCAGCACGGCGAAGGCCTGCTTCAGATCCCAAATGATGTCCTCGGCGTTCTCGGTACCGATGGAAAGACGGATCGTGGAGGGCGTGATGTTCTGCTCGGCGAGCTCCTCGGCAGAGAGCTGGGAGTGCGTGGTGGTAGCCGGGTGCACGACGAGCGACTTGACGTCGGCCACGTTGGCGAGCAGCGAGAACACCTGCAGATGATCGATGAACTTCCAGGCAGCCTCCTGGCCACCCTTAATCTCAAAGGTGAAGATCGAAGCGCCGCCGTTGGGGAAGTACTTCTGATAGAGCTCGTGATCGGGGTGCTCAGGCAGGCTCGGGTGGTTCACCTTGGCAACGTGGCTGTCGCCGGCAAGGAACTCAACGACCTTCTTGGTGTTCTCGACATGACGGTCAACGCGCAGCGACAGGGTCTCGGTGCCCTGGAGCAGGACCCAGGCGTTGAACGGGCTGATGCAGGCACCCTCGTCACGCAGCAGGATGGCGCGGACATAGGTTGCGAAGGCGGCGGGACCGGCAGCCTCGGCAAACGAGACGCCATGGTAGGAGGGGTTGGGCTCGGCGATCTGGGCGTACTTTCCGCTCGCCTTCCAATCGAAGTTACCGCCGTCGACGATCACACCGCCCAGCGAGGTGCCGTGGCCGCCGATGAACTTGGTTGCGGAGTGGACAACGATGTTGGCGCCATGCTCCAGCGGACGAAACAGATACGGGGTGCCGAAAGTGTTGTCGACGACAACCGGCAGACCGTGCTTCTTGGCGATCTCGGAGATGGCGTCGATGTTGGGGATGTCGGAGTTGGGGTTGCCGAGCGTCTCGAGGTAGATGACCGTGGTGTTGTCCTTGATGGCCCCCTCGACCTCTTCCAGGTTATGGGCATCGACGAAGGTGGTCTCGACGCCAAACTGGGAGAGCGTATGCTCGAGCAGGTTGTAGGAACCGCCGTAGATGGTCTTCTGAGCCACCACGTGGTCACCAGCCTGGGCAAGAGCCTGCAGGGTATAGGTGATGGCGGCGGCACCGGAGGCGACGGCAAGACCGGCCACGCCACCCTCGAGCGCGGCGATACGGTCCTCAAAGACGCCCTGGGTGGAGTTGGTCAGACGGCCGTAGATGTTACCGGCGTCGGCAAGACCAAAGCGATCGGCGGCGTGCTGGGAGTTGCGGAACACATAGCTCGTGGTCTGGTAGATAGGCACGGCGCGGGAGTCGGATGCGGGGTCGGCGCTCTCCTGGCCAACATGAAGCTGCAGGGTATCGAAACCAAAGGTGTGCTCGGGGTTGTTGATGAACTGGCTCATGATGATCTCCTTGATCGAACGAAAGTAAATAAACAAGAGAAAAGTAAGTCGCTGTCTCCTGATCACGCCGACGGGCGCAAACAGGAGCCCGGCATTCGTCTTGGTAAGCAGTTCATATGCGGTCCTCCTTTTGACATCCCGGTTCCGTGGTCGGCTTAATTACCTACCGCCTTTGTGTGTTTTGAATAGTACGAGCATTGTTTCACTCGGTCAATCACTTAAAAGCGCTAACCTGTTATCGGTTTTTTAGATAGCTATCGAAAGGACGGGCACCGATGACACTCCAGCAGCTTCGTTTTCTTATCGCCGTGGCAGAGTCCGGCTCAATCAACGCCGCAGCTCAGCGCCTCTATACCGCTCAGTCCAACATCTCAAACGCCGTCAAAAGCCTAGAACAAGAGCTCCATCTGGAGATCTTTACGCGCTCCAGCCGCGGCGTCACGCTCACCAACGACGGCACCGAGCTTTTGGGCTATGCGCGCCAGGTCGTAGAGCAGGCCGACATGCTCGAGGCACGCTACGAGGACGGTGGCACCCCGCAAGCCCGCCTCGCCATTTCCGCCCAGCACTACGCCTTTTCGGTCGAGGCCTTTGTCAACGTAGTCGAGCGCTGCCGCGACAGCAAGTTCGAGTTCATCATGCGCGAGACCACCACATCGCAGATCATCGATGACGTCCGTGCGTTTCGCAGCGATATCGGCATTCTGTATCTGGATGACTTTAACGCCCGCGTTCTGCAGAAGGCCTTCGCCGATGCCCGCGCAAGCTTCCATCCCCTATTCGACGCGACGGTCCACGTCTTCGTTAGCGAGCGCCACCCGCTCGCACGCCGCCCGCAGCTGTCCCTTGCCGACCTCACGCCCTATACGCGCTACAGCTTTGAGCAGGGAACCTCAAACTCCTTCTATTACGCCGAGGAACCTTTTAGCTATATCCCTTGCGACCGCAACATACGAATCTCGGACCGCGGAACACTTACTAACTTACTTATCACGTCGAACGGTTACACCCTGTCGACCGGTGTCCTCTCCAATGAAATGCAATGGGGCATGGCATCGATCCCGCTAGCAGACGCCCCAACGATGCACGTTGGCTACATCATGCACGACGAGCGCAAGCCCTCTCTCCTCTTGCAGCAATACCTCGACGAGCTCAACCGCATCATCCATGCCAACTAACAGTCGGAAGACGGGGTAGAAATCGTAGATTGCTGGCCCCCGGCGGGCATGGCGCTACAATGGTCACTCACACGAAATGCACTCAACGAAAGGAAGCCCGTGAAGGTCATCATCTATACCGACGGCTCGGCCCGATCAAATCCGGGACGCGGCGGCTACGGCGCCGTGCTCAAATACACCAACCCCGCCGGCAAGACCTTCACCTCCGAGCTTTCGCGCGGCTATGCCAAGACCACCAACAACCGCATGGAGCTCATGGCCGTTATCGTGGCGCTCGAGGCGCTCAACCGCCCTTGCGAGGTCGAAGTCCATTCCGATTCGCAGTACGTCGTCAACGCCTTTAACAAGCACTGGATCGACGGCTGGAAAAAGCGCGGATGGAAAACCGCCAACAAGCAACCCGTCAAGAACCGCGACCTGTGGGAGCGCCTACTCACCGCCAAAAGCAAGCACAAGGTTGATTTCATCTGGGTTAAGGGTCACGCCGGTCACGAGCTCAACGAGCGCTGCGATGAGCTCGCCACCACGGCGGCCGACGGCAGCAACCTCGATATCGACGCCGGCTTTAACGAGAGCGACCTGTAATAGCGTTTTCGCGCAGCTTTATATCCCCACGCGTTACACTCATCCTGTAGACCAAACAACGCAAGGGGGACGTATGCTGCGCATCGCGACCATCGGCACATCCATGATCACCGACGACTTTATCCAAGTCGTCAACGCCAACGACCAAGCCGCGTTTGTGGGCACGCTTTCACGCGATGCCAATCGCGGTGCCGCCTTTACCGCCGAGCGCGGTGGCGAGCGAAACTTTACTTCACTCGATGAGCTCGCGGCAGCTGCCGACGTCGACGCCGTCTATATCGGCAGCCCTAACGCACTTCACTACGAGCAGGCCCTTGTCTGCATCGCCGGTGGCAAGCACGTCATCGTCGAGAAGCCCTTCTGCGCCACCGAAGCGCAGGCGCTGGAAGTCTTCCGCGCTGCCGAGGCAGCAGGTGTCGTGGCTCTCGAGGCCATGCGTCCCCTCCACGACCCCGCCTTCCACGCCATCGAGGACGCCCTGGGCGAGATCGCCCCCATCCGCCGCGCCTCATTGCGCTTTGGCAAATATTCCTCGCGCTACAACGAGATTCTCGCGGGACGCGCCACCAATATCTTCGACTGCAATATGGCATCGGGTTCCCTCATGGACATTGGCGTCTACACCGTCGAGCCCATGGTCGAGATTTTCGGCATGCCCTCCGGCCTTACGAGCATGGCTACTCTGCTCGACCCCGCCACGCGACAGCTCACGCACGGCCCCATCGACGGCTGCGGTTCCATCCTCGCCAGCTACGGCGGTGGCCGTATCTCCGTCGAGCTCGCGCACTCCAAAATAACGAATGACCTGCTACCCTCGCAGATCGAAGGCGAGCGTGGCACTATCCAGATCGACCATCTGTCCACGCCCCGCAACGTCCGCATCGACTATCGCGGCGATGTCGTACGCGGCTCGGCGACCGAGGCACCGCGCGAACAGGGCGACAACGGCCGCGTGCTCGACCTGCCCAAATCGAGCAACACTATGGAATACGAACTCACAGACTTTATCACCGCCATCGGCGGCATCGATAACGTTAAGGAAGAGATTTGGGAAACCCCGGCGGGACGTCACGAACTTGGCCACTACCGCGATGTCACGCTCGTCTCATTGCGCATCATGGATGCCGTACGCCAGCAGGCCGGCATTTCCTTCCCGGCCGACGCAGGCAAGCAGGCCTAGCGATGGGCCTCTTCGATACATTCTTCTCCAGCGTCACCGGCAGCAGTCGAGAGCCTCAAAAACCATCAAACGTCGAGCTCGAGCTGCGCCGCAGGCTTACTGTGCTCGCAAGCGACGAGGCCACTCAAGACACTCCCCTGCGCTACTTCCTGCGCTGGGCGGGGCAAGTCCAGGGCGTTGGTTTTCGCTTTACCAATACCAACCTTGCGCAGGCACGCGCACTCACCGGCTGGGTGCGTAACATGGAAGACGGCTCAGTCGAGATGGAGATACAGGGGGCTCCGGCAAACATTCTATCTCATCTCGAGGCGCTTCATGCCTCCTACGAGCGCATGGGAACGCGTTTTCGCCTCGTAGACGCCCAGACCCGAGCCCCACTTGCCAATGAAGACAGTTTCATTCCTCGTTATTAGTATTGTGTGCTAAATACGGTATCATTTACCTACGACCGTTGATAGAAAAGAGGCGAGGCGCATGGCGGTGCAAAGAAGGAATACCAGGCAGCGAAAGCTGGTTCTTGACGCCGTGCGCCAAAGCTATAACCATCCCACCGCCGACGAAATCTACAACGCCGTGCGCGAGCAGGACGACAGAATCAGCCGCGGCACGGTGTACCGCAACCTCAACCTCTTGGCCGATGCCGGGGAGATCCTCTCCATCAAGACGCCGGGCGGCAGCCGCTTCGATCGCACCATCGAGCCGCATGCGCATATCATCTGCACCTCGTGCAGCCGCGTCATCGACGTGCCGCTCCCCTTCGACGATCAGCTCGATACCAAGGCATCCGAGCAAATCGGCTGGGACGTCACCTCGCACTACACCATCTTCGAGGGACTCTGCCCCAACTGTAGGTAGATTTTTGGGACATGCCTTAAAATCTCCCTTTCCACCGATAGCGGCAAAAAGTAGATTTCTAGGCATGTCCCAAATGTCTACTCGGCAAGCAGGCGACGCAGCTCTTCTTCGACCGTGCGCACGTAGCGGACGCGGTCATTGACACCGCGCATGCTGGGATTGCAGCTCTCCATCAGATAAGGGTGGCCCACCACGTTGAGCATGTCGCGGTCGTTTTCGTTATCGCCAAACGCCATCATCTCGTCAGGGGAGATTCCCAGCGCACGACCATAATCGGCAAGCGCGGACCCCTTGCCCGAGTCAAAGCCGATAAAGTCAGTCCATTCGGTTCCCGACGTCATCACATCGACTCGGTCGCTAAAGAGGCGCTCGAAATACTCCAAGGCCGCCGGCTGCTCCACCTCGGGCGTCTGGAAGGCAATCTTAATGACGTCCTCGTCGATTTCCTCGGGACGGTCGACCACCGCCACATCGCAGTGGACCTCATAACGCAGGTGTTCAACAAACGCGTCGTTGCCGCTCATGGTGTAGAGGTGCCCCTCGCACGAAAGGGTCACGTCGGCATGGGGATACGCAACCACGGCATTCGCGATATCCATAGCAAGGCCATGCTCCATGGAACGCTTGACAACGGCATGCCCCTCGCTCATCACCAGGGCTCCGTTTTCGCATACATAGGCAAGCTCATCGGCCACCGGGGCAAACAGGTAGCGCAAGCTCGCATATTGACGGCCGCTCGCCGGCATAAACACGATACCGCGACGATGCAGCTCATTGATAAGCTCAAAGGCCTCGGAACGCGGCTCGCGCTCCCCCGGATGCAGCAACGTGCCGTCCAAATCGCATGCAATCAGCTTGATTCCCTCAAGACCCATATGCTTTCCCCAAAGCCTCCTATCAACAGCAAAACGGACCTTGATTGATCGTCCCTCAAAGCCCGTCTTGCGCATATGCGCGCTTAGCCGCGCGTCTTTTTTACGATGGCAAAGTCGGGAGCCATGCTCACGACGACCTCCGCCGCGCTCGACGCAAAGCGCCGACTGGCATCAAGCTCGCGCGTGACTACCGAGAGCCGAACGCCCTCGATACCCCGCAGCATGCGGCCCAAAACCGGTTGTACCGGCGTATACATGCGCACGATATGGTCATCCGAGTCGCCCCGGAAGAGCGGCGCATGCATGTTGCCGATCTCCCAGCACGCATGCGCAAGCGCAATCGGATCCATGTGGTCGACTTCGACCAAATAGACCTCGGCGCTGCGCAGGCGCACGACAACCGCCACGGACACCGCGCCCGTGCGGTCGACAGCGAGCACGTCGCCGTCGGCAAGACGCTCAACATCTGCGGCATCCAGCCGGACATTCAGCGTGCGTCCCAGCTCCGTCACGCCCACAAACGCGCGCGCATCAGCCTGGTCCCAATCGAGCAGCAGCTCGTCAATCTCAAAGATGCCGCCCAGCTCCCGACGAAGCAGGAGCTCATAGGACGGGTCGTTGAGATTTCCCAAACGCTGCGTAGATACCAGGTCCACGGACATCAACTAGTCCTCGACCTCGACGAGCTCGATATCAAAGTTGAGGTCCTTGCCGGCCAGCTCGTGGTTGGCGTCGAGCGTCACGGCCTCGGGCGTTACGTCGATGACCACGGCGGGGACGGGCATACCGCTCGGCGTGGACAGGAAGAGCTTCATGCCCTTCTCGATCTGCTCGATGTTGGGAACCTGTTCGGCCGGGAAGGTCAGGACCATCTCGGGGTTGTGCTCGCCGTAGGCATCGGCAGCAGGAATGTGCACGGTCTTCTTCTCGCCCACCTGCATGTCGACAACAGCGGCATCGAAGCCCTTGATCATCTGACCGGCGCCGCAGGTGAACTCCAACGGCTCGCCGCGATCGTAGGAGCTATCGAACTGCGTGCCGTCATCGAGCGTGCCGCGATAATGGGTCTTGACCTTCTTGCCCTGGTTGGACATGGTAACCTCCGTGATAAGGGCGGCACACAACGCGGGCCGCCATGAACATATGGCGCTAACTATACCCTAGTCATACAATTCAAGGACAGTTTGCAAAGAAACGCTGCAACCGGAGGAACTATGGCATATCCCGTATTTGACCTGCACTGTGACACCGCCGACCGCATCGGCTGGGCCACGCTCGATCTCGACCTGCGCTTTACCGCCGGCACCGACGGTTATTTCCCCGGCGACGAAACGCATCCGCAAGATTTCGACCTCATCGAGGGCAACGCCTGCGCCATCTCGCTCGCAAAGATCGGCAATACGCCGTGGGCACAATGTTTCGCCACGTTTGTCCCCGACGAGATTCCCGCCGCCCACGCCGCGCGCTTCCAGGCGCAAATCATGGCGCATATGAGCGGCCAGGCAATGCTCAACTACGACCGCATGGTCAACGTGCGCAGCGCCGCAGACATTCGCCCCGCGCTCAAGGAGGGCAAGGTCGCCTGCATCCACACCATCGAAAACGCCACGTTCTTTGCCGAGGACCCCGCGCTGATCGAGGTGCTCAAGAGCTTGGGCGTGCTCATGTCATCACTCAGCTGGAATGCGCAGGGACCGCTCGCGAGCGGACACGATACCCACGCCGGCCTCACCGCCGCCGGCATCGAGGCGCTTACGCAGATGGAGCACGCCGGCATGGTGCTTGACGTCTCCCATCTTAACGACGAGTGCTTTGACGAAGTTGCCGCCCGCGCCACGCGCCCCTTCGTCGCCAGCCACTCCAACTCCCGTGCGGTTTGCGGCGTCAAGCGCAACCTTACCGACGACCAGTTCCGTACCATTCGCGACATGGGCGGCATCGTCGGCCTCAACTACTGCAGCGAGTTCCTATCTAACGAAGCAACCGACGAGACCGCCGCAGATGTCACCTTCGACCAGCTGGCAGCCCATATCGAGCACTGGCTCGACCTGGGTGGCGAGGACGTCATCGCACTCGGTGGCGACTGGGACGGCGCCACGGTACCCGCCTTCCTCTCCGATGCCAGCAAGATGCCCGAATTCCAGAACATGCTCTCCAAGCACTTTGGCAAGACCGTGATGCAGAAGCTCTGCAGCGACAACGCGCTCGCCTTCTTCGAGCGCTATTAAGAGCGCAATTAATTTCGCATCCCTTGAGCGGGCCGGCATGCCGAGCGGTCGACATGCCGGCCCGTCCCCAATCTGAAGGATCACATTTGACGCAGCAATTTACGATTTCCGTACCCCGACCGGATGGAACGCTCATCCCCGTCGTCGTTACCAAAAAGCGCGTCAAGAACTTTAACCTACGCGTCACATCGAGCGGCGAGGTCCACGCCAGCGCACCGCTCGGCGCCAGCCACGAGCGCATCGAAGCGTTTGTGAAGCGCAACAGCGCCTGGATTATCAGCCGACTTGCCCAACGTGAGCAACGTCAGGCGACAGCGCGAGAGCCGCTCAGCCCCTCGTCCATCATTGCACTTTGGGGCAAGCCCATCACGGTACAGGACGCACTCGATCACAACTTTGCATCGCCCGCACCGCGACCCAAGCAGGCCACCTTCGCAAGTTTTATGGGTACCGACGAATCGGACGAAAGCCCACAGGCCAAGCGGCGCGCAATCCTCGACGGCCTAACGTCCGACGAGCTCCAAGCCCGCATCGACCAGCTCTACGCGTCCGAGGTCACCGCAGCGCTACGCGACATCGTGCACGCGTACGAAATCGCAATGGGCGTCACCGTGGCCCGCGTCTCCGTGCGCAGCATGAAAACGCGTTGGGGCTCCTGCACGCCCAAATCCGGCGCCATTCGCATCGCGCGCGAGCTCGCCGCCTACCCCGTCGAATGCCTCGACATGGTTGTCGCCCACGAGCTCGTCCACTTGCTCGAGCCGAGCCACAATCAGCGCTTTCACGCCCTGCTCGACACGTACTGTCCCAACAATAGAGCACTGTCTCAGCGGCTCAAGCAGCCACCCCTCAACAAGCTCTAGCGTCGACTAGCGCACGCGCTCGATCTCGACGCCGCAGCTTGCCAGGGGCAGGCCAACAGGAGCCCACGGCTTATCGAGCTTTATGCGCACACCAAGCAGCGAGGGATAACGGCGCAGCAGCATCTGGGCTGTCCCCTCGGCTGCCGCCTCGATGAGCTTAAACGTATGCTCGCGCAGATAGCCATCGACATCGTGGCACACCGAGCCGTAGTCAATCGAGGCGTCCAGGTTATCGTGCTCCCCCGCCGCGCGCAGGTCGGCATAGAGCACCAGAGAAACGATGAACTTCTGACCCAGCGCGTTCTCCTCGGGATACACGCCATGGTTGGCAAAAACCTCCAGGCCGTCAATGACAATACGATCGGCATGGCGCAAATCGTCATAGCTCACGTGAGGCACCGCCGTTGCGGTGGATATTTCGCCCCTTCCACGGCGGGCGAGCTCGGCGCCTTCGGTCTTGGTTGCATTCTCGGGCAGTTTCTTGTTACTCAACGCGATCGTCTCCTTCGTCTAGAACCCCGACCGCGCAAACTAACTACACGCGAATCGACAGGTTCTTTTTATCATCGCTCCAGTTGCAAGCGTTGCGCGCGGGGCATGCAAAGCAGGCACGCGACGCTTTGTCGGCTGCATAGAGCAGACGCTCAAGCGGTTGGCTGTTCACGCGCAGCTTTCGATGGCCCAGAATGGCCGTCTTAATGGCTGCGGCATCGGCCGGCTCAAACGCCACGTCATCGGGCATGCCGCCGAGAATCGCATCAGCGACGCGTTCGCTTGCAACATCATGGGATATACCCGATTCATACTGTTCATCTTTGCCGATATCGTGAAGAAGTGCTGTGGCGTAGATGACCTCGCGGTCAAATTCGAGCTGCTCCTCGAGATTCTTGATCCACATAATGCGCGCGACATCGAGCAGATGGTCAATACCGTGGCGGCAGAAGATGCGCCCCGATTCCAACTGTACGATGTTGCCCAGGTGCCGCCGGAACAGCCCGTTGGCACAAATGTAATCAATGCGAGGCATGGCACCAAAGGGGGCCAGGCCCGAAGCCATAAAGCCGCGACGCGACGTCCCCTCATCGGTCTTCGATGTAAAGTCGTTGACGACTCTCATGGTTAGCGGCCCAGCATCCTAAAGAAACGCTCCTCGAGCGCGGGATCGGTCTCAAAGACGCCGCGGCGAGCAAGCGTCACGGTCTTGGTGCCGGGCTTTTGCACGCCACGCATCGTCATGCACATATGCTCGGCCTCCATCAACACAATCGCTCCCTGGGGAGCGAGATAATCCATGAGGGCATCGGCAACCTGTGCGCACAGTTGCTCCTGCAGCTGCAGACGGCGGGCATAAACCTCAACCGTGCGGGCGAGCTTGGAAAGCCCAGCCACCCGACCGTTAGGGATATAACCAATGGCGGCCTTGCCATAAAACGGCAGCAGATGATGTTCGCACAGCGAGTAGAACGTGATGTCGCGCTCGATAACCAAATCGTTCGAAGCGACGGCAAAGGTTTTGGACAGGTGTTCCTCGGCACTCTGGTCCATACCGCCGGCGATCTCACCATACATACGGGCAACGCGCGCCGGGGTCTCCAGCAGGCCCTCACGAGTTGGGTCCTCGCCTATGCCCTCAAGCAACAGCTTAATGGCGGCCTCGACTTTTTCCTGATCGACCATCTGGGCCTCACTTTTCCGATTTCACGTTCGCACTATGGTACCACGCCCTCCGGCATCGACCACAAGCTACATAGTATGGGTCGAATAGACCGGATCATCGCGCCAAAGTTCAACCGCATCACAAAGCGCAACGCCCTCGCGCTCAGCACGGGCGCGCGTAGCGTTCATATCGATCACGCGCTGGTTGCTCGAGCCCCTAAAGCGCAGCGTGATATCGTACAGGTCCTGAACAAACGGGCCGTCCACCAACATGTCGAGGCAGGCAAGGATGCGGTCAGTCACCTCGGTATGATGACGGCCGCCCGGCATAAGCTCCTCGAGCACGTCACCGGTAAAGCACCAAATGGTCTTCCCCGACCCCACTGGATAGGCCGCGCGAACACGCTCGACAAACTCAACGAGCCCCGCCTGATTCTCGGGCTCCATGGGCTCGCCGCCCAGAATCGTCAGACCATCGATAAAGGGATGATCGAGACTCTTGATAATCTTGTCCTCGACGGCACGATCGAACGGCTCACCCGCAGCAAAGTCCCACGCAACAGAGTTAAAGCAATTCTTGCACCCACGACGGCACCCGCTTACAAACAGAGAAGTACGGACGCCTTCTCCATCAGCAATGTCGAAATACTTAATGTTCGCGTAGTTCATAGGTAACCTTCCTGGGGGTCTGGAGTATATCATCCCGTCCTCAAACATTCTCGGCCTTCGGCCTGCGAAACTGCGGGCGGGACGATATACTCCAGACCCCTCGCGAGCGATACTCAATGAACTCAGCGAACATCGAGTATAGGGTTCGAGGTCCAATAAAAACAATGCTGCAGCTCAACCGTTATCGCAAGCAGACCGTTGTCGCAGGTCAACTCATTTCCGCTAAGAACTTCGAGGAGCGAGCAGGCTGTGTGCTGCATCTCAGCTACGTCAGCTCGGCTGCCCCGTAGCGAGGGCCTGGACCTTTGCTCGATATGAGTTCCGCACGAACAGGAGGCGCCAGTGGCGCCTCCGTCGTGAGCCAGGACTGTCCGAAATAGCGAGTAAAGGTCCGGGGCCTCGCTACGGGGCAGCCTGAGGTGGTTATTAGAGATGCAGCACGCGGTCGCGGATCTCCTCGGTTCGACCCTGGTTCCAGAACTGGGTACCGATGTAGCCGCACGTACGACGAGCGACGTTCATTTTCTCCTGGTCGCGGTTGCCGCAGTTGGGGCACTCCCACACCAGCTTGCCATCGTCCTCAACAATCTTGATCTCGCCATCGTAGCCGCACACCTGGCAGTAGTCGCTCTTGGTGTTGAGCTCGGCGTACATGATGTTGTCGTAGATGTACTGCATCACGCGAATGACAGCCTTGAGGTTGTCCTGCATGTTGGGAACCTCAACGTAAGAGATAGCACCGCCCGGCGAAAGCTGCTGGAACATGCCCTCAAACTTAAGCTTATCGAAGGCATCGATCTCCTCGGACACGTGGACGTGGTAGCTGTTGGTAATGTAGCCCTTGTCCGTCACGCCCGGGATAATACCAAAACGGCGCTGCAGGCACTTGGCGAACTTGTAGGTCGTCGACTCCAACGGCGTACCGTACAGCGAGAAATCGATATCGCTTTCGGCCTTCCACTCCGCGCACTTGTCGTTCATGCGCTGCATGACGGCCATGGCAAACGGCGTGCCTTCCTTCTCGGTGTGGCTGTGGCCCGTCATGTACTTGACGCACTCATACAGGCCGGCATAGCCAAGGCTGATGGTAGAGTATCCGCCCACGAGCAACTTATCGATCGTCTCGCCCTTCTTCAGACGCGCTAGGGCACCGTACTGCCAAAGAATCGGCGCGGCATCCGAAAGCGTGCCCATCAGGCGCTCATGACGGCACAGCAGAGCACGGTGGCACAGCTCAAGGCGCTCGTCGAAGATCTTCCAGAACTTGTCCATGTCCTGATGCGAGCTCAGCGCGACATCGGGCAGGTTGATGGTCACAACACCCTGGTTAAAGCGGCCATAGTACTTGGGTTTGGTCGGGTCATAGTTCAGCGCGTTGGCGACATTGTTAAAGCCGTTGCCCGAGCGGTCGGGCGTCAAGAAGCTGCGGCAACCCATGCAGGTGTAGCAATCGCCGTTGCCGGCGGTCTCGCCCTTCGACAGCTTGAGCTCGCGCATCTTCTTCTCGGAGATGTAGTCGGGCACCATGCGCTTGGCGGTGCACTTGGCAGCAAGCTGGGTCAGGTAGAAGTACGGGGAATTCTCGTGAACGTTATCGTCCTCGAGTACATAGATAAGCTTGGGGAATGCCGGGGTAATCCACACACCGGCTTCGTTCTTAACGCCCTCATAGCGTTGACGAAGCGTCTCCTCCACGATCATGGCAAGGTCGTGCTTCTCCTGCGCTGAGCGAGCCTCGTTGAGATACATGAAGACCGTCACGAACGGCGCCTGGCCGTTGGTGGTCATAAGGGTCACGACCTGATACTGAATCGTCTGGACGCCGCGACGGATCTCGTCACGCAGGCGGTCCTCAACAACCTCGCGGACCTTTTCGGGAGATGCGGAAACGCCGAGCTCCTCGAGCTCGCGGGCGACCTCGCCGCGAATCTTTTGACGGCTCACCTCGACGAACGGGGCAAGATGGGTCAGCGAAATCGACTGGCCACCGTACTGGGAGGAAGCAACCTGGGCGATGATCTGCGTCGCGATGTTGCAAGCCGTCGAGAAGCTGTGCGGCTTCTCGATCAGCGTGCCCGAGATAACAGTACCGTTCTGGAGCATATCCTCCAGGTTCACCAGGTCGCAGTTATGCATGTGCTGGGCAAAGTAGTCCGAATCATGGAAGTGGATCAGACCCTCATTGTGAGCATCCACGATCTCCTGGGGCAGCAGCACACGCTGAGTCAGGTCCTTGGAAATCTCGCCGGCCATGTAGTCACGCTGAACGGAATTGACGGTCGGGTTCTTGTTGGAGTTCTCCTGCTTGACCTCTTCGTTGTTGCACTCGATGAGCGACAGAATCTTGTCGTCGGTCGTGTTCTTCTGGCGCTTCAGGCTCTGGACATAGCGATAGATGATGTAGTGGCGGGCAACCTCGTAGCAGTCGAGACGCATGATCTCGTCCTCGACCAAATCCTGGATCTCCTCGACCGAAACGGTGTGGCCCGCGTTCTCACATGCCTCGGCGACGTTTTGTGCCGCGTAAACCACCTGGCGGTCGGTTAGACGAGAGCTCTCCTCGACCTCCAAGTTGGCGGCGCGGATGGCATTGACGATCTTATCGATGTCAAAGACAACCTCGGTGCCGCTGCGCTTGATGATCTTCATCCTCTTGCCTCTTTCGCATCGTAGCCTCATTGCGCTTCAGAGCCAAACGATGCCCGGCAGGGCTTGCCCCTGTCTTGCGGCGCCGTCGCGCAATCTGTGTTCTCGATAAACCATAAGCCTCCATGCGGACATTCCCAGGAGCCGATCAAGCGGCTCAAGGATACGTTCAAAAGAGGCAGTTAAGGTCTTCGTTCTCTGTCCGCCATCTATCATACGACAAAGAGGCATCTATATCCTGTATTCTTTTTTTAGATCAAACACAACATATAGTGTTTCAGCAGGTCAAAGCAATTAGTCATTTTGCAGACGCATTAAAAATGAGGGGTATTTGACAAGTCGGTAAAACGTTACCAACACGGCTACCTGCATGGCAGTTATAAAACCCCCTTAGTCAAGCCGCTGACAAATCCTACCAAAACCAAGCCGCTCACGCCAAAAGAATCCAAAAGATTATGCTTGACCAACATGTTGCGGTCATGCCTTGCCGAGCCTCATGCAACCGCGGCACGAATCCTTGAAAGATATGTGTATGCAAACGGAGAAGATGAGAGTTTCCTCGGATGACTACTGAGAGGCATCCCGGAAGATCAAAAACTCGAAATTTGGTGACGTATTTGGCGACCCATTTGGCGACCAAAACAAAACAGCCCAGAGGACATAGCCTCTGAGCTGCGAACATTTGGTGGGCGTTAGAAGATTTGAACTTCTGACCTCTTCCGTGTCAGGGAAGCGCTCTCCCCCTGAGCTAAACGCCCAAATGGAGCGGACAACGGGGCTCGAACCCGCGACCCCAACCTTGGCAAGGTTGTGCTCTACCAACTGAGCCATGTCCGCCTGCGAGGATTTAATATACGGGATAATCCACCCAAATGCAAGAACTTTTTTTGAAAAGTTTTGCGACGCCCTCGCGAACCTCGCAAAGACATCAGCCACCACGGAAAGCACAGGCAAACGTAAACTCGCCGCAAGAGGCCCCTACAACTCAGCGAGCATGATCCAGGCAGAACTGTCCTGCGCGAGCCTGCCGTCTGCAAGCGGTGATGAGGTGAGCAGGACCCTGCCCGCCGGCAGCTCCACGGGTGCTGCACCGAAGTTCGTCACACACGCCCAGCCGTTGTCGCGGCGATAGGCGATGACGCCACCCTCAGCGCCCTCGGCACCATCCGCAAGGCCGGTGCGTCCGTCAAGATCAAGCCACTTAAGATCGTTGGCGCACCCGCGCAGCTTGCGCCGCAGCCAGAGGGCGTCACGATAGAGCGCAAGCATCGATGTCGGGTCCGCTTCTTCCCTATCGGCAGCGTAATCGGAAAACCATGCAGGCTGCAGCAGATGGGGCGCCGCATCGGCGTCCGCCGGTGAAAACCCAAACGATCCGCCCTGCGCGGGATCGTCCGCCGCCACCCACGGCAGGGGCACACGGCAGCCGTCTCGCCCCTTCTCGCGCTTCGGTCCGTGCGTATTGGTCGCAGTAGGATCTTCGAGTGCGGCCCACGGGATATCGGCCACCTCAAAAAGGCCGAGCTCCTCACCCTGATACACGTATGCCGAGCCCGGAAGCGCCAGCTCGAGCAAAAGGGCCGCCCGCGCGCGGCGCTCGCCGAGTTCACGGTCCTCGTCATAAGACGACCCGTCGCGTAAGAGCCAGTCGAGCGCAATCTGGTGGTAGCGCGTCGCCTTGATCTGCGGCAGGGCATAGCGCGTCGCCACGCGCGGCACGTCGTGGTTGGAGAGCACCCAGGTCGAGGCGGAATCGGATTCTATAGCTGCCTTCAAGCCCTCCTCGATTGCAGCGTGCATGTCATCATAGGTCCAAGTGGCCTTGGCAAACTCAAAGTTGAATGTCTGGCCAAGCTCGCTGGGACGCGCGTAGAGATACTGGCGCTCGGGCAGCACCCACGCCTCGGCAACGGCGCTGCGTGGCGGATCATAGCGGTCGAACACGCGGCGCCACTCGCGATAGATCTCGTGGACCTCGTTGCGGTCCCACAGCGGATGGGTGCCGTCGTCAACCATGTCATCGCCCTCGGCGAGATGCCACCGGTCGAGGTCATCGCGGTCGAGATCCTTGGCGAGACCGTGCGCCACATCAATGCGAAAGCCATCGACGCCTCGATCGCTCCAAAACGCCAGGACGTCGCAAAAGAACGCATGAACCTCGGGGCACGACCAGTCAAAGTCCGGCTGCTCGGGCGTAAACATGTGCAGATACCACTGACCGTCCGCGACGCGCGTCCAGGCGGGGCCGCCAAAGTTGGCATTCCAATTGGTGGGAGGCAGCTCGCCATGCTCGCCGCGACCATCACGGAAGATATAACGGGCGCGCTCGGGCGATCCGGGGCCGGCGGCAAGAGCGGCTTTGAACCAGGGGTGCTGGTTGGACGAATGGTTGGGCACGATGTCGACGATGACCTTGATGCCGTGCGCGTGAGCCGCAGCGATCATGTCATCGAAGTCGTCAAGCGAGCCGAGACGTGGGTCGACATCGCAGTAGTCCGCCACATCATAGCCGCCATCAACAAGAGGCGATGGGTAAAACGGGCTCAGCCAGATGGCCTCGATACCCAGCCGCTCAAGATAGTCCATCTGCTGGGTAATGCCCGCGATATCGCCCAGACCCGAACCAGTCGAATCCTTAAACGAGCGCGGGTAGATCTGATAGATCGCGGCATCGGACATCCATGGGCGCGACGAGGACTTTTCTGTAGCCATGGGATGAGTCTCCCTTGCAACGAGGTTTTGCGAGATGCCCACGATGATACGCCCAAAGCGGACATTCGCGGCAAACAACGCCACAGACACGCCCCAAAACGCTCGCTCCCTCTCGGGTTCGAACCTCCCGGGACGAATCGACCGATTAGTGAAAAGAACGGAAGACCCACTCCCCCGGCCACGACAGACACTATGACCCAATCCAGGGGCACGGAAACGACAGGAGCCCCCGCTCGTGACCGCGGGTCGGGGCTGCGACAATGTTGTTGAAGTGCCAGAGGCGCAGCCGCGCCGCAACGAGGTTGGGAGGCTCCCGTGCCTAGATATTCTACCGCCTTCGGAATGGACGTACACCTCAGGTCCACCACCGTCTGCGCGCTCGACGCGGAGACGGGCGAGGCCGTGACGAGGAGGTTCCGCGGCAACCCCTGGGGCGAGGTCGCGGAGTGGATGTCGGGCTTCCCCGGCCCGTCGCTCGCCGCCTACGAGAGCGGCTACCTCGGCTTCGCCCCGCAAAGGGAGCTCTCCGGGCTCGGCGTCGACTGCGTCGTCGCGGCCGTCTCCAAGGTCCCGAGGTCGGCTGCCGACCTCTCGTCCAAGAACGACCGCAACGACGCGGCCAGGATGGCCAAGGCGATACTGTCGCACGACGTCACCCCGGTATGGGTGCCGTCCCCCGAGATCGAGGGGCTCAGGGACCTCGCCGCCGCCCACGACGCCGCGACCGCGAGGCTCGCGGCGGCGAAGCAGCGGCTCCTGGCGTTCCTAGCCCGCCGCGGCTATGTCTACGGCGGCACGACGCCGGCCGGCAACCCCCGGAAGTACTGGACGTACGGCTTCCTCAGGTGGCTAGACGGCATACACCCCGCCGACGACGGAGGCATCCGGGCGCTTGCGGCGCTGAGGAACGAGGTCGAGGCGGCCGACGAGACGAGGGGGCTGTTAGCGTCAATATATTTTTCACCATTTTCACCAACGTATTTTCGCCAATCGC
>UQQL01000023.1 GCA_900543275.1 uncultured Collinsella sp. | reverse complement strand
GTATAAGAGACAGATCGTACTCGGAGTTCTCCGAAAGGTCGCCGAACGCGCGGGCTTCCTTGATGTCCTCGACGATCTCCTTGGCGTAATCGCCCTCACGCCAAGCGAGCTCCTCGACGAGCTTCTGGCGGCCCTCAGCGGTCAGTACGATCTGGCTTGCGTCCATACGGATATCTCCCCAACTATGATGTAACGATCAACTGTCAACAAAACGAAAAAGACCGGCTAGCCTGCGGGCAAGCCGGTCAGGTGCTCACCCCAAAGGGATGGGACTACTCTGCGTCCGCGTCGCTGTCCTCTGCCTGCTTCTTCTTGGCAGCAGCGAGCTTGGCCTCGAGCTCAGCGATCTCCTTGTCCTCCTCGGACTGCTCGACCACGACCTCCTCGGCCTGCTTGGTTTCGCCCTTATCGTCGCCCTCCATACCCTCGCGGATATTCTTGACGGTAGAGCCGAGGGACTTGCCGAGCTTCGGCAGGTTCTTGGGCCCGAAGATAATCAGGACAACAACGAGAATAATGATGAGCTCAGGAGCCCTCAGTCCAAACATGTAGACCTCCACAATACAGCGAGACAAGCTCGAATGAGTATACCGCGGGTGTCGCGGTATCACAACAATAGCTAAAAAAAGGGACCGCAAGAAGCGGTCCCTCCTCATGCTCTGGTCGGGTTGACTGGATTTGAACCAGCGACCCCTGCGTCCCGAACGCAGTGCTCTACCAAACTGAGCCACAACCCGTTAGCTCGACTATAGTAACAAAGTTTTTCGCCGCGTGCTAGAGAAATTTTAATTTCTTTGGCGCTTCAATGCGAACCGTGTTGGGAATGAGCTCCGTCGCGCAGGACCACCAGCCGTTTTGCAGGGCAGCGTCGGCAAGCCTTTCGGCCGTGGCGGCGGTGTCGCAAATGGCAAACGAGCAGGCACCCGAACCGCACACGTTTGCGGCAATGGTACCGTCCTGTGAACGAAGCCAGTCAAGCACCGTTTGAATCCGCGGCTCCATCTGCGCGGAAATGACTCCCAGGTTGTTGTGGACGAGCGTGTAGGCCGCCTCTGCGTCTCCCGAGCGAAGGGCAGATGCGATCGCTCCGGGCTTGTCCGCAGGCGCTGGAGTCTCGTCAAAACGTCGATAGGCTTCAATTGTTGAAACGCTTGCCTCGCGCGGCTTGACCAACACGGCGGGCGTTGCGGGCAGCGCGGGGTACTCGGTGGCCAGCACGTCTCCCCCACCCACGTAAAATGCAGGGCTGGCATGCAAAAAGAAGGGAACGTCGGCGCCAATGCCGCGCGCGATGTTGTCCAGCGCGGGGTCGGTGCGATCAATTCCCCAGAGCTCCGCCAAGGCAACAATGACCGCGGCCGCATCCGTCGAGGGGCCGCCCAAGCCGGCACACAACGGGATGCGCTTCTCGATCGTAATGCAGACATTGGCTTCGCGACCATAATGCTCGGCCATAGCAACCGCAGCCCGATACGCCGTATTCTTTTGCATGGGAAAATCTGATGCCGGAACCGTCTGGACGGTCAACGCCTGTGCCGGCGTAACCGTCACGGTATCGGAAAGACCGACAGCTGCCATCAGGGAATCGACCCTGTGGTAGCCGCGGTCATCGCGCTCGGTATGAACCCCCAGGTAGAGGTTAATCTTTGCCGGCGCGGAAAGAGTCAGGGACCGATCGGTCACCGTTAGTGCTCCTCGAGCTGATTGCCGAGCGGGGTAAAAATGTGCTCGCCGCTCTCGGGGTCGAACAGCTCGACCTGGCCGGTGAGAACATCAATATACTGGTAGGACTGACGCGACTTGCGGCCACGGCGCTCGTCGACCTCGACGATAAAGACAGCGGGGTGGACGCTCTTGATGGTGCCCATGCGCTCGACGACGCGGGTGCGGCCCATGTTGGCCTTCACCTTAACGCGATCGCCCACCATATCGGTCAGCTTCTCGTGGATGTCGTCGACGTGATTGACTTCCATCTCTTCCATGAACAGGGCCTCCAGAAGGTGCAATTCAAAAAGGGGATAATACCCCTAAGATAGACAAAACTCTAATACTATAGCACCCTGCTGCCGCTATACGCAAGTAGCTAAATAAGCCCCGTCCCAAATACGTACCAGACGACAACCTCGCATGACCAGTTCACGTCAGCGAACGACCACCATTCGAGCCAAGGTGTCGCGAAAGAGGAGCGACGCGTACTTTGGTACGCGAGCGACGGTTTGAGCGACAGATTGGCCGAATGGTGGCCGTGCAGCGTCGAGTAGTTACGCGGTTTGGTAAAACCGCGTAACCTAAAGGTTGTCTGTGTCCAGAACGATGGTGAATGGACCGTCGTTGACGAGGTCGACCTTCATGTCGGCGCCGAAGATGCCATGCGCTACGTGCTCGACGTCCTCGCGCACAAGCGTCAGGAAGTACTCGTAGAGCTCGTTGGCGACATCGGGGGCGCCGGCATCCGTAAACGATGGACGGCGGCCGTGACGGCAATCGGCGAACAGCGTGAACTGCGACACCACGAGAACCTCGCCGTCGACATCGGCAAGTGCCAGGTTGGTCTTGCCGTTATCGTCCTCGTTAATGCGCAAGCCCCGGAGTTTGCCCCACAGTTTATCGGCCTCGGCGCGCGTGTCGCCATGGCCCACGCCCAGCAGCACCAGATAGCCGCGCCCAATTTTGCCCACGCACTCGCCGTCGACCGTCACGCCGGCGTTGAGCACGCGCTGCACCACCGCACGCACGGCCTACTCCTCGCCCGTCAGTTTGGCAGATAGGTGCTCGAGCGCATGGAATCGATGACTGATGGCGTTCTTCTCGTCCGCCGTCAGCTCGGCCATGGTCTTGCCCGGCGTGTCGACCGGCAGGAACAGCGGGTCGTAGCCAAAGCCGTGATCACCGCGGCCCTCGTGCGCGATAACGCCCTCGCAGGCGCCCTCACCATAGGTGACCAAACCGTCCGTGTCGATGAGCGCGACGACGCTCATAAAGCGCGCAGTGCGGTCCTCGTCGGCCACGCCCTCCAGATTCACGAGCAGCTTGGCATTGTTGGCGGCATCGTCACCGTGAACGCCCGCATAGCGTGCGCTATACACGCCCGGCTCGCCGTCCAGAGCATCGACGACCAGGCCCGAATCGTCGGCAATGGCCATGAGCCCCGTCTCTTCGACGGCAGCCTGCGCCTTGATGATGGCGTTCTCCAAAAACGTCGTGCCGTTTTCCTCGGGGTCCTCAAAATCACCTAGCTGGCCGAGCGCCACAAAGCGAACCTCGGGCATAACCTTGCCCAAAATGGCCTCAATCTCGGTGAGCTTATGGGCGTTGCCCGTTGCCACGACGATGGTCGCCGCCGGGTCGAGGGTGTCGATGTCGATCTTCTCAAGTGCCATAGCTGGCCTCCTTGTCTCTATAGCAATGCCGTGTTGAGGACGACGAGGACTTCGGCCTCTCTCCCCTCTCAATCAACGGCAGTCTTATACTTCGACGTTTTCCCAGATAAAACCTGCCAAAATAAACCTGTCCCTTTTTGGCAGGTTAGGCGAGGGCCTGGCGCTGGAGCTCGATGAGCTCGGCAATGCCCTTGTCGCCCAAATCGAGCAGGGCATTGAGGCGTTTGCGGTCGAAGGGCGCCTGCTCGCCCGTGCCCTGGAGCTCGATCATCTCACCGGTATCGGTGGCGACAAGGTTCATGTCGACCTCGGCGTGACTGTCCTCGGAATAATCCAAGTCGAGCAGGGTGTTGCCGTCGACAACGCCCATAGAGATGGCAGCAACCTGGCCCGTGAGCGGGATGCGCTCGATCTTGCCGGCCTCGACCCACATAGCAAGGGCGTCGTGCAGCGCCACCCAGGCACCGGTAATGCTCGCCGTACGCGTGCCGCCGTCTGCCTGAATCACATCGCAGTCGACGGTGACGGTGTACTCGCCGAGCGCCTTCATGTTGACGACGGTGCGCAGACTACGGCCGATCAGACGCTCAATCTCCATGGAGCGACCCTTGCGGTTGGCGTGCTCACGCTTGCAGCGCTTGCCGGTCGATGCCGGCAACATGGCGTACTCCGCCGTTACCCAACCGGCCTTGGCGCCCTTGCGCCAGCCCGGCACGCCCTCCTCGATGGTGGCAGCGCACAGCACGCGCGTATCGCCAAACTCGGCCAGGCACGAACCGTGGGCGTGCTTCATGACGCCGCGAGTAAGCTTGATGGGGCGCAACTCATCGGCGGCACGGCCGTTGGCGCGGTTGACCTGCATATACTCCATAGCAAAATCCTTTCGGCAAAAGGCGAACGTGAGCCTTTGGTCGGTGACCTTATATCTATTTCAGTTCGTCGATATCGACATGCTCGATGCTTTTGAGCGGCTGGCCAAAGATAAAGCTACCCGCCACCGCAAACTCGGCAATGTTGTCAGACGTAGTGGCAAAGCGATGCTGCGGCTCGGCAGCGTCGCCCGCCAGTTGCTCACGGCGCGTGAGGATATCGGTCAGCTCGCGCGTAGTCTCCTCGGCGGAACTCACCACGCGCACCCCGGGCCCCAGCGCATGGCGAATAGGCCCCACGAGCAGCGGAAAGTGCGTGCAGCCAAGCACCACGGTATCGATTCCGCGATCGCGCAGCGGCTCAACCGTGGCGCCGACCAGCGCTCGCACGGCAGGCGTATCGAAGATGTCCTCGTTCTCGAGCCACTGCTCCTGCAGATGCGCACCCGAGGCGAGCTCGTGCTCAACGACCTCGACAAAACTCGAAGCCGGGCAGCCGTATACGTCGACGCCGGCATCCAGGTCCTGAATGGCACGCGTGTAAGCGCCTGAGCGAATGGTGAGGTTGGTGGCGAGCACGCCCACCCGGCGCGTGCGGGTGCTGTTGATTGCCGCGCGTGCGCCCGGCGCAATCACACCGATGACGGGAACGTCGAGCACCTGCTGGGCCAAACGCAAGGCCGCTGCAGTCGCCGTGTTGCAGGCGATGACCATGATCTTGACGTCGTGCTTCGACAGCCAGCGGCCTGCCTGCAGCGCAAACGATCGCACCTCGTCCTCGGTGCGGGTGCCATACGGGCAGCGCTTGGTGTCGCCAAAGTAGTAGACGGACTCGTGCGGCAACGCCGTCGCAATGGCGCGCGCAACCGTCAGACCGCCCAGGCCCGAGTCGAACACGCCAATGGGGCGCGTGTCCCCGGCCAGATTCTCGATATCGGACATTACCTCACCAGATTCTCTCTCGAAAAGATATGGCTCAGAACGATAGGACCGCGCTACGAACGAGCCGCGACCAGCAGCTCGGCCGTTGCCACCCAGCCGTCGACAATCTTGCCGCGCGTGACGTAGGCGTTATCGCAAGCGTCCAGGAACTCGGGCGCGCCGGCGCTGGTCAGGCCGTTCTCGACCAAACAGAACGTGCCAACGTGGTCGGCCATGTAGAAATCGGACTCGGAATCACCGAGCGCCAGCGTCTCCTCGCGCTCGATACCCAGGTGCTCGCAGAAACGTGCGATGGCAACGCCCTTGTTGAGGCCGGCGGGATTGATGTTAAACGCGCGGCCATCCTCGACGCGTTCGAGCTCGAGCGTCGTCGGCTTGGACAGATGTGTCAGGTGGCCGTTGCAGGCCCAGACCAGACCGCAGCCGGCCTCGTCCAGGATGGCCTGGACCTCGTCGTCGGGCACATCGCCGCGCATGCCGACGGTGACCTCGCGGTACTTGTAGCCAGTCGACATGTCGTTGTGGTACTCGATCTTATGCGGCCAGCGGGCGAGAATCTTCTCGCACACGCCAGTCTGCTCGATCACCTGATGCGGCGTGAGGCCGCAGGCGGGGTCGTAGGGCATATCGCCGGTCAGATACTCCCAATCGTTGGCCTTGAGATCGTACATGACCAGGCCACCCATCTCGCCGATGTAGGAGTTGAGGCCGAGCACGCGCGCATCCTCGTGGATCATGGTGCGGTTGCGGCCCGAGGTGGGGACCACCTGAATGCCGGCGCGGGCAAGTGCCACGACAGCCTCGACGAGCTTGGTCGAGGGATTGCCGTCGTTGTCGCGCAGCACGCACGAGCCGGGCGCGAGCATGGTGGCGTCCAGGTCGGTAAAGACGTACTTAACCTTGGCAAGACGCTCGCGCATCTCGCCCGAAAGCTCAGCGACGGTCAGCAGGGTATTGTGGGACATGGTCACTCCATTACGTAGAAGGGGCTTCTGGTCTTAGGCGGCGCGCCTCGCTTGAGGGGAAACGCGCTTGCAACGGCAGCGCGCTCGGGACGCCGCCCTCATCGCAGTTCATTAGTCAAACTGGGTAACATCGATTAAACGATTGGCAAGCGAAAGATCGCTCTCGATGGGTACGAATTCATCACCCACGTGCATGAGCTCCTCGTCGCCCTTTGCCAACAGCAAGACGATGGTGGGCGCACCGGGGCTGACGTATTCCTCGCGCGCCGCCTTGAATGCCGCGTGCACAGCAGCCTCGCGATCGAGGATAATCTTGTTCGGGGTATCGTCGGGAACATGCTCGGCAAGCTCGCGACAGACCTTCATCGGGTCCTCGTGAGCCGGATCCTCGTTGGTAAAGATCAGCAAATCAGAATATGGCGCGGCCTCGCGCGGAAGCTGCTCACGGCGCTCCTGCGCCTTGCCTCCAGCGGCACCAAACAGCGCAATGACCAGGCTGGCGGGAAACGCGCGCTTGACCGACGCAAAGAGCGAGCGGAACGAAAGTTGGTTGTGAGCGTAGTCAACAACGCAAACCACGCGGCCATCCTTCGACTCCACGACCTCCATGCGGCCCGGCACACGCAGCTTGGAGAGGCCCTTCTTGATGGCATCGATTCCGATGCCAATCTCGCGCGCGGCGGCGATAGCGACCAGCGCGTTCTCCACGTTAAAGTCTCCCGCGATACCCAGCAGGACCTTCTCCCCCGCCTCGGGCTTGTCGGCGCTCATGCCATGCAGGTTAAACTCGATGTTAAAGCCGACCATGCGGACATCGCTTGCCCACAGGCTCGCCTCGGGATGCTCGACGCCAACGGTCACCAAGCGCTCGGCCGTCGACGCGGCCTCCAGCACGCGTTCGACTTCATCGGTGCCCAGATTCACTACGGCGGTCTTAGCCTGATCAAAGATCCTGAGCTTGCTCTCAAAATAATCCTCGAAGGTCGGGTGCTCGATCGGTGAGATGTGGTCACGCCCGATATTGAGGAAGCACGCCACGTCAAACGGTAGGTTCTCGACGCGCTGGTACTTGAGCGCCTGGCTTGAGACCTCCATAACCATGGACTGGCGACCAGACGCGCGGCAGTTGGCGATATGGCGCCAGACCTCGGGGGCCTCGGGCGTGGTGTTGGTGCTCTCGTAGCACTCGATACCATCGTCGGTGTTCACCGAGCCGATCATGCCACAGGACTCGCCCGCCGCTTTGATGATGGACTGAAGCATAAAAGCGGCCGTGGTCTTTCCCTTGGTACCGGTGATACCCACGATCTTAACGTCGTGGTCGGGGCGGTTGTAGACCTCCGGCGGCAGCAGGGCCATGGCCGTGCGCACGCTGTCCACGACCAGCATCGCCGCGCCGTTCTCTTTCGCCAGCGGCTCCAGAGACTCGACCAGCGACTCTTCGCACACAAATGCGACGGCGCCCGCATCGAGCGCCATGCTCAAAAACGCGGGCTTAAAGGCAGCGCCCTTGCAAAAGAACACGTCACCTGCCGAAACCGCGCGCGAATCAAACGAGCAGCCGGTCACGGCACGCTCGTCAACCTGCTCCGATGCGTGCAGCTCGCCGCACACATCGAGAAGCTTGGCAAGCGTATCGACCGTGGTCACGGTCGCGGAATCCGAATGGTGCATCTTTCGCCTTTCTCAGCCATTTGGCAGGGACGGTTTTCATAGTAACTGAAACGTGCTCGCGCAAAAACGGCTCCCGGAGGAGCCGTTACGCGCAGGCATTCGAAAGCCGAGGCTAGGCAGCCTGAACAGAAGGCTGGCCCTCGTCGATAAAGAAGCGCTTGTACCACACCAAGAACACGAGCGGCGTATAGATCTTGCGCTGGAAATCGCCCTTGCCCGCAAAGTGCAGGTCGAGCAGATGCATGAGCTCGTCGGTGTCGAAAAACTCGCTTGCCCACGGCGCGGTGAAGTACTCCTTGACGTAGTCGTACCACTTTTGCTCGCGCAGCCAGTAGACGATCGGCACCGGGAAGCCCACCTTGGGACGGGTGGCCCACTCATCGGGCAGCGACTTGTTGGCGGCGTGGCGAAGCACCTGTTTGTTGCCGTTCTCGTTGATGCGGTAGCGGTCGGGAATGTGCTCGGCGAACTCCATGACCTTGCGATCCAGGAAGGGCACGCGCAGCTCCAGCGAGTGCGCCATGCACATCTTGTCGGCCTTGAGCAGAATGTCGCCTGGGAGCCACATGTTCATGTCCAGATACTGCTTCTTGACCAGCTCGGGCTGACCCTTCACGCGCGCATAGATGGGAGCGGCAAGCTCGAAGGCGCCATCGCCGGTGTTGTACTCGGGCTTGAGTACGCCGTCGACCTCGCGCTCCGGCCATACCAAGGCCTGGCCCAGGAACGACTTCTCGGGGATCTCGGCACCCTTGACCAGGAAGTTATGGCCCTTGAAGTACGGCATATGCAGCGCCAGGTTACCGAGCGCGCGGCGAATGGGCAACGGCACCATCTTTTTGTATTTGCGCACCGGAACCGTGTCCTCGTAGTAGGCGTAGCCGCCAAAGAGCTCGTCGGCGCCTTCGCCCGAAAGCACGACGGTGACGTCCTTGCGCGCCATCTCGGCCAAGAACCACAGCGGCACGGAAGACAGGTTGGACTGCGGCTCGTCCATGTGATACTGAATGTCCTCGAGTGCGCCAAAGAACTCGTCGGCGGTGATCATCTTGCGAACATTCTCGACGCCGAGCTTGTCGGATAGCTCCTTGGCGTAGTTAGTCTCGTTGAAATTCTTGTAATCGAAGCCCACCGAGAAGGTCTTGTCGGGCATGAGACAAGCGGCAATATAGCTGGAGTCGACGCCGCCGGAGAGGAAGGAAGCGACCTTAACATCAGCAATGCGATGGGCCTCGACGCTCTCGTGCACGACCTCATCCAGCTCGTCGACGTACTCCTCGAACGGCTTCTCGACGGCAGAGTAATCGCAATCCCAATAGCGCTCGATGTTCATCTTGCCGGTCGGGATGTCTACGGTAAAGTAATGCGCCGGCGGCAGCTTGTAGACACCCTCGAAGAAGGTCTCCTCGGTTGCCGAATACTGCAGCGTCATGTACGGACGCAGGGCCTTTTTGTTGACCGCCTTGTGGAAGTGCGGGTAGTCCAGGAAGCTCTTGATCTCGGAGCCAAAGAGCACACCCGGCGCGCCGTCGCCCGCATCGGCCATGGGATAGTAGTAGAGCGGCTTGATGCCAAAGATATCGCGGGCGCCAAAGAGCTTGTTCTTCTTCTTGTCCCAGATGACGAAGGCGTACATACCGCGCAGGCGATCGAGTACGGCCTCGCCCCACTCCTCGTAGCCGTGCAGGAGGCTCTCGGTGTCGGCGCCGCAGTGGAACATATAGCCCTTGGCCTCGAGCTCGGAGCGAAGCTCCTGGAAGTTGTAGATCTCGCCGTTGAAGACGATGACGACGCTGCCGTCCTCATTGGCCATGGGCTGAGCGCCGGCCTCGGTCAGGTCGAGGATCGACAGGCGGCGGAAGCCCAGGGCAACGCGGCCGTCGATAAACTGGCCGCCCATGTCGGGACCACGATGGACGATGCGGTCCATCATCTTGGTGAGCACCTCGGATTGGTTATCCGTCCCACCGACAAAACCGACAAAACCGCACATATACTATCCCCTCTGCTGTTGCTGGGTATCAAATCGAATCAGTAGCTTTTGAGTATACCCGAGGGTGTAAAGAGGGACGGAATGTTCAGGCAATCTCAACTGAATCAGCTCCGCGCCGACACGCACCGGTTACCTTTAATGGATATGAGGTGAATGGGGCGATTGTTTTGCTATACTCTCTCCGCACGGGCGATTGGCGCAACGGTTAGCGCAGGTGCTTTACACGCACAAGGCTGGGGGTTCGAATCCCTCATCGCCCACCACTGATTTGGAAACGGTCCTCGAAAGGGGACCGTTTTTTGTTTGGGCCCATCGCAGAGGGATTCGAACCCGCCAGGGTGCGGAGCTGAGGAAACGCGCAAGCGTTTTCCAGCGCAGCACGCGAGGGCCGCAGGCCCGAAGCGGAAGCGGGCGGCGAAGCCGCACGCGACATCCCTCATCGCCCACCACTGAATTGTTAGGCCCCCAGCGATGGAGGCCTTTCCTTTTTTTCAGGCCCAGCGCATGGGATTCGAACCCACCAGCACGTCTGTCACAAAGGCCGTGGCCAGAAAATGGCAAAAATGAGTACTGCTACCTTGCTTACAACTTATCAAAAGATAGTATTTGCTTAAGTTACGCAACATATGTCCATTATAAGGACTAACAATTGGATCAAAATCGTACATTCATCGCCATTTCGACTAGCTATCTGGCCTTATTAGTCCAAAATTGCTGCTACCAAATCGATAACAGTACTCATATTTGATGTTTTTTGACCAGCAGGTCTCCCCGCCTTAGCAAATCTAAGGCAAAACGGGCTCCAGACCGCTGAATCATGCCACATAGGGCACGTCCGCAGTCCGGAACCCGGTCAAAGTTAAGTTATTTCGCTGTGTTAGGCCAAAACGTCCGACAGGATCTCGATCAGACTGTCCACGTCGGATTCCTCGCAGACGAGCGGCGGCAGGAAACGCAGCGTATGGGCACCCGTAGCGTTAATCACGGCACCAGCCCCCAATGCACGGGCCACAACGTCGTGTGCATCACCCGCAGTATCGTCCAGATCGCAGCCGAGCATCAAGCCGCGGCCACGCACCTCGGTCACGTTCGGCAGCTTGGCGAGCTTTGCCTCCATATAGGCGCCTACCTTGGCAGCGTGGTCGGCATAATCGCCGCGCACGAGTGCGGAGAGCGTCGCGGCACACGCCGCGATGGCCAAGCAGCTACCGCCAAACGTCGAGCCGTGGTCGCCCGACTTAAACACGTCGGCAATCTCCTTCTTTGCTACGACGGCACCCATGGGCACGCCATCAGCAATGCCCTTGGCAAGGCTCATGATGTCGGGTTCCACGCCATAGGCTTGGAATGCAAACGGCTTGCCGCAGCGGAAGATGCCGCACTGGACCTCGTCGGCGATAAGCACGGCGCCCACTTCGTGTGCCAGGTCGCGCGCTGCCGCCATAAACTCCTCGGTCATGGGGTGCACACCGCTCTCGCCCTGAATCGGCTCGAGCATCACGGCGCAAATTTCGCCCCCCAGCTGCTTAAAGATCGCACGCAGTTCATCGATATCGTTGGGCGTGCAGGCCACAAAGCCACCCGGCAGCGGGCGGAAACTATCCTGCAGCCAATCCTGCATGGTGGCGGCAATGGTCTCGAGCGTACGGCCGTGGAAGCCGCCGCGCATGCACACGATAGTGTTGCCGCCGTTACCGGCACGCTTGGCGTACAGGCGCGCGAGCTTCATCGAGCCCTCGTTGGCCTCGGCGCCGGAGTTGGCAAAGAAGGTCTCCCAAACCTGCTCATCCGCAGCCGGGGCACCAAGAGCAGCTGCCGTGGTCTCATCGCCGGCGGCAATGGCATCGGCAAGCACGCGTGCACCATCTAAGTCGTCGTTGGCAAGCTTGGACAGCAGCGCCGCGACCTGTCCACGCTGCTCGATGTAGAAGTAATTGGAGACATGCATGAGCTTTTTGGTCTGTGCCTCGAGCGCCGAGAGCACAGCCGGGTCGCCATGACCTAGGCTGCACACGCCGATGCCGGCAAGAAAGTCGAGGTACTCACGACCATCGTCGCCGGTGAGCTTCATGCCGTGACCCTCGACAAACTCGACCGGAGAGCGGCCAAAGGTATGCATAACGTAATGGGATTCAAGCGATTGCTGAGCTGCAAGTGACATGGGATGCCTTTCGTTGAGCGCCGGACGGCGCAGGCCTATGGGTGCAGAAATGGGGCGGCTGCGGGTCAGTTAGACCGTCTGAAGCTTCTCGACCTCGTCGAGGTTCTCGGTCAGACGCGCAGCAAACGTCGAAAGCGGATGCGGATGCGTATCGAACTCGTAAGCCGTCTCGGTGGAATGGATCACGGTGCCGACGCCGGCATCGGTCAGCAGCTCCAGCAGCAGCGAATGCGGCGTGGTGCCGTTGATGATGTGAGCGCGAAATACGCCGCCGGCAAGCGCATCGACGGCCGCACGCAGCTTGGGAATCATGCCCTTATCGACCTCGCCGCCGTAGAGCATTTCGTTAACCTCGTCGAGCGTTAGGTTGGAGATGAGTGAGTCTTTATCGCTAAAGTCCTTGTACAGGCCGTCGACGTCGGTCAAAAAGATCGCCTTATGCGCATGCAGCGCCGCCGCAACGGCACCGGCGGCGGTATCGGCGTTGATGTTGAAGAAACCGCCGTCCTCCCCCGCCGCGACGGTAGCGATGACGGGGATGTACTCGCTATCGAGCAGGCGCTCGATATAGTCGGTGTTGACATGCGTGACCTTGCCCACGCGGCCGAGTTCGGGGTCGAGCGGCTCGGCGATGAGCGTACCGGCATCGCTGCCCGAAACGCCCACGGCCAGGTTGCCGTGATGGTTGAGCGCCGCGACCAGCTCCTGGTTGACCTTGCCGCCCAGCACCTCGCGCACGATATCCATGGTCGCCGGCGTGGTCACGCGCTGGCCGTTCATAAACTCGACGGGGATGTCGTAGTGGCTAAGCGCCTCGTTGATAGCCTTGCCGCCGCCATGCACGATGACGGGGCGCATGCCGATGATCTTAAGCAGGACGATGTCGCTCATCACGTCGCGGCGCAGCTGCTCATCAACCATGGCGGCTCCGCCATATTTGATAACAACCGTCTTGCCGGTCAGGTTCTTAATCCACGGCAGCGCTTCGAACAGCAGCTGCGCGGTTGCTTCGTTGGATTCGCTCGAACGACAATCGCGTGCGAATTTCATAATCTGCCTCGTCTTTCGTATCGTTATCGCGCCGTGCTCCGCTGTCCGCAATCGCGGCAAGATGCGCAGCGTGCCTGGAATCTAGGAACGGTAGTCGCCGTTAATGGAGATGTACTCGTGCGTGAGGTCGCAAGTCCACACGGTGGTCGCCGCGTCGCCCGCGCCCAGGTCTGCCGAGATCACAATCTCGGGCGCCTCAAAACGTCGCAGAGCCTCGTCCTCGTCAAAGGGAACAGTCAGACCGTCGCGACAGACAGGCATGTCCATCATGTCGATGGAAACGTCTTCCTGATTAAACTTCACGCCGCACTTGCCAAGCGCCATAGCAACGCGGCCCCAGTTGCAGTCGTGGCCGGCGATGCAGGTCTTAACGAGCGGCGAGTTGGCAACGGCACGGGCGGCGATATCGGCCTCCTCGTCGTTGGCGGCGCCGGTAACGTTGACCGTAACAAGCTTGGATGCGCCCTCACCATCGGCGGCGATATTGCGCGCCAGGCTCTCGCACACCTCGTGCACGGCAAATGCCAACTCGTCAAAGGCATCGGAGCCCTCGACGATAGGCTCGGCATCTGCGGCAGCGGCGCCGGAGGCAAGCATGATGCAGGTGTCGTTGGTCGAGGTGTCGGAATCGACCGTTACCTTGTTAAAGGTCTGCTTGACGGTCGAGAGCAGCAGGGCATGAAGTGCCGCAGGCTCGACGGGGACATCGGTGGTGATAACTGCGATCATGGTGGCCATGTTGGGCATGATCATGCCCGAGCCCTTGCACATTCCGCCTACCGTATAGACATTGCCCGCATGACCCGCAGCCTCACTGACGTAGGACACGGCGTACTCCTTGGAGTGCGTGTCGGTCGTCATGATGGCGCGAGCGGCATCGGCGCCACCGTGGGCGGAGAGCGCCTCGTAGGCAGCAGGAATGGCGGTCTCAAACGTGTCGATCGGCAGAATCTGGCCAATTACGCCCGTGGAGGCGACCAGAATCTGCTGGGGCTCGCAGCCGATGACCTGCGAGGCGATGTTGCAGGTCTCGCGCGCGCAGGCAAGGCCGGTCTCACCCGTGGCGGCGTTGGCATTGCCAGAGTTGACCGAAACGCCGGCAATGACGCCGTAGCCCTTGTCGGCGCCGCCCAAGTTGGCACGGCTCACCTGCACGGGCGCCGCACAAAAGCGGTTAGTCGTAAACACACCGGCACCGGGACAGGGTTTATCGGGCACGACGAGCGCGTAATCCAGACGCTCGGGGTTCTTGCGGAACCCAGCGTGGATGCCTGCAGCTTTAAAACCAGCCGCAGCCGTAACGCCACCCTCGACGGCGCGAATCTTGATATCAAACAGCTCGGTATCCATCGTCTTTATGACTCCTTATGTCAAACAAAAAAACGGACATCGGTTGGTGCGCCATGCCAGTCGTGATCATGAGACCAGCTTAAGAGTGGCGCCCCATTCGATGCCCGACTACCAAATCGTTAACAATCGAATGTGCTACACCGGGCACGCCACTGTAGGCAAGCCTCGTCGCTCGTCAAAGCCAAAGACGATATTGGCGCACTGGACTGCTTGGCCCGCAGCGCCCTTGCACAGATTGTCGATGGCGCCCGTCGCCACCAGCACGCCCGCGCGCTTGTTGAGCGCGAGGCCAATCTGGGCAGCGTTGGTGCCGACGACCGAAGCCGTCTTGGGCTGCTGGCCGGCATCGAGCACGCGCACAAAGGTGCGACCGGCGTAGAACTGCTTGTAATGGTCGACGACATCCTCAAGAGCCAGCGTGTCGAGAGCCTGCGGCGCGAGCGGCAGCGTCACCGTGGAGAGCAGACCGCGCTTGAGCGGTGCCAGGTGCGGGGTAAAGACGACGCGATCGGTCAGGCCAAGGATTTGCTCAATCTCGGGCGTGTGGCGATGCTTGCCCACGCCGTAGGCCTCCAAGTTCTCGTCGGCGCTGCAAAAATGGGTGCGGGCGTTGCAGGACTTACCGGCGCCCGTCACGCCGCTAATGGCATCGACAATCACGGGACCGTTCTCGGCCACCCAGCCCGCGCGCACGGCGGGCGCGGCGGCAAGGCTCGTTGCGGTGGGATAGCAACCGGCGCAGGCGACCAGCACGGGTTTGCCGTCGGCATGGTCGGATGCGGCGGTCTCCAAGTCCTGGCAGAACAGCTCGGGCAGACCGAAGGCACGGGTCTTGAGCAGCTCGGGGCTCGTATGCTCGGCGGCATACCAAGCCTCAAAAACGGACGCGTCGTTCAGACGGTAGTCGGCCGAAAGATCAAAGCAGGAGACGCCCGATGCAAGCAGCGCGGGCACCTGTGCCATGGCAGCCGTGTGCGGCACGGCCAAAAAGACCGCGTCGCAGTTCTTGAGCTCGGGGGCATCATGCGTCGTAAAGACAAGATCGCTTACGCCGGTGAAGCTCGGGTACACCGCAGACAACGGCTGGCCGGCATCGGCGTTGGACGTAATGGCAGCAAGTTCAAACTCGGGATGACCGAGGACGAGGCGAATGAGCTCGGCTCCGGCATATCCAGCCGCGCCGACGATTCCAACCTTCAAAGACATATCAGACTCCTTGTCTGCGATTTATGCACCGATGCGCATTTCGCAGCGGTCGTTATGAAGTGGGTTGAAACTTTAGCACCAAAAGATGCATGAATACGTAAATGGCTTGCATATTCATGCATTGAAACATTCCCGACACATTCGCTTGAAGGAATTGACAAATGGAGCGGGCCCCGTATTGACCGGCGCTCCTAACGGCGCCGGGCAATACGGGGCCCGCCCATGCGAAAACCAAGTTGTTAGGATGAGCCAGCTGGCTAGAGCTCGACCGGCACCCATTCGTCGTGATTGCAGATAAAAGCCTCGGGATCCTCGACGCTAAAGAAGACGAGCGTGGGGTCGTTAGGCCCCTCATAGTGCTCGCCCAGGTGCTCTAGATGCTTCCACCCGGCTTCGCGCATTTCGCCTAAAGCCCGGTCATCCAAGCCGGCACGCCCGCGCAAGATGAGCCAGCCATGGCCCGGCCACCAACTCGTGGCCTCAAAGCGCTGGTTTTGCAGCAGCTCTTGCCACACATCTTTGGTGCGCGCTGTTACAAACCACAGCTTGCCATCCTGGATCTGAGCAAACGAAAATGGACGTACATGTGGCTGCCCGTCCACGCTCGTCGCCAAGTACCACGCCGGCACCGACGTCAGATACTCCAAAACCGTATTCAATCCGTCCATGCGTCCTCCTGCCACTAGCCAATTTGGAACGGGTAGTTAATTTGAGACGCGCTAGAGCTCCAGATGCTCTTCGCTGCCGTCGATATCGCAGAAGCGGGCGGCGATATTGCGGACCGAGAAAAACGCAAGACGACCGTCGTTGGCGCTCTCATGCTTCTCGCCAATGCCCACCATGTGCTTAAAGCCTGCTTCGCGAACGCGGTCGCTCACCACCGCATCGTCCTCGAGCGCGGCCTCGCCGGACAATACGATCCAGCACTCCCCCGGCTTCCAGCCCGAAAGCTCGAACTTGGGGTTCGCGCTGAGCTCGGCCCACACATCCTTATCGCGCGAGGTGCAAAACCACAGCTTGTCATCATCGACCATGGCAAACGAGAACGGCCTCACGCGCGGCTGATGTCCGTCCGTCACGTCGATCGTGGCGAGATACCACGCCGGAATACGCCTAAGATACGAACAGGCGCGCTCGAGCTGCGCCGTGCGGTCGTTGTCGGTCATGGGAATCCCTTTCCTGCGCTCGAATCGCGCCTAAACAAGTTGAAGATTGATGACGATGACGCAGATGAGCAGCAGCGCTGTCACCACCGCCGCCAACGCATCGCCGCGGCCAAATGCAAGCGCATGCAGACGCGTGCGGCCCTGTTCGCCGTGATAGCAGCGTGCATCCATGGCAGCAGACAACGTCTCGGCATGACGGAACACGCCCGTGAACAGTGGAATCGCCACACTGCCGAGCATACGCACGCCGCCGAGCGGGCCACCCGTTACGCGTGCACCACGGCTTGCCTGCGCATCGGCCGTCTGCTTCATCTCGGTGGCAAACTGCGGCATAAAGCGCAGCGCGATGCCCATGATCATGCCGAGCTCGTGCGCAGGGAGCCCCACACGCGCAAACGGCGCGAGCAGGCGCTCGAAGCCCGCGGTGAGGTCGAGCGTCGGTGTGGTGAGCGTGATGGCGCTCATACCGGCCATCATCAAGGTCAGGCGGCACGCCATAAAGGCGGCGGAATGCAGCGAGCCCTCGCTTATCCGCAGAAAGCCGAGCTGCCACAGGATGCGCCCACTCTGATCGGTAAACAAGTTGAGCACCGCGACCACGACGACGATTGCCAGCAGCGGCGCCATCGACGACAGAACGCGACGAGCCGGCACCCGGGACACGACATAGATCAGCACAACGAAAATTGCGACAGGGGCTAATCCGCGGAAGCCGCCGACGGTCAGCGTCGTGATCAAAAACACAAAGCCCAGGAGCAGCTTGGTGCGCGGATCCAGGCGATGGATCGCGCTATCGCTCGGATAGTAGCTGCCAAACGAAAACGCCTCCATCAGCAACCCTCCTCTCGCGCGACCGTTTCGGATTTGGCCTTGTCCGAGACGTTAGAAGAACCGCCTGAGCGACCGATCGGCAAATCTGCCAACTCGTCGGCCAACGACTCAACCGTATAGAGCCCGCCGCGACGCAGCGGCACGCCCGCTTCCGCGAGCGCCAACGCCATGCGCTGGGCAGCGGGAACACCCAAGCCGATTGATTTAAGCTCATCCGCATGCGCAAAAACCTGAGCGGGCGTGCCCTCAGCAAACACCGCGCCCTCGTTCATCACGACAATACGATCGCAGCAATTGGCAAGGTCATCCATACTGTGTGAGACCATGACGACGGTCAGGCCCCCATGGTGAAGTCGATCGATGAGCTCCAGGAAATCACTGCGCGCCGCCGGATCGAGCCCCGCCATGGGCTCATCGAGTACCAAGACCTCGGGCTCCATGGCAAGCACGCCGGCAAACGCCACGCGCCGCTGTTGGCCACCCGAAAGCTCAAAGGGACTCTTGTCGCCCACCGTGGCCAAGTCGAGGCCCACGCGCGCGAGCGATGACTCAACGCGGCGCGCGACCTCGGCCTGCGACAAGCCAAGGTTGTGCGGGCCAAACGCCACGTCCTGCGTCACGGTTTCGGCAAACAGCTGACGCTCGGGATATTGAAACACCACGCCGACCTTGGCCTTAACCGCGGCGGCATCTTTCTTGTTTGCCAGGTCGAGCCCCAACGCGTAAACGGAACCCTCCTGGGGGCGAATCAAACCGTTGAGATGCTGGACCAGCGTCGACTTACCCGAACCGGTATGACCTGCTAAGCCCAGGAACGCGCCGCGACGCACCGTCAGCGATACATCGCGCAGCGCCCACGGGCTGCTGGGGTCGTTTCCCCAGAGAGCCTGTTTGCTCGATTTGCCCGCAACGGCCGAGCGCTTATGCCAGCGGCGACGCTCGCGCGGACTGAGCGAATAACTGTACGAAACATGGGATAGCTCGATGACGGGCTCCGACGCGTTGCCCTCGTTGTCTACCGGAACAGTGCCGTCAGCGATTTCCAACTGGGACGCGGAAGGCCGCCCTGCGGTGTCTTCCCCACTCCGGTCGGCATATACCTGCGCAATCTCGGCGACCATATCCGCCTCGCGCACCTGCGCATGAACGGGCACGCCCTTCGCACGAAGCGCCATGCCCAAGCAGCACGACGCCGGCATATCCAGGTTGAGCTCCACGAGCCCATCTGCCCGCGTCAGAATCTCCTCGGGCGTACCGAGCATGGCAACGCGCCCCGCCCGAAACACCGCGACACGATCGGCCTCGGCGGCCTCTTCCATAAAGTGCGTAATCATCACGATGGTCATGCCGCGTTCGTGCAGCACGTGACAGGCCTTCATAAGGCCCTTGCGCCCGCGCGGATCGAGCATCGAGGACGCCTCGTCCAAAATGAGCACGCGCGGTTCCATGGCAAGCACGCCAGCAAGCGCCACGCGTTGCTTTTGGCCACCCGAGAGCGCGTGGGTCTCGTGGCGCTCAAAGCCCACCAGGCCCACGCCCTTCAGCGCCTCGCGTACGCGCTGCGCAATTTGCGCCGATGGAACGCCAAGGTTTTCGGGACCGAACGCAACGTCATCTTCGACAAGCGTTGCCACCAGCTGGTCGTCGGGATTCTGGAACACCATGCCTGCGGTCGAACGAATGTCGTAGACCAGCTCGGGGTCGGACGCATCCATGCCGTTGATGCGTACCGTGCCCGCATCGGGCTGCAACAGCGCATTCAGATGCTTGGCAAACGTCGACTTGCCCGACCCATTGCCACCGAGGATGCAGAAAAACTCGCCGTCCTCGATGTTCAGATCGACACCGTCGAGTGCCGACACGGCACCGTCATAGCTAAAGGAAACGCCCCGACACTCAATCATGCGCGGCCTTTGACCTGGTCCTTTTTAGGCGTGATGAGGTTGGAGACTGCTTTATACACCGCTAGCGTCAACACCGAGTTAAGCACGGTCTTGATAAGGTTGAACGGCAGCACGGCAGGAATCATAAGCGGGGCGATCACATCGACCGAGCCATACCAGAACCATACGCCAATGGTAAGGTTTGCGACCATAGACAACGCCGTAGCGGCAATGACGCCGAGCACCAGACCAATCACGGCACCCTTATAGGTATGCATCTTCTGGTAGACGATAGCCGCGGGCAGAATGTAGCCCAGCGTGGCAACCAGGTTCATAAGCGCGCCGACCCAGTCACCCGTGGTGAGCGCATGGATAACGATCGCCATGGCGGCAACAGCAGTGCCGGCACCAGGGCCATACGCAAATCCACACACCATCGCCGGCACCAGCGACGGGTCATACGTCAAAAACGGCGCCGAAGGAAGGATGGGCAGCTGCACATACATAAACAGGGCGCCCAAGGCGCACATCAGCGCCATGGTAACGAGCTGTTTGGTGCTCCACCTATTCGTGTTCTCAAAATGGATATGCTGCGACTGTTCAGACATTAAGATCACCTGCCTCTTTCATCCGGACTCTAACCGTTGGTACTGGGATCCCACCAGTTCAGCCGGCATGCGAACCAACGCACACACGGGTCGCGGACTCATCGGCTCGGCCGCAGGCATCTCGCCTGCGCCACGGCGCCCCTTTGACACCGCCCGATTTACCGCCAGTGGGGAATTTCACCCCGCCCTGAAACAGCAATTGCAAGTGTAGCACGAGCAATCGTTCGCGCAAGTATGCCAAGGGTAATTTGTGGTGGGGATCAGTTGCCACAACAACCACGTTCCCCACCCATCCCAAAGTAGCGCGCTTTTCGCGCAAAGCGCGAAACAGCGAAGGGGACAAGCCACTGCAACAACCACATCCTCCACTCGCCCCAAAGCGGCGCGCCTTTCGCGGCAAAGCCGCGAAACAGCGACCGGGACACGTATTCCCAACAACCAAGTCCTCCGCCCACGCCGACCTCAAGGCCGCAAGCGCAGGGAATCCGGGGGCGCGACGGGGGCTTCTCTCCGGAATATTCCGCAGGACGCAAAGAGGCTCCGCAGCGCGAAGCGCGATGCGGAGCCTCTTTGCATGTCCGAGGACGTTCCGGAGAGAAGCCCCCGTCGCGCCCCCGGATTCCCGGTGGGAGTTCTAGACCTTGTCGGCCTTAGTACATACCGCCGCCCTGCTGACCAGCGGTAGCAGCAGCGATAGCGTCCTCAAGCTGAGTGTTCTTGGGCACATCGGAGACGGTAGCCTCGGTGATGAGGATCAGGCTGGCGACAGAAGCAGCGTTCTGCAGGGTGACGCGGCTGACCTTGACGGGGTCGAGGACGCCCATCTCGATCATGTCGCCCCACTCGCCGTTGGCAGAGTTGAGACCCTGGCCGGCGGGCAGCTCGGCAACCTTGTCGACCACGACAGCGCCCTCAAAGCCAGCGTTCTTGGCGATGGTGGCGACCGGAGCGGTCAGAGCCTTCTTGACGATGTCGACACCGATCTTCTCCTCGGGGTCGTCGAGCTCAACGGCGTCGAGCGCAGGAGCAGCGTCCATGAAGGCGACGCCGCCACCGGCGACGATGCCCTCCTCGACAGCAGCGCGGGTTGCCTGCAGGGCGTCCTCGACGCGGTGCTTGATCTCCTTGAGCTCGGACTCGGTAGCAGCGCCGACCTTGATGACGGCAACGCCACCGGAGAGCTTGGCCAGGCGCTCCTGGAGCTTCTCGCGGTCGAAGTCAGAGGTGGTGTTCTCCATCTCACCCTTGATCTGAGCGATACGAGCGTCGATGGCCTCCTTGGAGCCAGCGCCGCCGACGACGACGGTGTTGTCCTTGGAGATGGTGACGGACTTAGCGGTACCGAGCATATCTGCGGTGATGTCAGCGACCTTCACGCCCAGCTCGTCCAGGGCAGCCTGGCCACCGGTGAGGACGGCGATGTCCTCGAGGATGCGCTTGCGGCGATCGCCGTAGCCCGGGGCCTTGACGGCGCAGACGTTAAGGGCGCCACGGATCTTGTTGAGGACCAGGGTAGGCAGAGCCTCGCCGTCGATGTCCTCAGCGATGATGAGCAGGCCACGGCCAGCGCGCTGGACAGCCTCGAGAACAGGCATGATGTCCTGGACGCTGGAGATCTTCTGGTCGGTGATGAGGATGTACGGATCCTTCATCACGGCCTCCATGCGGTCGTTGTCCGTGACGAAGTAAGCGGAGACATAGCCCTTGTCGAACTGCATGCCCTCGACGGTGTCGATGGTGATGTCGAACGTCTGGGAATCCTCGACGGTGATGACGCCGTCCTTGCCCACGACCTCCATGGCCTCGGCGATCTTCTCGCCGACCTCGGGGTCACCGGCGGAGATGGTACCGACGGAAGCAATCTGCTCCTTGGTCTCGACCGGCTTGGCCTGCTTCTTCATCTCGGCGACGGCGGCGTTGACGGCCTTGTCGATGCCGCGACGGATGGCCAGCGGGTTGGCGCCAGCGGCGACGTTGCGCAGGCCGTCGTTGACGATGGCTTGAGCGAGCAGGGTTGCGGTGGTGGTGCCGTCACCCACGGTGTCGTTGGTCTTGGTGGCGACCTCCTTCACCAGCTGGGCACCCATGTTCTCGATGTTGTCCTCGAGCTCGATCTCCTTGGCGACAGAAACGCCGTCGTTGGTGATGGTCGGAGCACCAAACGTGCGCTGCAGCGCAACGTAGCGACCCTTGGGGCCCATGGTGACGGTAACGGCGTCGGCCAGAGTGTTGACGCCCTTGGCAAGCTTAGCGCGGGCATCGGTGTTGAACGTAATGTTCTTTGCCATGGTAGGTAATCCTCCAAAAGAAATGTGACTCGCGTCGCCGCTTCCGAGTCCTATGCGGCGGGCGCGTTCAAAGACGAATCAGAGATTCTGACGAGACTAGGCCTCGACGACAGCGTAGATGTCGTCGGCGCGCATCAGCAGATACTTCTCGCCGTCGACCTTGACCTCGTTGCCACCGAACTTACCATAGATGACAACGTCACCGACCTTGACGTCCATGGGGATGCGCTCACCCTTGTCGTTGACCTTGCCGGCGCCAACGGCAACGATGGTGCCGCGCTGCGGCTTCTCCTGGGCGTTGCTAGCGATATACAGACCAGAAGCGGTCTTCTGCTCGGCCTCGTCGGGCTTGACCAGAACACGATCTGCAAGCGGCTTCAAAGACGACATGCTTGTCTCCTCCTTTTTGGGCCGCGTGGTTATGCCACGCGAATTAACCCTTTTTGTTTGCGTACGCGTTGAATGGTACCCACGAATGGCGGGTTATACAACACGGAGTCAAAAAATCTTATTTTTTGGCACTTAGATTTTCTGAATGCCGGGGGATAACTTAGCGATGCCTCCCGTGTGGCTCCGGAGGGCGGGGCATAAGGTTTCCTGCTCGGGCAGTCCTGCTCGCACGAAGGCCACATTAAGTGGCCTTCGGCTCGTGCGGAACTCGCGATAAACCTTATGCCCCGCCCTCCGGAGCCACACGGGAGGCAGGTTAACTAATTCGGGCCCGGCATTCAGAAAAGTCAGTGCAGCAAAATGGCGATGCGGATAGGAATGTGGGCATGGTTTTCGCTGCGCGCACGGGTCCCCTGGGGAGCACCGTGCATTTTTGGGAGTATTCAGCAAGCCAGGACGGCTGCATACGCGCCGGACATACCTTATTGGTCCCCAGAACGCCTTCAGCGGGCGGTTTTGGTCGGTGGGCAGACCCCGTTGGGACAAATGGGCGTACTTCGCGCCGTACCGGAGCCCAAAATGACGTCAATCTCCGCAACGTTACTCAGCCGCAGCGGCACCGGCAGAGCTCGCGGTGCTGAATACTCCGTTTTTTGCACGGTCCAGGCGGGGGTACATCAGGGCCAGAAAGAACATCCCGGCCTTTTTATGCAATCTGTAATGTGAAGTATGCAAAACACATGAGGTTGCACTGCTGATGTCCAAATTGAACGCACGGAGCAGCAGCACCTCAACCCCGCGCCCAAATCCAACAGAGCAGGGACGCACATGGCGGATCCTCACCGAAACGCAAACGCGGCTCGAGCGCCATCCCAAAATAAGCTGCCCAAGCCGCGTTTAACGGTAAGACATGAATACTTAGCGCTCGTAGATTAGGTTGCCTGCCAGATAGGTGGCCTGAACCTTGGTGTCCTGGAGCTCTTGGGGGTCAATGGTGAGCGGGTTTTGGTCCAGGACTACTAGATCGGCGTATTTGCCGGGTTCCAGGCTGCCGAGGTTTTGCTCGTCGCCCGCTGCATAGGCGCTGCCCAGGGTGTAGTTACGCAGAGCCGTTGCCGCATCGATACGCTCGCTCGGCAACCAGCCGCCCTCGGGCCAGTGGCTTTTGGGGTCTTGGCGCGTGATAGCCGCGTAGAGCACGTTCATGCTGGTAACGGGCGTGATAGGGCTGTCGGTACCGAAGGCTTGGCGAATGCCGCGCTGCTTATAGGTTGCGAACGGCCACATGATGCGGCTACGCTCCAGGCCCAGATCGCGCTCCGGTCCACCCGGGTCGAGTGTAATGTGGCAGGGCTGGCTCGAAGCAACCACGTTGAGCCTGCGCAGGCGGTCGATGTCCTCGGGCAGAAGGTTCTCCAGGTGCTCGAGCGTGTTATGGCCGTGCTGGGGCAGGCCATACAGGTCGGCCGCTTCCTCGAAGATATCCAGCGCGGCATGAATCGCACCGTCACCAATGACGTGGATGCGTACGGTGTGACCGCGCTCCGCAGCCGCCAGAACCAGCTTGCGCATGCGCTCGGCAGGAACCGTCAGACGGCCCTGGTCGCCCGGGAAGCGTGGATTGGTATAGGGCTCGGTGAGATATGCCGTGTGCTCGCTCGAGACGCCGTCGAAGAACTGCTTAAAACCCGGCGCCGAGAGCAGCGCGTTGTTCGCGTAGCGGATCTGCAGTTCTTCTAAGCGCGACTGGTCATCCAGCAGTGTGGGGAACAGATGGGCACGAATGCCCAGCTTGCCGGCTGTTTGCAGCTTGTCATAGACGTCGTCGCGGATAAAATCGCAGCCCGGCATGGGCATGAGCGACATGTCGCAGATCGAGGTGATGCCCTGCTCGGCCATACGCCTCATTTGATCGGCGTAAGCGCTTGCAATGCGATCCTCCCCCAGCCACTCAAGGCAGCGCGGCAGCAGCTGCATGGCAGCCGCCTCGTGAGCAATGCCCGTGAGCTCGCCGTTTGCGTCCTTGTCGTAGCTGCCGCCCGCCGGCGGCTCACTGTCGCGCGTGACGCCGAGCGCCTCGAGTGCACGGCTGTTGAGCCAAAGCGTGTGCCCGTCGCCCGAATACATAACGCAGGGACGATCGGGGAATGCCGCATCGAGCGACGCCTTGCTAGGATGCTCGGGCGGGTCCCAACGGTAATCGCGCCAGCCCTGCGTCACAACCCAAGCGTCGTCGGGCAAGTCCTGGGAAAACTCGAGCGCATGTTGCACCAGTGCCGCCTCAGACGTGCCCATATCCATGAGCATGTACGGCGAGGAACCGACCGAGGTATGGAAGAAGTGCAGATGAGCGTCATGAAAGCCGGGGCAGACAAACTGCTCGCCGTAGTCGATAACCGGCGTGGCGGCAGGAGCGGCGGCAATCACGTCATCGGGCTTGCCGACTGCGACG
>UQQL01000022.1 GCA_900543275.1 uncultured Collinsella sp. | reverse complement strand
CCCCACCACTCCACCCACCATATATTGCAAAACACCCCCAATCATATGTTCGAAAACACAATATGTTGTGTTTACAGCAACGGCGGGATGCCACCTGTGGCACCCCGCCTTTCAACCTCAACCTTCAAGTTGACCTTGAGGCGATTTTTGCGTCCCTTTACATGCCGTTCACATCGCCCCCAAACTCCCCCACCCAAGGCACATGCGGCCCACCACCACGACGACAAGTGGCAAAAAATGGGACGGGCCCCAGATTGCCCATGCGCGCGCAAAAGCACGCCGCGACAATCTGGGGCCCGTCCCCAAATACCTATAGATATGCAGGCCAGCGATGTGTTAACGATGTGCCAGCGGGTGCGCCGCCAGATAGACCTCGGTCAGTTGCGTACGATCGACATGCGTGTAGACCTGCGTGGTCGATATGTCGGCATGTCCCAAGATCTCCTGCAGCACACGCAGGTCGGCACCGCCCGCGAGCATGTGGGTGGCAAAGGAGTGGCGCAAGGTATGGGGATGGAGCCCCACCAGCCCCACCTGACGCCCATACCGCTCGCATATCGCATGCACGGCCTGGCGCGACAGGCGACGTCCGTTCTTATTTAAAAAGACCGCCGAGGTCTCGGTTCCGCGGGCATGGGCCGCCAAGCGAGAACGTCCCTCAGTTACATAGAGCGTCAGAGCTCGCGCCGCGCTTCCCACCAGTGGGGACAGGCGTTCCTTTGAGCCCTTACCGCGAACGAGCACAAAGCCATCGTCAATATGGATATCGCCCACATCGAGCCCAACCAGCTCACTCACACGCAAACCGCATCCGTAGAGCACTTCCAAGATGGCATGGTCGCGCAGTCCCATCTCGCCCTCGGGAAAGTCTTGATCGAGCAGTGCCGAGACATCCTCCACCGATAGATAGTCCGGCAAACGCTCAGCCTTTTTAGGAAGGCGCAACGCCGCTGTCGGGTTTTGGGCCACGGCCCCATCGCGCACCAAAAAGGCATGCAGGCCCTTCACGGCAGCAAGCGCACGCTCCACCGAGGCGTCGGAATAGCCTCCGTCGCGGCGATCGGCGACAAAGCCCTCCACGATCTGACGGGTCACCTCTTCAAAAGACACAATACCCGCCCGCTCCAGATAGGCGCAGTACGTCGTCATGTCACGACGGTAGGCCGCAATCGTGTTGCGCGCCAAGCCCCGCTCGACCGCGAGGTAATCGAGATACTCCCCCGCCGCCACGGCGAGCGACGAGGGAGTAGCTTCGGTATGTTCCTTATTCGCCGGCACCCTTAGTCCGTAGCGAGGTTCATGGGCGTCACCTGCAGGCGATCGACACCCTCGTGCTGACCGATCGAGGCACGCACGAACTCTCGGAACAGCGGCTGCGGATTAGTCGGACGGCTCTTGAACTCGGGGTGAGCCTGGGTTGCCACATACCACGGATGCACGTCGCGCGGCAGCTCGACCATCTCGACCAGGCGCTCGTCGGGCGACAGACCCGAGATAACCAAACCGGCGTCCTCAAGCTGGTCGCGGAAGGCGTTGTTGAACTCAAAGCGGTGACGGTGACGCTCGTAGACGAGTTCCTCGCCATATGCCTCGCGAGCAAGGGTATCGGCGGCGAGCTTGCACGGATAGGCGCCCAGGCGCATGGTGCCGCCCTTCTCGGTCACGTCCTCCTGCGAGCTCATCAGATCGATGACGCTAAACGGGCCGTCCGGATCGAACTCAGAGGAGCTGGCGCCGGCAAGGCCGACGACGTTGCGGGCAAATTCGCACACGGCCACCTGCATACCCAGGCAAATGCCCAGATACGGAATTTTGTGCTCGCGGGCGAACTCGGCCGCGAGGATCTTGCCCTCCAGGGCGCGCTTGCCAAAGCCGCCGGGGACCAGGATGCCCGAGGCGTCGCCCAGAACCTCGGAGACGTTCTGCTCGTCGAGGCTCTCGCCATCGACCAGCTGCACGTCAACGTGGCGATCGTAGAACACGCCCGCGTGGTGCAGGGCCTCGATAACCGACAGGTAGGCATCGGGCAGCTGCGTATACTTGCCCACGACGGCGATCTTCACCTTGTCGGCGTGCTGGTTGGCATGGTTCTGCTTGCGCAGGAACTCGTTCCACTCACTCATGTCGCGCTCACGCGGATCGAGACCCAGACGCTCGCAAATGCGCAGGTCAAAGTCCTGCTCGGCGAGTAGCTGCGGAACGTCGTAGATGCTCGCGCAGTCCTCATTGGTAAAGACGCAGTCGGTGTCGACGTCGCAGAAGCTTGCGATCTTGCCGCGGATGGCATCGTCGATATGGTGGTCGGAACGCAGAACGATAATATCGGGCTGGATACCAAAGCTGCGGAGCTCCTTGACGGAGTGTTGCGTCGGCTTGGTCTTGACCTCGTGGGCGGCGGCGATATAGGGAACGAGCGACACGTGGATGTAGCAGACGTTCTCGGGGCCGGCCTCCTTGCGGTACTGGCGAATGGCCTCGACAAACGGCTGCGATTCAATGTCGCCGATGGTGCCACCCAACTCAGTGATGACCACATCGGAGCCGGTCTGCTCCTCAATACGACGGAACTTATCCTTAATGGCGTTCGTGACGTGCGGAATCACCTGCACGGTGCCGCCCAAAAAGTCACCGCGACGTTCACGGGCGATCAGGCTCTTATAGATGGCACCAGTCGTAAAGTTGGAATCACGGGTCAGGTTCTCATCAATAAAGCGCTCGTAATGACCCAAGTCCAGGTCGGACTCGTAACCATCCTCGGTAACGAAGACCTCACCATGCTGGAACGGGCTCATGGTACCGGGGTCGACGTTCAGATACGGGTCGGCCTTCTGCATCGTTACTTTGTAGCCACGCGACTTGAGCAGACGGCCCAGCGAGGCCGCGGTGATACCCTTGCCCAGGGACGAAACCACGCCGCCGGTTACGAACACATGCTTGGTCATATTGAGTTACCTGCGCTTCCCGTAGAAGTTGTTTATCCACATCTTACGGGTCTTCATTGTAATACTCGCGCCGCGGACCGTTCGCATTTTTTCTCGCGTGCGATTGCATTTCTCAATCTTGAAACAAAACGCCGCCCGGTTTCCCAGGCGGCGTCGCTATGGCAAGGGTTACATGCTGCTATCGATCAGCAACCTCGTCCTCAAGCATTTCCTGAACGAGCATGCCGGTACGGACGCCCTCAAGATACCACTCGCCACGTTCGGTGAGGCAAATGCCATTTGCAAGCTGACCGCCGTCGTCGCTATAACGCGAGACGACATCAATCATGCCTTCGGAATCCAAGCGATCGATTGCGGCGCGGGCACGATACGGCGAAACCCCCACGCGCTCGGCAAGCGTTTTGCGCGAGAAACCATACGGCCCGCCATTGTCTTCGGTTTGCTGGGCGATCTCCATCAACACCAGCACCTCGACACGCTTCATATCGTTGACACTCGCACGACCCTTGCCCGCCATAGCAGCCTCCTCAAACCGAGCACGAGCATCTAACGCGCCGTGCGCGACCGACACACCTCACGATGGCAGGCAATATCCATCATGCGGCATCCCGCTAAGGATGAAACAGTTATGGTTATTGTATACCGCTCAAATTGTTTCTAGGCAGGTAAACGGCTATTTTTCGCCGAAATAGGCGCTTTATTGATCAAAAAGCCGTACCGGGCGCTAACCCGATACGGCCAAAATGCAATGCAATTACCGCGGTGCTTCAAACTTAGCGATGGAAGAAACCGCGGCGCTCAAACTTGGGCTCGCAGCACACGTTGATACCCAGTTTGCGCAGTACCGTCTCGTCCGTCGGCGAGATGATCACGCTAAAGAAGGCATCGCAACCGCGCAACTGCTCCAGGCCCAAAAGGACGCGAGCGGCCGTCTCACTCGTGGCCGAGGTGATCGACAGCGCCATAAGCGTCTCGTCGGTGTGGAGGCGCGGGTTTTTACTTCCCAGGAAATGCGTCTTGAGCTTGCTGATGGGCTCGATCGCCTCATCGCTAATGACCTCGAGCTCAAGGTCGACGCCCGAGACATGCTTGAGGGCGTTCATAATGAGCGAACTTGCGGCGCCCAGGCGCGTGGAGGTCTTACCGGTCACCACGGAGCCATCGGGCATGACCATGGCACCCACGGGACCACCCGTCAGCTGCTCCCTGGTGAGGGCCGCCGAGCGCGCCGGTGAGTAGTTCTTATCGATGCCGGCTTTCTTCATAATAATCTTGAGACGGTCGACTTGCTCATCGCCCACGCCGGTACGGCGCACATTTTCGACCGCGGTAAAGTAGCGGCGGACGATCTCCATCTTGGAAGCGTCGCGGCAGGCATCGTCATCGGTGATGGCAAAACCGACCATATTGACGCCCATGTCCGTAGGGCTCTGGTAGGGGCTCTTGCCCAGGATCTTTTCCATCAGGGCACGGACTACCGGGAAGGCCTCGACGTCGCGGTTGTAGTTGACCGTGGTCTTGTTGTAGGCCTCCAGGTGGAAGGAGTCGATGATGTTGGCGTCATCGAGGTCTGCCGTGGCGGCCTCGTAGGCAATATTGACCGGATGCGTAAGGGGCAGATTCCAAACCGGGAAGGTCTCGAATTTGGCATAGCCGGCGGCCGTGCCATGCTTGTGCTCGTGATAGAGCTGAGACAGGCAAGTGGCGAGCTTGCCCGAGCCAGGGCCGGGCGCCGTCACGACAACGAGCGGTCGGGTGGTCTCGACAAACTCGTTCTTGCCATAGCCGTCGTCGGACACGATCAGATCGACATCGTGCGGATACCCCTCGATGGGATAGTGCAGCTTGGCGGGAATACCGAGCGCGTTCAGGCGGTTGCGGAACACATCGGCAGCGGGCTGTCCAGCGTACTGGGTGATGACCACGGCCGCGACAGCAAAACCGTTGCCGCGGAACAGGTCGACCAGGCGCAAAACGTCCTCGTCATAGGTAATGCCCAGGTCACCGCGAGCCTTGTTCTTCTCGATGTGGTTCGCGTTAATGGCGATGATGACCTCGACGTCGTCGGCTATGCTCTTGAGCATGCGAAACTTGCTGTCCGGCTCAAAACCCGGCAGCACGCGACTCGCGTGATAGTCGTCAAACAGCTTGCCGCCAAACTCCAAATACAGCTTGCCGCCAAACTGCGAGATGCGCTCCTTAATATGAGCGGCCTGCAGCTCGATATACTTCGCGTTGTCGAAACCCTGGCGCATGTATGGCTCCCGTCCCGTTTCGTAAATTAAGTTCCTACGCGATTATAACGGAGCCTGCCCTCCCCGATGCCCAGGCCATCAACAGGCACCAACCAAACACGCCCACCGCAACCGCCGGGGACCCGGGATGGCTCATTTGGAACGGGAAACAAGGCACTCAGCACCAACAATGAAAACGTCGCAGGTTAAGCATAAGCCAGCGAAAGCCCGCCGGAGTAGGCAAAGCGCCCCTGCACCAACAATGGAAAGCGCCGCAGGCAGAGGACGGACAGCGAGCGCCGTCCAGAACGTACAAGTTGGCATGAAAAAGGCAAGGCATAGACCTTTTGGTCATGCCGGCCTCTTTGAATGACAAGTTGTCGCTCTGGTGTCCGTGCAGCGTCGACCGGTTCCGCGGTTTGGTAAAACCGCGGAACAAAGAAGCGCCCCCTCCCGCGCACGGAACGGGAGGGGGCCAAAGGTAGGAGTCTACCGGTGGGGTTACCCCACCGGACAGACGATGACCAGGTGATCCGTTATAGGATCGTCATGGTTTCCGTGGGGTACCCAGGGGGTACTTAGATCATCACGCAAGCGATGGTCAGGATGATGGCGCAGACGACGGAGAGAGCGACGATGAGCTTAAGAGCAAACTTGAGCCAGGTCGTCCACTCGATCTTAGCCAGAGCGAGACCGCCCATGATGGCACCAGAGGTCGGGGTGAACAGATTCACGACGCCGATGGCGGCGGAGAAGATCATGACCATGACCTCGGGCGAGAAGCCGAGCTTAACAGCCAGCGGTCCCATGATGGGCATGGAGACAGTAGCCATACCGGAGGTCGAGGGGATCAGGAAGGACAGGCCGAAGTAGACCAGGAAGCTCATGGGAGCGAAGATCACGCCGGACAGGCCAGCCAGAGCATTGGCGGCAGCGTCGAGGACGTAGACGTCGAGGCCGGTGCTAGCCATGAGGACGGAGATACCACGGGCGAGAGCGATGACGAGGACAACGGACATCATGTCGGCAGCGCCGGTGATGAAGGTGTTGACGATCTGCTTCTCGGACAGGCCACCGATGATACCGATCAGGACAGCCATGAGGAAGAACCAGGTGGAAGCCTCGTCGAAGTACCACTGGCCAATGGGCAGGCCGGTGATCAGGGCAGACCAGCCCTGAACGATGGCGTTACCGTCGGCGTCATAGACAGCGCCAGCATCGAAGAAGTTGGCGACGCCCTCGTTGAGGTCGGCCAGCGGGATGAAGCCGACGATCATGACGACGAAGGTGAAGGCAAAGGCGATCAGAACACCCTTCTGACGACCGGTGAGCTTGACCTCCTTGTGAACCTCGGAAGCAGCCTTGCCGTGAGCCTCTTCGGCGTCCTTGAGCTCCTGCATCGAAAGGATGGTGGAACCCTTGTCAGCCTTGACCTTCTTGGCATAGTTCATGACGAAGAGGATGGACATAACAGTGGTAACAATCCACAGGACGGCACCGAGGCCGATGATGATGGACTGGTTGACCTCAATGCCAACGCCGGTCAGAGCGTCGACGGCAGCGCCGACGGCGAACGGGTTAACCGTGGAGCCCAGGCAGCCGCAGCCAGCGCCGAGCAGGACGGTGGCAGCACCGACCATAGGGTCGAAGCCAGCAGCCATCATGGTGGCGGCGAGCAGGGCGTAGAAGGGAACGGTCTCCTCGCACATACCATAGGTGGTACCACCGAGGGAGAAGATGAACATCAGCACGGGAATGAGCATGATCTCATTGCCCTTAAGCTTCTGCACCAGAACAGCAATGCCGTTGTCCAGGGCGCCGGTCTCGGTCATCATGCCGAGGAAGCCGCCGAGGATCATAACGAAGAGGCAGACGGGCAGAGCGTCAGCGAAGCCCTTGACCGGGGCGGTGCAGAAATCGCTCAAGCGGGCAGCGGTAACCGCGCCACCGGACGTACCGGAGACGATAACGGTAACAACCGCGACGATTGCCAGCAGAGCAAGAAGAATGGTGAACGATGAAGGCATACCGCGCTTTTTCTTAGCGGTCTCAGTCATAGTTCTCATCCCCCCTTCATAAATCATTTACTGATCTCGCCCGAAGCGGCTCTTCCGTGCCGTGCATGTCGCTCGGTGCGAGATTTTTACCAGACAAAAGCGCTCGGGGTGCGCAGCAATGCACCCCGAGCGAGATGCTAGATGCTCTTACTTGAGCGTAGCGTACATGACAGCCTTGATGGTGTGCATGCGGTTCTCGGCCTCGTCGAAGACCTTGGAAGCGGGGCTCTCGAAGACCTCGTCGGTGACCTCCTGCTCGGTGATGCCGAACTGCTCGCACTTCTCGGCGCCAATCGTGGTGTTGGTGTCGTGGAAGCTGGGCAGGCAGTGCAGGAAGATGGCACCCGGGTTGGCCATAGCCATGACCTCGGAGGTAACGCGATACGGAGTGAGCTGAGCGATGCGCTCGGCCCAGACCTCGTCGGGCTCGCCCATGGAGACCCACACGTCGGTGTAGAGAACGTCGGCACCGGTGACGCCGTCCTTGACGTCGGTGGTCAGCTTGATGGTGCAGCCGTTAGCCTCAGCGATGGGCTTGCAGGCCTCGATGACGTCGTCAGCGGGCATGCACTCCTCGGGGCCGCAGGCCACGAAGTTCATGCCGAGCTTGGAGCAGACGACCATGAGGGAGCGAGCGACGTTGTTCTTGCAGTCGCCCATGAAGACGAGGGTCTTGCCCTTGATGTCGTAGTTGAAGTTCTCCTGGACGGTCAGGATGTCGGCGAGCATCTGGGTGGGGTGCCACTCAGTGGTCAGGCCGTTCCAGACGGGCACGCCGGACTTAGCGGCGAGCTCCTCGACGTCGTCCTGGGCAAAGCCACGGAACTCGATGCCGTCATACATGCGGCCGAGAACGCGGGCGGTGTCCTCGATGGACTCCTTCTTGCCCATCTGCGACGAACCCGGATCGAGGTAGGTGACGCCCATGCCCAGATCCATGCCGCCGACCTCGAAGGCGCAGCGGGTACGAGTGGAGGTCTTCTGGAAGAGTAGAACGATGTTCTTGCCCTCGAGATAGCGGTGCGGAACGCCAGCGCGCTTCATGTCCTTGAAGTTCTTGGAGAGCTTGAGCAGGTACTCGATCTCCTCGGTGGTGAGGTCGAGAAGCTTGAGGAAGCTACGGCCGGAGAGGTTAACACCCATGGTTCGATTCCTTTCGAAGAAATGAATTACGTAAGTATTAGTGTTGCCCGTTTAACGGGCGAAGCCGGTGCGGTTGTAGGGGGACCGCACCGGAAACGGAAAGACTTAGAGGTCCTCGCGCCAGAAGGGCATGCTCATGCAGCGCGGGCCGCCGCGGCCGCGGGAGAGCTCGGCGGAGGGCACGACGAGAAGGTCCAGGCCCTCCTTGTACAGCACGTCGTTGGTGACGGTGTTGCGCGCGTAGACGCAGATCTTGCCGGGCTCGACGCACAGGGTGTTGGAGCCGTCGTTCCACTGCTCGCGGGAGGCCGCGATCGGGTCGCCGCCGCCGCAGGGGATCAGCTTGACCTGGTCGACGCCGGTGGCGTCCTCCAGGACGTGCTCGAGGGTGTCCTCGATCAGGCGGATGTTCACGTCGCCCGGGTTCTTGCCGGCGGTCAGCTCGTAGACGCGCAGGGTGCCCATGATGGCGGGGTGAATCGTGAACTTATCGACGTCGATCTGGGTGAAGACCGTGTCGAGGTGCATGAAGGCGCGCGAGACGGGGATGTCGAAGGCCAGGATGCGCTCGACCTTGGAGTCGGAGTTCCAGAAGATGTTCTGGGCCATGACGTCGATGGCGGCCGCCTGGGTGCGCTGGGAGATGCCGACGGCGAGGGTCTTCTCGTTGATGTTCAGCACGTCGCCGCCCTCGGTGTGGAACTGGCAGTCGCGGCGGAAGTACAGGGAGACGTCCTTGTAGTCGGGGTGGTACTTGAAGACGTACTTGCCGTACAGGGTCTCGCGGTTGCGGGTGACCGAGTACATGCGGTTGAGGTTGACGCCCTCGCCGACGACCGCGAACGGGTCGCGGGTGAAGTAGAGGTTGGGCATCGGGTCGATGATCAGGTCGGACTCGGACTCGGAGTTGACCAGGGAGTCGAGGGTCGTGGACGCCGTGAGGGGCATGTCGATCTCGGCCTTGGTCATGCCGGCCATGGTCTTCTTGACGAACTCGAGGTTGTCCTCGATGGAGTCCAGCTTCTCGCGGACGATCTGCGGCATCTGCTGGCCGCGGATGCCTGCCTCGGCGATGTACTGGTCGGTGAACTCGGCGCGGGCGCCGGGGACCTGGTCGAACACCTCCGCGACGAGGTTCTCGAGGTAGAGGACCTCCACGCCCTGGTCCCTCAGGATCTGGGCGAAGGTGTCGTGCTCCTGCTGTGCGACCTCCAGGAACGGGACGTCGTCGAACAGGAGTCGCTCGAGCTCGTCGGGCGGCAGGTTGAGGAGCTCGTCGCCGGGACGGTGCAGGCAGACCTTCCTGAGCTTGCCGATCTCGGAAGGCACGTGCAGACCTTTCGTCATGGCCTCCTACCTTTCTTTCGGGCCCCTGTCAGGGCCGATTCGTTAGCGCCCCTCCGTGTGAGGCGTTATTGCTGACGACATATTTATATCCAAAATCAGTCCATACTTCCACCTCGCCCCCGAACGGTTTTATATGAGGGGTGAACGGCATACACATATACTTCACGCATGGCACACTTTGATTTAATAAAGTTTATTTACGTGCTAAAACGCGTTTTCAATCCAAATAGCAAATGGAACTTAACTTTATTAAACCACCCTCAAATTGCATATTTCTAATATAGCTATGAATAGAATTAGCGATTCATGCCGCGTCCCAACCATTTTCATTTTTATTCAGAAAAAAGTTTGTCCTATTCATTTCTGATAAATAAATTACCGTTTACCAGACGCTTGATACCGTTCACCGGAAGCTCAGTATAAGGCCCAGCGGATACCGGCTCGCTTTATGGCCCCATTTGTAACAACTTGACTTCTCGGTATAGAAAAACGAACCCGCTTCCCCTAGGGAAACGGGTTCGTTTTCGATTATCTTCGGCCAATTTGGATAAGGCCCTCGAAGATCGTCGGAACCCTAGCGATCGAACTCCGCCAGTGCCTCGCCCAAAAGCCTCAGGCCCTCGCGAAGAACGTCTTCGCTCGCGCAGTAGCCCAGGCGTGCGCCGCAGGGAAGCTCAAAGCGGCTACCGGGGACCAGCAGCACTCCCCTCTCGGCCAACAGGCGCTTACAGAATTCCTCGTCATCCTCGGGAATATCCAGCTGGATAAACGAGGTGGATATTCCCTGCGGGGCCGTCCAGGAAACGCGATGCTGCGTATCGATCCAAGCCTGCGCGATATCGCGGTTGCCAAACACGATCTTGCGATTGCGCTCGAGAATCTTGTCCTTGTGCTCGAGCACGTATGTCGCCAGGGCATCGTTGAACACGCCGCCGCAGATCATGGTGTAGTCGCGGTAGGTGCGGATGCGGTTGGACACCTCTTCGTCGGCCACGACCCAGCCCACGCGGGCCGCAGGCGTCGAATAGGTCTTGGACACCGAGTTGGTGACAATGGCCTTCTCGTACATGTCGGCCATCGACATAAAGGCCTTGGTGTTCTCAAGCGGCAGGTACACCTCGTCGCACAGCACATAGGCGCCAGCCGAACGGGCGATCTCGGCAATCTGGCCGAGCATATCGGCATCGAGCACCGTACCGATGGGGTTCGATGCGTTGTTGATGCAGATGAGCTTGGTATTGGGACGCACCAAGCGTTTAAGCTCCTCGATATCGGGCTTCCAGCCAAGCTCCTCGCGAAGCTCCCAATACTCGACCTCGGCACCGAGCGTACGCGGAATCTCGTAGAGCGGCGCGTAGGTGGGCCACTCGGCGATGACATGGTCGCCGGGCTCGACCACGGCCATGATGGCGTTGAGGTTAGCGCCCGTGCAGCCATTGGTCTGCAGAATGTGATCGGGATTGACCTCGCGACGATACAGCTTGGCAACCTCGGCCTTAAACTCCGGAGAGCCCTCGATCCAGCCGTAGTTCATCTTCTCGCGGTCCAGGCGCTCGTAGAACGTGGCACCGTCCTGCTCATCGAGCGCGCGCAGCTCGCCCATGGTGAGCGACGAGATCGTCGACTGGGCGATGTCCCACGTGGCGCTCTTCTCCCAAACGTTGAGCCATTCCTCAACGCCAATCGTCTTAATGTCCATGGCCAAGCTCCTTACAAAAGCAGTCATCCAACCGTGTTGACGTTCCTCATACAAGATTGGGGCGGCGCGAAAACCCGCACCGCCCCAATGGGAGACATCTAACGTCAGCTAGATGTATGTATTAAGACCTATACGGGTCCTAGAAGACCTTAGAGGTCCTCACGCCAGAAGGGCATGCTCATGCAGCGCGGGCCGCCGCGGCCGCGGGAGAGCTCGGCGGAGGGCACGACGAGAAGGTCCAGGCCCTCCTTGTACAGCACGTCGTTGGTGACGGTGTTGCGCGCGTAGACGCAGATCTTGCCGGGCTCGACGCACAGGGTGTTGGAGCCGTCGTTCCACTGCTCGCGGGAGGCCGCGATCGGGTCGCCGCCGCCGCAGGGGATCAGCTTGACCTGGTCGACGCCGGTGGCGTCCTCCAGGACGTGCTCGAGGGTGTCCTCGATCAGGCGGATGTTCACGTCGCCCGGGTTCTTGCCGGCGGTCAGCTCGTAGACGCGCAGGGTGCCCATGATGGCGGGGTGAATCGTGAACTTATCGACGTCGATCTGGGTGAAGACCGTGTCGAGGTGCATGAAGGCGCGCGAGACGGGGATGTCGAAGGCCAGGATGCGCTCGACCTTGGAGTCGGAGTTCCAGAAGATGTTCTGGGCCATGACGTCGATGGCGGCCGCCTGGGTGCGCTGGGAGATGCCGACGGCGAGGGTCTTCTCGTTGATGTTCAGCACGTCGCCGCCCTCGGTGTGGAACTGGCAGTCGCGGCGGAAGTACAGGGAGACGTCCTTGTAGTCGGGGTGGTACTTGAAGACGTACTTGCCGTACAGGGTCTCGCGGTTGCGGGTGACCGAGTACATGCGGTTGAGGTTGACGCCCTCGCCGACGACCGCGAACGGGTCGCGGGTGAAGTAGAGGTTGGGCATCGGGTCGATGATCAGGTCGGACTCGGACTCGGAGTTGACCAGGGAGTCGAGGGTCGTGGACGCCGTGAGGGGCATGTCGATCTCGGCCTTGGTCATGCCGGCCATGGTCTTCTTGACGAACTCGAGGTTGTCCTCGATGGAGTCCAGCTTCTCGCGGACGATCTGCGGCATCTGCTGGCCGCGGATGCCTGCCTCGGCGATGTACTGGTCGGTGAACTCGGCGCGGGCGCCGGGGACCTGGTCGAACACCTCCGCGACGAGGTTCTCGAGGTAGAGGACCTCCACGCCCTGGTCCCTCAGGATCTGGGCGAAGGTGTCGTGCTCCTGCTGTGCGACCTCCAGGAACGGGACGTCGTCGAACAGGAGTCGCTCGAGCTCGTCGGGCGGCAGGTTGAGGAGCTCGTCGCCGGGACGGTGCAGGCAGACCTTCCTGAGCTTGCCGATCTCGGAAGGCACGTGCAGACCTTTCGTCATGGCCTCCTACCTTTCTTTCGGGCCTCTCGGCCGAATCTATCAGCGCCCTTCCGTAACGGGCGCTGCTTGCTGACAGCTCTAGTTATATCCAAATTCCACCCGCAATTCCACCTCACCCCCGAACGGTCAACAAAGTGCGATGAACGGTATATCGCATGTGATTCCCCCATGATGCACTTCGGCGCTCTAAAGTACCTTTTCAAAGGTAAACGCTCTTTTTTCTCAAAAATCATTCGCAATTACAACTCCAATCTTTCGATTAAGAATTGCATATCTACAACGGTTTTATGTATATAAATGACGCTTGTTCGTGTTTCTGCCTGTATTCGATGATATTCAGCTATCTATCATTCTTATTCACACATACTCAGCAGTTGAGTGAGGATCTAGACCGTTTTTCGCAACGCGACGGGCGTCAGCTCTATGGCTTGACAGCGTAAGAAGTAGGTTAAGATACCGTTCGCACAATACGTCCGTGCCACAAGTCGACTAAATTGAGACAATAGTGAATAGTGTTAGGCAACCGTCCCCTGCGGGGACTGAACGGACAGATGCATATGCCGAGCAAAATCGAAAAAAAGCAAGCCGCCGCAAAGCTGCGCAAACCGCCGCGCGACTTCTCGTACACGCAGAACCGAGAGCTCAGCTGGCTGCGCTTTGATAACCGTGTGCTTGACGAAGCCTTCGACGAGACCGTTCCGCTGTTCGAACGTCTAAAGTTCGTGTCGATTTTCGAGTCTAACCTCGACGAGTTTCTCATGGTGCGCGTGGGCGGCCTGTCCGATCTGGCAGAGCTCAAAAAACAGCCTGTCGACAACAAGAGCAATATGACCGCCTCCGAACAGGTCGATGCTGTCATGGCCGAAATGCCCGGGCTCCTTACCCGATGGGAGTCCATCTTTAAGAGCATCGAGGGCAAGCTCGACACCCTGGGCGTTCACCGCGCCCGCATCGATTCGCTTACGCCCGAGGAGCGCACCTTTGTAACCCGTTACTTCCAGGCCTACGTGTCGCCGGTCATCTCACCGCTGGTGATTGACCCGCGCCACCCCTTCCCCAACCTGCGCAACGGCGCACTCTACCTGGCCTGCGGCCTGGACGGCGTCACCGACGAGGAGAGTCTGCTGGGCCTTATCGAGATTCCCACCTCGATGAACCGCGTGGTCGAGATCCCCTCGCCCACCGGCACCTACTCCTACATCTTGCTCGAGGACGTCATCCTCGCCTGCCTGGACAGCTGCTTTGGCTCCTATAAGCCGCTCGACCGCGCGCTCATCCGCGTCACCCGCAACGCCGACATCGACCCGGACGGCGAGGGCGTCGAGGAGGAAGAGGATTACCGTCAGCACATGAAGCGCATCCTCAAGAAACGCTTGCGCCTGCAGCCGGTGGTGCTCGCGGTCTCGGGGTCGCTCGAGAAGGCGACGCTCAAGACCATCCGCAAGGCGCTCGAGCTTTCTCGCCGCTCGGTCTTTACCTGCGATATCCCGCTCGACCTGGGCTACGTCTTCGGCATTGAGGGCAAGATTCCCGAGCATCTACGCAACGAGCTGCTCTTTACGCCGTTTAAGCCGCAGCCCAACCCCACCATCGACATGTCCCGTTCCATCCGCGAGCAGGTGCTGCAGCACGACAAGCTGCTCTTTTACCCTTACGAGGCCATGAATCCGTTCTTGGACCTGGTGCACGAAGCAGCCTACGACCCCGAGTGCATCTCGCTGCGCATCACGCTCTACCGCGTGGCCAAGCAGAGCCGCCTGTGCGAGTCGCTGATCGATGCCGCCGAGAACGGCAAAGAGGTCACGGTGCTCATGGAGCTCCGCGCGCGCTTTGACGAGCAGAACAACATCGAGTGGGCCGAGCGCCTGGAAGAGGCCGGCTGCACCGTCATCTACGGCTCCGAGGGCTTTAAGTGCCACTCCAAGATCTGCCAGCTCACCTATCGCGAGGGCATGGCGCTAACGCGCCTAACGCTGCTGGGCACCGGCAACTTTAACGAGAAGACGGCCAAACTCTACAGCGACTTTATGCTCATGACCGCCCACCCCGGTATCGGCGAGGACGCCAACCTGTTCTTCCGCAACCTGTCGCTGGGCAATCTGCGCGGCGATTACCGCTTCCTGGGCGTGGCGCCGGTCGGTCTCAAGCCGCTCATCATGCGCGGCCTGGACCGCGAGATCCAGCGCGCCCTCGCTGGCGAGCCCGCCCGCGTGTTCTTTAAGCTCAACTCGCTCACCGACCGCGAGGTCATCGACAAGATCGCCGAGGCATCGTGCGCAGGAGTCCGCGTGGACATGATCATCCGCGGCATCTCGTGCCTCAAGCCGGGAGTTCCTGGCAAGACCGAGAACGTGCACGTACGTTCTATCGTCGGACGTTTCTTGGAGCACGCGCGTGTCTATGCCTTCGGCGTGGACTCGGACATGATCTACCTGAGTTCTGCCGACATGATGACGCGCAACACCGAGCATCGCGTAGAGATCGCCTTCCCCGTGCTCGACCCCACCTGCCGCGCGCTGGTGCACGAGTACATGGGCGTGCAGCTGCGCGACAACGTGAAGGCACGTAGCCTGACGAGCGACGGCACCTGGGTTCCCGTAGAGCGAAAAGAGGGTGAGAAGCCCTTTAACTCGCAGGAGTTCCTGTTGGAGCGCGCTTATCGCAACGCCGAGTCCGCAGCCGTGGCTTCGGAGCCCGTCGCCAAAGCAAAACCGGAATCCGCACCTGTTCTGGGCCCCAAGCCCAAGCCCCAGACGGACGTTCCCAAGGTCCAGAAGGTCCAGGCAACCGTCATTGAACCCGACCTGGAATCCGAACCCGAGCCTGCGCCCCAGCCCCAGCCGCAGACCGTCAAGTCCGCGCCCCATGCAAGCGCCCGTCGCGATAAGCCCGCCGGCAAGACCAAGGCCATCGAGCGCCATCGCCCCGGTCGCGTGCGCATGGGCCTGAGCCTGATCGGTCTGGGTCTTAAGACGCTCATTACCGGCAAGACGAAATAGCCGTTTGTAGAAGCGGTTTGTAGAAGCGCCCCGCATTTGAGGAAAGCCTCGAATGTGGGGCGCTTTTCCCTGCTACCATGGTGCGGACAACAACGCGAATGACAGGCAGGGATATGAAGCTCACTATAGAATCGATGACCTACGGCGCCGACGGGCTGGCGCACGCCGACAACGGCAAGGCCGTCTTTGTGCAGGGCGCCGTGGCAGGCGACACCGTCGAGGCCGAGGTCGTACAGGACGGCAAGTCGTTCATGCGCGCCCGCACGACCGAGATTCTGGAACCGAGCTCCGATCGCATCCAGCCCCCCTGCCCCTTCGTGGGCATCTGCGGCGGCTGCTCGTGGGGCAATCTCTCACGCACGGCACAACTCGCCGCCAAGGAGCAAAACCTGCGCTCCACGCTCGAGCGCATCGGCAAGTTCACTCCTGAGCAGGTCGATGAGCTGGTGCAGCCCATCCGCCACACCAAGGACGACTGGGGCTACCGCAATAAAATCGAGCTCGAACCGACCGTCGTCAACGGTCGCGTGCGCCTTGGCATGCACGGCGTCGATCCCAGCAAGATCGTGACCGTCGATTCGTGCCCGCTGTTCGATAAGCGTTTTCCCAAGGCGCTCAAATCGGTCGTCGGCGCGCTTAACTATCTGAGCGGCAGCCACGACCTGGGCTTGGAGCGCGTGGGCATTCGCGCCTCGCGTCGCACCAAGGCGCTCGAGGTCGCGCTCTGGACGCCCACGGGGTCGTTTCCGCGCTCGCAAGTCTCGCGCGTGCTGGCAGACGCCGCACACCCCACGAGCATAGTGCGCGTTATGAGCAAGGGTGAGAAGAAGGCCCGCCGCGTCTCCAAGGTTGAGATGCTCGCCGGCGAGGGCTCCTGGACCGAGAACATCGCCGACGGCCAGATGCGCCTTTCGGCCCCGTCGTTTTTCCAGGTCAACACAAAGGGTGCCGAGATTTTGATCGAGCTTGTCATGGAGGCGCTCGACCCGCAGGAAGACGAACTTGCCGTGGACCTGTATTGCGGAGCTGGAACCTTCACCCTGCCGCTCGCCCGCCGCTGCGACTTTGTTGCCGCCGTCGAGGCCTACGGCCCGGCCGTGCGCGACCTGCGCCGTAATCTGGAGATCAACAAACTCGATAACGTCGACGTCATCGGCGGCGACGCGGTGCGCGAGTTCCCCGATCAGGACGCCGATGTCCTGGTGGTCGACCCGCCGCGTGCAGGCCTCGCCCCCGAGGCGATCGACCTTATCGCCAGCACGAGTGCCCGCGATATCGCCTATGTGAGCTGCGACCCGGCCACCCTGGCGCGCGATCTCAAACGCTTTGTCGAAGAAGGCACCTTCTCCCCCGTAAAGATCACGCCAGTTGACCTGTTCCCGCAAACCTTCCACTGCGAAACCGTCGTCCACCTCAAGCGCAACTAGCCACTTAATCATTGCTCAGAAAAATCATTGGGAAATCGAGCGTGGCAAGCGGAGGTCTTCGGGGTATAAGACGGCTAATTGTATGCCGCCTATGAAAGGAACCCTTATGCCCAGCGTTGCCGTTCTTGCCGCCGATGGCTTTGAAACGATTGAATGCCTGACCATGGTCGATGTCATGCGTCGCGGCGGCGTGCGCGCCACGCTCGTCTCGATTATGCCTACGCGTGAGGTCGTAAGCTCGCTGCAGATTCCCGTAACCTGCGACGCACTCTTTGACGAGATTAACTTTGACGAGTGTGACTGCGTCGTGCTGCCCGGCGGTCTGCCCGGTGCCACCAACCTGCGCGCCGACCAGCGCGTCTGCGACGTAGTCTGCGAGTTCGCCGCGACCAAACATGTTGCCGCCATCTGCGCCGCCCCGTTTATCCTGGGCGAGCTTGATCTGCTCGAGGGACGCCATGCCACGTGCTTCCCCGGCTTTGAGAAGAGCTTCCCCGAGGGCGCCTATACCGGCGACAAGGTCACGCACGACGGCAACATCATCACCGCTAGCGGCATGGCCCAGTCGCTCCCCTTTGCGCTCGAGCTGCTGCGTACGCTCGCCGGCGACAAGGCTGTCGAGAAGGTTGCCGAGGGCATTCAGCTATGATTTTGGCTTCGCAATCACCGCGCCGCATCGAGTTGATGCGCGAAGCGGGCTACGACATCCGCGTCATTCCCGCTGACATCGACGAGACTCCTTTTGATGACGAGGCCCCGCTTACGCTTGTCGAGCGCTTAGCTCGCGCTAAGGCTGCCGCCGTTGCCGCCGAGCACGCCGAGCCCAGTGAGCTGACCGTCGCGGCCGACACCATCGTCACCTTCGATGGCAAGATTTTGGGTAAGCCGGCAAACGAGGACGAAGCCCGCACCATGCTCCACGAGCTCTCGGGGCGCACGCATCAGGTCGCGACCGGCGTCTGCATCGTTAGAGCCGGAGACGCCACAGCCCCGCACGCCGCCGAGAGCCTGTCGTTTGTCGATGTGACCGACGTGACGTTCTACGAGCTCACCGACGAGCAGATTGAGCGCTACGTCGCCTCGGGCGAGCCCATGGACAAAGCCGGCGCCTACGGCATCCAGGGCGTCGGCGGGCGCATGCTCGTGCACGATATTTCGGGCGACTTCTACAACGTGGTGGGCCTGCCCATCGCTCGCGTCACGCGCGCGATTCAAAAACTATCGTAATTGCATCTGGCGCTGGGTATCCCCCAGCGCCTACAATTTTGGCGTACCGTACGGATCCCGACCGGGCATAAGGCCCGGCGGAAAACCGATAGGAGTAAAACATGGATACACTGCTTGAGGCCATTGACGTTTGCGATGTCGATGGCTTTTGCTTTGGCAACTATACGGACGAGGAGGCCGGCACCGGTTGCACCGTAATCGTTGCACCCGAGGGCGCCACCGGCGGTGTTGACGTTCGCGGCGGTGCCCCGGCATCGCGCGAGACCGACCTGCTGCGTCCCGAGAACACCGTGGACAAGGTCCACGCCGTCTGCCTTTCGGGCGGATCGGCCTTTGGCCTGGAGGCCGCAAGCGGCGTGACCCGCGAACTTGAGAGCCGCGGCATCGGCCTTCCCGTCGGCCCCACGCAGGTGCCCATCGTGTGCTCCAGCTGCATCTTCGACCTCGCCTTTGGCGACCCCACCGTACGCCCCGACATCGAGGCCGGCATATCCGCCGTGCGCGAGGCGCTCGACAATACCCCCTCCACGCTCGAGCAGGGCAATGTAGGTGCCGGCACCGGTGCCACCGTGGGCAAGCTCATGGGCCCCGCCACCTGCATGAAGGCCGGCCTAGGCGCTGCCGGCGTGGCACTCGGCCCCGTTAAGGTGGGTGCCGTGGTCTCGGTCAACGCCTGCGGCAACGTCGTCGACCCCTTCACCGGCGAATGGGTCGCTGGTATGCGCGCTGCAGCGGATAGCGACCAGATCGTCGACATGGAGCTCGCAGCCTTTGCCGCCGCCGGCTCTATGCAAATGCCGCTCGACCGCACCAACACCACCATCAGCTGCATCGTCACCAACGTTGAGCTCACCAAGGCTCAGGCCACCAAGGTCTCCCAGATGGCCGCAGACGCCTATGCGCACGCCATTCGACCCACGCACACCACCAACGACGGCGACACCATCTACACCCTCGCTAGCGGCAAACTAGACGCTCAGACAAGCACCGCCGTACCCCTAGACCTACTGGGCATGCTCGCCGTAAGGGCCCTACAGACCGCCATCGTAAACGGAGCAAAAACCGCCAAAACCTCCCACGGCATCCCCGGCGCCGCAAAGTAAACTAGCTTGTCCGGTTGCCCGGTGGGTCTTGGTTATGTTTGCTGCTCTACAGTCCTGGCTCGCACGAAGAGCACATTAAGTGCTCTTCGGCTCGTGCGGAACTCGCGACAAACATAACCAAGACCCATCGGGCAACCTACTCAACAAGATCCCTTTCAGCCCAGGCCCCTGTGTACCACGCGTCTAAGATCTTCAAATTCAACTTCCTGACAATCGATTCTTATAGCAGAGGCCCCTTGGCCTTTAGTTTGATACAAGTTCCGCACGAGCCGGAAAGCACTTAATGTGCTTTCCGTGCGAGCAGGACTGTTCGCAGTAGCAAACTAAAGGCCAAGGGACCCAGTCAGCCTATCGGCAGCGATTACTCAGCAGTTAGTTGAATTTGAAGATCTTTGAGGCAAGATGGTATAGGCCGAGTGTGGTTTTGTCTCCGGCCCGTCCATGCAGGTTGGTAAAGAATCCGACCACGCCGTAGCGAGCGCGACGATACATGCGCTCGTCGTACTCCTTCAGGTCCTTCCACAGCGTTTTCAGGCGCTCATCGGCACAATCTTCCTCGGAAAGCTTGGTGAGCACCGAGCAAATCGCCATCATCATAGTGAAGTAGCCCATCATGTACGAACGCAGACGCGAGGACTCAACGTCCTGGTACAGGTGGAACGATTCCATCATGATGCGCGTTACGCGGAACTGCTGGCCCAAGCGCTTGACCATCGTGGCCTCGTTGACGCTCTGGCCCTCGCGACCGATAAAGTAGCGATAGAGGTCGATGTCGGCGTAGTACATGGTCTTGCAGCGCGGCAGCGGCACGTATGCGTAGATATTATCCACGTAGAACGTGTGTGCCGGCATAGGCAGATTGGACTCGCGCAGTACATCGGTGCGATAGCACAGGCTGTGCATAAGCAAGTTCTGATCGGGACGGAAGTGTCCGATCTGGTCCCAAGAGAAAATCTTTTTGCGCGGCAGGGCAAACTTGTAGCCAATAGCGGTATGCGTGCCCTCGTAAACCTTCTCGTACACGTAGTTCGAGATAAACAGGTCGACGCGCTGGTCGCGCTCCTCAAAGCCACGCAGAATCGACAGCATGGTCGAAAGCGCCGCACCGTCGAGCCAGTCGTCCGAGTCAACGACCTTGTAGTACGTACCATGCGCCTCGCGCAGGCCCGAGAGGACGGCGATACCGTGGCCGCCATTCTCCTGGTGCACCGCGCGGATGATTCCGGGATAACGGGCCTCCCACTCGTCGGCCTTGGCGGCCGTCTCGTCCTTGGAGCCGTCATCCACCACGATAATCTCGATATCGGTGGCGTAATTGCTCCCCTCCAAGATGGAGGTGATGCAATGGTCCATATCCTTGGCGGCGTTATATGAGGGAATACCGAATGTTATGACTTTATGCATGGCAGGCGATAATCTCATCCGAAAGATCGAGGGCAGAATTGGTCACAGCGTCCATATCGTAGTAACGATACTCGGCCAGACGACCCACCGGGTGGAAGTTCGTCAGGTTCTGGACGCGCTCAAGATAGCGCTCGTAGAGCTCACGGTTCTCGGGCTCCAGGATCGCGTAGTACGGCGTCTCGCCCGAGCCGGGCGTATAGGCCTTGGAGTACTCCTTCATGATGGTGGTCTTGCCGGGCAAAACCTGACCGGTCATGTTCTTGAACTCGGTGATGCGCGTATAGTCCTCGCTCGTGGTGTAGTTGACGGTGCCCACGGGCTGGAACTGGTCCATATCGAGCGTCTCGAACTTCATATCGAGCGTGCGGTACGGCAGCGCGCCCAGGTCGAGGTTGAACAGCTCGTCGAGTGGACCGGTGTAGACAATCTCGCCACCATAGACCTTGCCGTCGATCTTGACGGTGGTCTCGTCGATTTCAAAGAGGTCACGGGCGTCTACGTCACAGAATACGTCGATCAGATCGTGATCAAGCATGTGCTCGAACAGAGCGGTATAGCCGTCCTGCGGCATGCCCTGGAAAGGAGCCTGCGGGAAGTAGCGATCGTCATCGCCCACAAAGACAGGAACGCGGCCGGTGATCGAGGGGTCGATCTGGTCGGGCGTCTGGCCCCACTGCTTCATGGTGTAATGCAAAAAGACGTTCTCATAGACATAATCGGCGACCTCGGCAAGATCCGGGTCGTTCTTCTTGCGCAGCTCCATAATGGGCACCTTGACGTCCTTGCCAAAGGTCTCCACGAGCTTTTGGTACAGTTCCTCGCCGCGCGCATCGCCAAAGGCAAGCTTAAGGCTCGCATGGTTAAAGGGCACGGGCATAAGGGTACCGTTGATGTTGGCGAGCACCTTGTGCTGGTAGTCCGTCCACTTGGTAAAGCGCGACAGGAAGTTATGGACGCGCTCGTTAAAAGTGTGATAGATGTGCGGACCGTACTCGTGGACCAGGATTCCGGCCTCGTCAGTGCAGTCGTAGGCATTACCCGCGATGTGGCCGCGACGCTCCAAAACGGCAACACGATAGCCGATAGTTTCGGCAAGACGGCGGGCGCAAACGGCACCGGCATAACCGGCGCCGACAACGATCATGTCGTACGCACCGGCATTAAAGCCTTCAGGCAGGCCTGAGGTAATCTGCATCGATACTCCTTGTCAAAAGCCACGCGCTTTTTAACTGGGCTTTTTCTCGAACATACGTCGAGACATATTTATCAGAGCGATTATAGCGCTAATGCGTCCTATAATGAGCTTGCCACACAAGGAAAGCTCAAGCACCGCGGCGTACATTATTGAAAGGTAAACCCGCTAGCAGCGGGTTTATTCGTGTACAGCCGAGGGCCTGGAGCTTAGCGAAACGCTTGTAAGGAGTATCATGAGCGATTTCCTAAACCGTATGAAGTCTGCCGCCAAGGCCGACCTTAAGACCATCGTCCTGCCCGAGGGCGAGGATCCGCGTACCATCGTCGCGGCAAACAAAATCATCGAGGAGGGCCTGGCCAACATCGTCATCCTGGGCGATCCCAACGAGATCAACGTCCCCGGCGCCACCGTCATCGATCCGCGCAACGCCGAGAAGCACGAGGAGTACGCGCAGAAGTTTGCCGAGCTCCGCGCCAAGAAGGGCGTTACCATCGAGCAGGCTCGCGCCCAGGTGATGGACGCCACCTACTTTGGCACCATGATGGTCAAGATGGGCGACGCCGACGGCCTGGTCTCCGGTGCCTGTCACTCCACCGCCGACACCCTGCGCCCCGCGCTGCAGATCCTCAAGACCGCTCCGGGCACCAAGCTGGTCTCGGCCTTCTTCGTGATGTGCACTGACACCCCGCAGTTCGGTACCGACGGCACGCTGATCTTCGCCGACTGCGGCCTCAACATCAACCCGTCCTCCGACGAGCTCTCCGAGATCGCCATCGCCTCGGCCCACTCCTGGTCCACCTTCATGGGCAATGTTGAGCCGCACGTGGCCATGCTCTCCTACTCCACCATGGGCTCCGCCGGTGGCGAGGTCGCCAAGAAGGTCCAGGAGGCCGTGAAGTTCTGCAAGGAGAAGGCTCCCGAGCTCGCCATCGACGGCGACCTGCAGCTCGATGCCGCTATCGTCCCCACCGTCGCCCAGCTCAAGGCTCCCGGCTCCTCCGTCGCCGGTAAGGCCAACGTGCTCGTGTTCCCCGACCTCGAGGCAGGCAACATCGGCTACAAGCTGGTCCAGCGCTTCGCTGGCGCTGACGCCTACGGCCCCATCCTGCAGGGCATCGCCAAGCCGGTTAACGACCTGTCGCGCGGCTGCTCTGCCGACGACATCGTGGGTGTCGTCGCCATCACCGCCGTCCAGGCTCAGATGGCTGAGTAGCGGACGTATCCCCTCGGGACCCTACAGAGTAAACCTCTGAAAACGTCCTCGGACATGCATGAAGCCCCCGCTGCGCACTACGTGCGGCGGGGGCTTCATGCGTCCTGCGGAATGTTTTCAGAGCTTTACCCTGTAGGGTCCCTGCCGCCACGTAGCAATCAGGGAATCTGGAGGGTGGACGGCGGCTTGGCTACGAGCTGGGGCTGGGAATCTGAATGATTGAGTGCCGTTGTTGGGAGCGCAGGCGTTGCCGGCGATGATCACTTTGGGACTGGAATTTCCGCCTGCTAGTAAAAAGGCCTCCGGAGCTGTTGCTCTGGAGGCCTTTTTGTCAATTACAGACGAATACGTTAGTTGTTCTTGGTCAGGCGCTCGACGTCGTGGGCGATCATGTATTCCTCGTCGGTGGGGATGACCATGACCGTGACGGAAGAGCCGGCGGCGCTGATGACCTGCGGACCGTTGCCCACGGCCTCGCGGTTCTTGTTGTTGTCGATGCGCACGCCCAGCCACTCAAAGCAGTCGCAGAAGGCCTTGCGGATCGACCAGTCATTCTCGCCGATGCCGGCGGTAAAGGTAATGGTGTCCACGCCCGCCATGGAGGCAATCATGGAACCGGCCTGCTGCATGGCCTTGTATGCAAACATATCGAAGGCGAGCAGGCAGCGCTCGTCACCCTCGGAGGCGCGCGTACGGATGTCACGGGCATCGTTGGAGATACCCGAGATGGCAAGCAGACCGGACTGCTTGTTCATCATGTCATCGACTTCCTGGTAGCTGTAGCCGCCCTCGCGCTGCAGGTAGCACACGGTAGCCGGGTCGATGGAGCCGCAGCGGGTACCCATCATCAGACCGTCAAGCGGCGTGAGGCCCATCGTGGTGTCGCGGCAGACGCCGTCCTCGATGGCGGCAAGCGAGGCGCCGTTGCCCAAATGGCACGAGAGCAGGCGGTGGCAGCGCGAGCCCAGGATTTCTTTGGCCATCATCCACTCGTAGCGGTGGCTCGTACCGTGGGCGCCGTACTTGCGCACGTGGTACTTGTCGCACACGTCCTTGGGCAGGGCATAGGTGTAGGCGACCTCGGGCATGGTCATGTGGAACGAGGTGTCGAAGACGGCCACGTTGGGCAGTTCCGGATACTTCTCGCGGCAATATTCGATTGCCGCGGCCTCGCCGTAATTGTGCAGCGGGGCGAGCGGGGCCACCTCAAGGATCTTAGCCATGACCTCATCGTCGACGACCGCGGAATCATCGAAGTGCCAGCCACCCTGAACGATACGGTGGCCGATGCCATCGATCGTAAAGTCAGTCTTCTCGAGCTCCTCGAGCACGCGCGCAATGGCGCAGCGATGATCGGGAAAAGGAATCTCCTCGGTCTGCTTGGCACCACCGTTCTCGGAGTGGCCAAAGATGCCCATCTCCGAGCCGATACGCTCGCAGTTGCCCTTGGCGAAAACCTCGCGGGTATCGGTATCCAAAAGCTGATATTTAAGGCTCGAGCTGCCGGCGTTGACAACAAGTACGTTCATGAGACTCCTTCGTGATTACAGTACGGTCGGCAAACCTATAAGGCGGCCGTACCCTTAATAAGAAGTTATCAGAATCCAATAAATAACTATTAAACTCTTCGCCCAAAGAGCATAAAAGGGGGCTGAACGGCACAAGGCCATCCAGTCCCCTCCCCTTGCATCAATTACTTACCGCTGACGATGCGCTCGACGTCGGAAGCGATCATAAACTCCTCATCCGTGGGGATGACGAAGATCTTGACCTTGGAATCCTTGGCAGACAGGCACCAAGCGCCGTCGCCACGCAGGGCGTTACGGGCATGGTCCATCTTAACGCCCATAAAGGCCAGACGGTCGGCCACACCGGCGCGAACGGCCGGAGCGTGCTCGCCGATGCCGGCGGTAAAGACCAGGGTGTCCATGCCGCACATGGAAGTGGCCATCTCGGCGGCCTTGGCGGCAATCTTGTAGACGAACATATCGAAGGCGAGCTGGGCCTCGGGGTCGCCGGCAGCGGCGAGTTCCTCGACGTTGCGGCAGTCGTTGGTCTTGCCACCGGTCACGGCCATGAGGCCGGACTTCTTGTTCATCATCTCGTCGACCTCGTCGAAGGTGTAGCCGCCTTCGCGCTGCAGATCTGTCTCTTATACACGTCTCCGAGCCCACGAGACGCGTAGTAATCTCGTATGCC
>UQQL01000021.1 GCA_900543275.1 uncultured Collinsella sp. | reverse complement strand
CTCCGTCGTCGGCAGCGTCAGATGTGTATAAGAGACAGGCCCCGACCAACATGGACGGAGGACAAACATGACGCAAGCGATAACAGATCCCAAGCAGGCCTCCGCCGCGCTGGCGGAGCTGTTCAATACCCACAAGCGCATGGTGTTCTTTGGTGGCGCTGGTGTTTCCACGGCAAGCGGCATTCCCGATTTTCGCAGCGTTGACGGCCTGTATCACCAGCAGTTTGCCTACCCGCCCGAGACCATGCTCTCGCACAGCTTTTACGAGACGCATCCGGCGGAGTTCTTCGACTTTTACCGCACCAAGATGATCGCGCTTAACGCTAAGCCCAACCGCTGTCACACCAAGCTCGCCGAGCTGGAGCGAGCTGGCAAGCTCGATGTCGTGGTGACGCAAAACATCGACGGCTTGCATCAGATGGCGGGCTCGCAGCGCGTGTTTGAGTTGCACGGATCGGTCCATCGCAACATTTGTCAGTCGTGCGGCGCGGTCTATAGCGCCGAGTGGATTTGCTCGCGCGAGCACGAGGACGCCGCGGGCGTGCCCGTGTGCCCTGCGTGCGGTGGTCGCATCAAGCCCGATGTGGTGCTCTACGAAGAGCCGCTCGACGAGCATGTGTTGACCGGTGCCGTTGCCGCCATCGCCGCGGCCGATGCCCTCATTGTGGGTGGGACCTCGCTCGTGGTGTATCCGGCGGCGGGCCTTACGCGTTACTTTACCGGCGATACGCTGGCCATTTGCAATTTGGCGCCTACCGATCAGGATGCAAATGCCGACCTGCTGATTTCTTGCGACATCGCGGCCGCGTTTGCGTTCTAGCCCGCGTGCGCGGATACAATAGAAAGACTGAATGCAAAGCGACCCCGCCGCCAGCTCCCCAAGCTCGGCGGCGTGGGCATTTTAGGAGGATGTTCATGGCGAACGACAGCAAGACATGGCGGTGCGGAAAGTATGAGCTCAGCTTTGACCGCCCGCGCATCATGGGCGTCCTCAACGTGACGCCCGATTCGTTTAGCGATGGCGGGGAGCACTTCGACCCGGATGCCGCCATCGAGTACGGCCTGGCGATGCTCGACGCCGGCGCCGACATCATCGACGTAGGCGGCGAGTCCACGCGCCCCGGCTTTACCCCGGTTAATCCCGACGAGGAGGCTCGCCGCGTGCTGCCCGTGGTGCGCGCGCTGGCCAAAGAGGGCGCCATCGTCTCGATCGACACGCGTCACGTGGCGGTTGCCAAGGCGGCCGTGCACTGCGGCGCCTCGATCGTCAACGACGTGACCGGCTTCACTGACCCCAAGATGGTCGAGTTTGTTAAGACGAGCACCTGCGGTGTCATCGTGATGCATGCCGGCGAGGTCGCCGCGCCTACCCGCACGCACGCAACGGTGCAGCTCGATACCTCGGCGGCGGCGTTTGTTGCCGAGAAGGCGCGCGAGGCGGCTGCCGAGGCCGCGCGTGAGGCCGAGAAGCCGGCTCGCCGCCGTCGCGGCAAGTTGCTGGGTGAGCCTAAGCCGGAGGCCAAGCTTCCGGGTGGCGTGGTGCAGCCCTCGTTGCCGTTTGGCGAACCTGAGCCCGCGACCGAGCCTGCAAGCGAGCAGGAGACGCCGGCCGCCGAGCAGGCTGCTGCCGCCGAGACCGTCGCGCCCGCGCCCGAGGCCACCGAGGCCGCATCGGAGCCCAATGACCGCCTGGCCGCCATGATGCGCCGCAGCGCCCGCCGCGAGGAAGCCTACGTGCCCACCTCGCAGCTCCGCCGCTTCACCCTGCCCGATTCGGCGCCCATCATGCGCCGCGTCATGGGCTTTCTGTCCGACCAGGCCCGCGCGCTCATCCACGCCGGCGTGTCGCGCGACCGCATCTGCATCGATCCCGGTCCGGGCTTTGGCAAGACGGCCAACGAGGACATCGTCATCCAGCGCGAGACTGCCAAGATGGCGTCACTGGGCTATCCGCTCATGTGCGCCGTATCGCGCAAGCGCTTTGTGGGCGCCGTCTCGGGCGTGACCGAGGCCGCCGAGCGCGATGCCGCTACGTTTGGCGTGTGCCTGGGCGCCATCCAGGCCGGTGCCAACATCGTGCGCGTGCACGACGCCGCGGGCTTTGCGCAGTTCCTGAATGGCTACTGGGCGGTTGCCAAGCCGCAGCCGCGCCGCGCGTTTGTGGCCGTGGGCTCCAACCTGGGGCATCGCTGCGACAACATCCGCGCCGCACGCGACATGATCGCCGAGATTCCACTTACCTGCGTGTCCAACTCCTCCAAGATCTACGAGAGCGAGCCGGCCTACGAGACGCGCCAGGACGCGTTTGCCAACGCCGTCATCGAGATCAAGACCGAGTTGGCGCCGCTGGTGCTGCTCGACGAGCTCATGAAGATCGAGGCCGAGCTGGGTCGCGACCGCTCCAAAAAGGCCAAGGCCAACGGTCCGCGCACTATCGACTTGGACCTGCTGTGGATGGACGGCGAGACCCACGGCGGCAAAAAGCTGCGCCTGCCGCATCCGCTGATCGGCGAGCGTGACTTTGTGCTGGTGCCGCTCGAGGATCTGATGCACGACCCGGCGCGGTTCTTCCGCTACAACGGCGTCGAGGTCAAGGAGCCCGAGGACCGCGTGGGCCATATCGTGGGCGAATTGGGGCGCATGTAGATGATCGAGATGAATGCTGTTGCCGCCGGCACCGAGCTCGACGCGGCGCGTGACGCGGGCCGCGAGGGCGTGTCCGCGGGCTGGTGCGCGTGGAGCGCGGGCGATGCTTCGCTGACGTTTTCGCTGGTCGTTCGCCCCGACGTGAACATGCACGCCTTTCACGGTCTTCCGTTTGTGGCCGCGATGGGCATGATGGACGCGCTCGTGGGCACGACGTCGACGCCGGGCCTGGGCCTTGCCGGTAAGGTGGGTATCCAGTGGCCGAGTGACATCGTGTGCGGTGCGCCTGCGTTTGAGACGTCACTCGCGCGTGTTGCCGTGAACGGCGGTGCCGGTGCTGCGGGCATGTTTGCCGCGGTGACGGTTGATATTGAGCGTGCGGCGCTGAGCGAGCTTGGCGTTGATGTTGCTGACGAAGCTCTGGTCGAGGCGCTGTCCGCCGCCGTGCTGACCCGCGTGGACGCTTGGGCGGTTGTCGCCAACACGCCGCAGGGCGCCGCCGGCCCGCTGGCTCCGGTGCTGGGCGAGTACTTTGACATGGTGCCGCTGCTGGGTCGCCAGGTTGCGGCGGTGTCGCCCAACGGCTTGCCGCTCGCAGTCGGCGTGTTTGCGGGCCTGGACATCTGGGGCCGCGCGACCATCAAGACCGACGCCGGCGAGCAGGAGTTTCCGCCCGAGGCCGTACGGATTCGCGGACTGTAACGCGAGGCGCCCGCGCTCAAAGATAACGATGACAACAAGACCCTCCTCGGCTGTGCCGGGGAGGGTTTCGCTTGTTTGGGGAATGGGTTGCCGGCGCCCTATTCCTCAAAACCGAAAAATTTTCGTTTTTGAGGAATAGGACCGATGCGTTGCCTAGTTCGCCGCTCGCGCTCGACTTAAACCCCGCCTTACTCCAGCTTCTGCATGCGGCGGTAGATTTCGCAGATGCCTTTGATGGTGAGCTGCCCGTCGACCACGTCGAAGGCATCGGTCGAATCGGCGACGATGCCGGCGAGACCGCCTGTGGCGATAACGGTGGCGTCCTCGCGGCCCAGCTCGCGCTTCATGCGAGCGACCAGGCCTTCGGCCATGGAGGCGGCGCCCATCACGGCGCCGACCTTGATGCATTCCTCGGTGTCGCGGCCGATGGCGTGCTCGGGCGCCTCGAGCGGCACGCTGGCGAGCTTGGCGGCACGGGCGGCAAGTGCGTCCATGGAGATGCGGATGCCCGGCGCGATCGCTCCGCCAATGTAATAGCCGTCCTCATCGATGACGTCGATATTGGTCGCGGTGCCAAAGTCCACCACGATTGCCGGCGCGCCGTAGAAAGTCTCGGCCGCAACGGCGTTGGCGACGCGGTCGGCACCTACGGCCTGGGGGCGCGCCGCGCGCAGTTTGGTCACCGCGGCCGTCTGCGGCCCGATAACGATGGCGTCTGCCGCGATGCGGTCGGCCACAGTGTGCCACTCGCGCGAGAGCTGCGGCACCACGCCGGCGAAGGCGATCGCGTCGACCGCGTCGAGCGAGAGGTCGTGCATCTTAAAGAAGCCCATCAGGCGCACATGGATCTCGTCGGCGGTATAGGAGCGGTCGGTGGGCATGCGCCACGACTGCACCAGCTCGTCTCCGTCAAACAGGCCCATGGCCGTCTGCGTGTTTCCCATATCGATAGCGAGCAGCATGTCTACTCCCGGTGTCGGCGTAAAAGGACGCGCACCATTGTATACGTGCCGTCGGCGGCGCTCGGCTGCGATTCGTTCACGGCGATATGGGCTGAGGGGTTTTAAATATGAAGGAATTATGCTCTACGAGATTTTCCTTGCCGTTTACCGAACTCCCACGTAATATTCTTTCTTGCGCACATGAGGCGCCCAGACATTGCGGGGTGGAGCAGTCTGGTAGCTCGCCGGGCTCATAACCCGGAGGTCGTAGGTTCAAATCCTGCCCCCGCGACCAAGAACTTGCAGCTCGTCGGCCTAGCCGGCGAGCTTTTTTGTTATTCCGGGACTGTTCTCTCAGCCCAATTCCCAACATCTCAAACAAAATCTCGATCTGTAACATCTAGACCCGATTTGGGCGGCCAGGTGTTACAGATCGAGATATACCGGTGGGTTGGGTCCCGTTTGTCTAAATCTGTAACACGAGGGACGGATTTTGCCGAGTTGTTGTTACAGATTGAGATTTTGTTGTTGCTCTCCTTTATGAGTGAATCTTGACTCTTTTTATTATGTGAGGCGGACGGGCTATCGATAATCACGGGCCGGATGGATTGACTTGTCGATTGATAGACTCCAATTGGAAGGAGCTGCGACGACCCTTAACGATCCTTAACTAGAAACAGTGACGTCTTAAAAACAATAAAGGGGCCGCTATGTAGGGGCCGTCTATACGATGCCTTTGACTTACACTTCTTTATGGAGCCATGTAAGGAGGCGGCAATGCAGCAACCCATTGCGACAAACGATGTGATTCTATTTTCCACTCTCAGGGAGAATCAGTACTTCGATCGAAAGAGCGCCCGCAAGGATGACAAGGAGATTGCGAAGCATATTAGTGCATTCGCCAACTCGGCGGGAGGCAAGCTCGTTATCGGTATCGAGGATAATGGTGAGGTAACGGGCTTCAAGCGTAACGGCGCGCGCGACATTGAGAAATTCGAGCGCGCTGCGCTCACGACTTGCACGCCAACCCCTATTGTCCGCAAAGACCGAATCCCCGTGGTCAATTCTTCGGGCGAGGAGGACTTCGTTCTCGTTTTGGACATCGATGCCTCGACCAACCACTCTGTTGCTCGCGTGAGCGACGGCGAGGTTTTCTTGCGGCAGGACGACAAGAGCGTGAGGCTCAGCCGCGAACAGGTATTTGCCCTCGAGTACGATAAGGGGCAGAGAATCTTCGAGGACGAGCTTGTTGAGGATTCCTCCCTAGATGACGTGGACCATGAAGTGCTTGATCGCTACAAAGGGATTCTTGGAACCGAAGTTTCCGACGAGCAGGTCCTTAGAAGTCGTCGTTTTATGCGTGACGGAAAGCTGACCGTTGCTGGAGCCCTGCTATTCGCGCTGGATCCGTCCGCGATGATGCCACAGGCGCGAGTCCGTGTCCTGCGCTACGACGGCGTCAAAATGGAGACGGGCGAGCGTCTCAACATCACGAAAGAACGAAGCTTCTGTGGGCCGCTGCCTAAGGTGATCCAAGACGCCTACGAACTCATCTCGAGCATGCTCCGCGAATTTCAGTTCCTGGGGCCCGTCGGGAAATTCCAGACCGTGCCTGAGTATCCTGAGTTCGCCTGGTTCGAGGGCTTGGTCAACGCGGTGACACATCGCGACTACTCGTTCCGCGGCGACTACATCCGGGTCTCGATGTTCGACGACCGTTTGGAAATCATCAGTCCAGGCGCGCTTCCCAATATCGTGACGCTCGACAACATGAGGACCACTCGTTACTCGCGCAACCCACGCATCGCGCGCACGCTGGTTGAATTTGGTTGGGTTCGGGAGCTAAACGAGGGCGTCAAGCGCATTTATACCGAGATGCAAAACTCTCTGCTCAATGATCCGGTCTACACGGAACCTGATGGGGCAAGGGTTCAGCTAACGCTTGAGAACAATATCGTTGCCAGAACCGTAAGGAGAAGCGAGGCTCTCGAGGACAAGGTATCACCGGAGGTGATCGCCTCATTGGGGGAGTATGAGCTCGCCGCCGTCAGGTTGGCCTTTGCGAACGGAAGGGTGACAGCAAGGGAGCTTGCAGCGCACATCGGGAGAAATCGCCGCACAGCAAGCCGGGTGCTTGGTAAGTTAATTGAGGAAGACGGGCTGCTCGAATGGCACGGCTCATCCCATAACGACCCAAAACAGTTCTACACGATAAGGTAAGGTGGTCGATCTATTTCGCACCTCTGTCGCAGTAATGTCGCACTTCTGTCGCAGTGGCTTCGATGACGCGTGGATATAGTCCCTCGGCAAATCTCAAACAAAATCTCAATCTGTAACGGGTAGGGGTCAAAAGCGGGCCTAGATGTTACGGATTGAGATTGTTGAGGATGGGCCGAGGGGAATGTCTTGATCTGTAACACGTGGGGCCGTTTTTGGCCGATAGATGTTACAGAACGAGATTTTTCGGCAGCCGGCCCCCGTTTATCTAATTCTGTAACACGAGGGATGGATTTTGCCGAGTAGCTGTTACAGATTTAGATGTTCTAGCGGGCCGGGTTGGTTTGTCTCGATCTGTAACAGGTGGAGGCCAAAAGTGGGCCTAACTGTTACGGATTGAGACAAACCGACGGGCCGCCCCGCCCCATCCACCTGCCGCTACCTGCTGTCTGCCGATTTCCGTTGCGCCACTGTGCTCCCATGCCATATCCTCTAGACAACTACGCGGCAACATCGCCGCCGCGCCTACAAGAGAGGATTGTCCATGACCGCACCTGTATCCAAGCTGCTCCAGCCCATTACGGTTGGCCCCCTTGAGCTCAAAAACCGCATTATGTTCCCGCCGCTTACCACCGGCTATGAGGAGCGCGACGGCTCCATCGGCGAGCGCAGCCTGGCCTTTTACGAGCGTCTGGCCCGTGGCGGCGTGAGCTACATCGTCATCGGCGACGTTGCTCCCGTTATGACCGCAAGCCCCACGCCCAAGCTGGCGACCGACGCCCAGATCCCCACGTTTAAGGCGCTGGCCGACGCCGTTCACAAGCACGGCGCCAAGGTCGCGCTGCAGCTGTTCCACCCCGAGTACGACGTGCCCGGTGTCGGCCGCATGGTCATGGGTTCCATGGCCGCCGCCAAGGCCGCGCAGGAGGCCAAGGCCGCCGGCGACGAGGAGACCTTTGCCGCCAAGATGGCCGAGTCCAACGAGATCCGCAAGCAGGCCTACGCCAAGTTGCACCACGATATGCAGCACTTTGTGAACGAGGCGAGCGTAGAGCAGCTCACCCAGATCAAGGAGGCCATCGCCGCCTCGGCCGCTCGCGCGCAGCAGGCCGGCATTGACGCCATCGAGGTCCACGGCGACCGCTTGGTGGGTTCGCTATGTTCGGCCATCCTCAACAAGCGTACCGACGAGTACGGCGGTTCGTTCGAGAACCGCGTTCGCTATGCGCTCGAGGTCGTCGCCGCCATTAAGGAAGCCGCGCCGCAGCTGATGGTGGAGTACAAGCTCCCCGTGATCATGGAGAACCCCGACGGCACGCCGCGCGGCAAGGGTGGCCTGCAGCCCGACGAGGCCTGCGAGTTCGCCAAGCTGCTCGAGGGCGCGGGCATCGACATGATCCAGGTCGCGCAGGCCAACCACACCGGCAACATGGGCGACACCATTCCGCCCATGGGTGCCATGCCCTACAACTGGACGCTGCCGGTGGCCGAGCGCGTCAAGGCCCTGGTCTCCGTGCCGGTGGCCACCGTCGGCCGTGTTGTTTCGGTCGAGGCCGGCGAGAAGATTCTTGAGGACGGCGCGGCCGACATTATCGCCTATGGCCGCTCGCTCATGTGCGACCCCGACATTGCGCTGAAGGCCGCCACGGGTGAGCCCATTCGCGAGTGCCTCAACTGCAACAAGGGCTGCGTCGACGCGATTCAAAACCGCAAGTACATCTCGTGCGTGCTCAATGCCGAGAACGGCGACGAGGCGACCATCGCCATCAAGCCGGGCGAGGGCGACAAGAAGATTGCCGTGGTGGGCGGCGGCATCGCCGGCCTGGAGGCCGCGCGCGTGGCGGCCAAGCGCGGCTACGATGTGACCGTTTACGAGGCGAGCGATCATCTGGGCGGCCAGATTGTGCTGGCGGCCGCGCCTCCGCGCAAGGATGAGATCATGCGCTCGGTCGAGTACTACGAGAAGATTCTGCCCGGCCTGGGCGTGAAGGTTGAGCTCAACCATGCCGCTCGCCCCGCGGACCTCAACGCCGCCGACGCCGCGATTGTGGCCGTGGGCGCGCATGACGTGGTCATCCCCGTTCCGGGCGCCGACTCGGAGAAGGTCGTCTCGAGCTGGGACGTGCTGGCCGGCAAGGTGGAGCTCAGCGGGCGCATCGCCGTCATTGGCGGTGGCCTGGTGGGTACCGAGACTGCCGAGTACCTGCTGCAGCACGGCTGCGAGGTGGCGATTGTCGAGATGCTCGACAAGATTGCCGCGGGCGAGTCCGAGACCATTCTGCCGCTGATCATGAGCGACTTCGCCGCCCACAACGTGGAACAGCACGTTAAGACCCGCCTGACCGCCATTACCGACGAGGGCGTGGAGGCCGTGCACACCACCGAGGACGGCCCCGAGGAGCCGGTGAAGATCGCCTGCGATTACGTGGTGATGGCCGTGGGATCCAAGGCCAACGCGTTTGACCTGGATGGCGTGACGGTGCCCGTGACCTGCGTGGGCGACTGCTCGGGCGAGCGCACCGCCGACATTGCGAGCGCCATTCGCACGGCGTATCACGCGGCCAACGAGCTGTAGTTGAACATCGCAGCCAGGCGGGGCGGTAGCACGGATCCGCCTCGCCCGGCTGTGTCCCGTCGGGTGTCAACCGGTGCGGGGCCTGCAAGCGCAGCAGGCCCCGCCCTTTTTGTTTTGCTTCGGTGGATGGCAATGCGCGGTAATCATGAGGAGTAAGGACGTCTACTGCCTTGCCGATTACTCAAAATTATTGGGGGAGGGGTTAATAACTATATCCTCTATGCCAAAGGACATAAAGAGGTGTCAATTTTGTTGACAGGCGAATGACGATTGGCTGCGAGTCAGCTACCAGCGTAAATAATCGATAAAGAAATGTCGTAAATTGGTGCCAAATGCCCAGATAACGCCGCGTCTATTTTAATTAACTGCTTTGAGCAAACAGCAAAATGCTACTATCTAACATGCACGTAAGAAAGCAGATTAACGGTTAAGGCTAAGAAGTGGCAGGTATGTCGGAAGCAACAAGGACTCGCACGCATGCGCCCGAGGTTAGGCAGCGCGCCGTCGAGGTCCTCCAAGAGGGGGTCGGTCATCGCGCCCTCGCCGCGGAGCTCGGCATTCCCCAGGCCACGGCTCGTCAGTGGGCCCGCGCATATGCCGTGGGCGGTGCCGACGCCGTTCTCAACGCCGGTTCGCATCATCACACCTATTCGTACGAAGTTAAGCTCGCCGTGGTCAAGGACCGCTTGGAAAACGGCTTAACGGTTCGCGAGGCCATGATCAAGCACAAGATTCCCAGCGAGTCTTCGGTCAAGGCTTGGTGCCGCCAGTATCGCGAGAGCGGTGAGTCCGCGCTGGTTGATAAGCCGCGCGGTCGCAAGCCGCGCGTTAAAAAGGCGGAATAGCGAACGGGATGGTGCGCCCACGGGGGCGCATTTTTCTTGCCGCGCCAACTTTTTGGACCGTCGTGAGCCTACTGGAACATCCTCCAAAGTGGTTAATAAACCGCGCGCAGTGGCCCGTGCGCCCGCCGCCGCGATAGGGGGAGCGTCGCCTCTCTGCTCCAAAGCGGACAGACTCGTTACCCCGTACGCCTAAAACTCCCCAGTTGACCGAAAACCCGCCGCCGCTACTCCTCAACTGAGCTATAACGTTAAACAATTGCAGCGTTTTTGCATGGGGGAGTGATGGTATGACGCTACTGTATTTCCTTACCCTGTTTCCGCTGGTACCGGCGCTGGGCATGCTGCTCGCGCGCGGTGACCGCGCCCGCGATGCGGTAGGGCTTGTAGGCTCTGGCATCATTATGGCGGTGACGGTTGTAGTCGCCGTCATGTTTTTTGGCACGGGCCCGCAGAGCTTCGAGGTTGCCCCCGGCACCTCGCATGTGCTCTCGATCATCAGCTCCGTCATCGACGTGATCCTGTGCGCCGTCATCCTGTACAACGCGCGTAAATATAAGAGCACGCTCACCACGGTGCTCGGCGTGGTGCAGCTGGTGGGTTCGGTTGCCTTCGCTGCCATGACGCTGCCCGCGGCCGAGGTTGTCACCGCCACGCCGCTCTACCTGGATTACATGAGTGTGATCATGGTGCTTGCCGTCGGCATTGTCGGCAGCCTTATCTGCGTGTACGCCCTGGGCTACATGAAGGACTTCCAGGCCCACGACGAGCACGAGGCAGCGCTGCGCGGGCAGGCGGCGCCCGACCGACGCCCGCAGTTCCTGGCGCTTATGTTCCTGTTCCTCTCGGCCATGTTCGTCATCGTGACAAGCGACAACCTTGAGTGGCTGTTCTGTGGCTGGGAAATCACCACCGTGTGCTCGTTCCTCATGATTGGCTACACGCGCACGCCCGAGGCCATCAAGAACGCCTTTACCCAAATCATCCTCAACATGCTGGGCGGCATCGCGTTTTTGGCCGGACTTATGTATCTGCACGTTAACGGCATGCCGCTGACCATCTCGGGCATGATCGAGCTTTCCGGCACCGGAACCGCGCAGTCCGCGCTGCTGGTGATGCCGGTCATCCTGTTGTCGCTCGCCGCGCTCACCAAGGCCGCACAGATGCCGTTCCACACTTGGCTGTTGGGTGCCATGGTTGCACCCACTCCCACGAGCGCCCTGCTGCACTCGTCAACCATGGTCAAAGCCGGCGTGTTCCTGATGGTCAAGCTCAGCCCACTCTATGCCATCTACCCCGTGACCGGCTTTATGGTCACGAGTGTGGGTGCCATCACGTTTTTGCTCGCTGCACTCATGGCCATCTCGCAGAGCAACGCCAAACGCGTGCTCGCGTACTCCACCATTTCCAACTTGGGCCTCATCAGTGCCTGCTTGGGTGTCGGCGCGCCCGAGGCCGTATGGGCGGCCATCTTCCTGATCTTGTTCCACACGGTGGCCAAGTCGCTGCTGTTCCTGTGCGTGGGCACGGCCGAGCATCATATCGGCAGCCGCAATATCGAGGACATGGACGGTATGTTCAGCCGCATGCCGCACCTGACGCGCCTGATGATGCTGGGCATCATGGGCATGTTTGTTGCCCCGTTTGGCATGCTCGTGTCCAAGTGGGGCGCCCTGGTGGCGTTTGCGCAGACCGGCAACGTGCTCATGATCATGGTGCTTGCCTTTGGCTCGGCCGCGACGTTCTTCTTCTGGGGCAAGTGGCTTGCCAAGCTTTCGGGCGTCGACCCCACGGCTCAAAACGTTGAGGTCAATGTCCATAAGACCGAATGGATGGCGCTCAACACCATCGCCGCGCTGCTGATTCTGTGCTGCGTGGCGTTTCCGGTTATCTCGAGCGGTCTGGTATCGCCCTATCTCGCCATGGTGTTTGGACGCGTGCCGTACGTTATTGGCAAGGACGCCATGTATCTGATGGTGGTTATCGTGGCGTTTATCGCCGTGGTGCTGCTGACTTCATTCCGCGTGAGCAATAAACCGCACGTAAACGTATATCTTTCGGGCGTGGGAACCGACAATTACCGCCATTTCCGCGGCTCGATGGGACACGAGGTGAAGGCCGAAAAGCGCAATTGGTACTCGGAGGACGCCCTTGGCGAGAAGCGTATTGGCCCTGCGGGTAGCGTCGTGTGCTGCAGCATTATCTTGTTTGCGCTGCTGTGTTGCGCGTGGATTGGGCCCGAGCGACTTGCTATGAGCGCGCCCTCGGTGCTTCGCGGTAAGTATTTTGAAGGTTCGGGTGTCGTGGGCATATTTATTGGCACCGTGGCGTTTGCCTTGATTGCGCCGCTTGTGGGCGGCCTGATCGACGGCGTTGACCGCAAACTTTCGGCCCGCATGCAGGGCCGCGTGGGCCCGCGCCTGCTGCAACCCTTCTACGACGTTGCCAAGCTTCTGCGCAAGGCCCCTGCCAGCGTAAACACCATGGACGATACCTATATGGCATGTGCGCTCATCTTTACCGTCGTGGGCGGCGGCATCTTTGTGTCGGGCTCCAACACGCTGCTGTGCGCTTTTATGGTTACGCTCGCCGCGATCTTTGTGGTGCTGGCGTCCGCCTCGACGCAAAGCCCGTTTGCCCAGGTCGGTGCCGACCGCGAGTTGCTGCAGGTCATGAGCTACGAGCCCGCCGTTCTGCTGATGAGCGTGGGCCTGTACCTTGCCACCGATAGCTTTGATTCCATCGCCGTGACCGGACAGTCGGCGCCCATCATCGTGTACAGCGCGCCCATTTTCTTGGCGCTGCTTGCGGTGCTCACCATCAAGCTACGCAAGTCGCCGTTCGACCTTTCGTACTCGCATCACGCGCATCAGGAGATTGTCCAGGGCGTCGCCACCGAGATGAGCGGCAGCACGCTGGCCAAGATGACCCTTATGCACTGGTGCGAGACCGTGCTGTTTTTGATGTGGGTGGGCATGTTCTTTGTCTGGGACAACCCGGTGAGCTGGGCTGTAGCCCTGGTCGTGATGGCCGCGACGTATTTTGTCGAGGTACTGATCGATAACACCTTCGCCCGTAGCACCTGGCGCAGCTGCTTTAAGCTCGGCTGGGGCGTGGCGCTGGTGTTTGGCCTGCTCAACCTTATGCCCATCCTCGTCGACGTGTTTATTTAGGAGGCGGCATCCATGGATCATAAAATGTCGCGCTCGCCGTGGGTTATTCATTACGACGGCTCGAGCTGCAACGGATGCGATATCGAGGTGCTGGCCTCGCTTACCCCACTGTTCGATGCGGAGCGCTTTGGCGTGGTCAACACCGGCAACCCCAAACATGCGGACATCTTTTTGGTGACGGGCTCGGTCAATGCCCAGAACCTGCCCGTCGTGCGTCAGATTTACAACCAGATGCTCGAGCCCAAGTGCGTGGTGGCGTGCGGCATCTGCGCGTGCTCGGGCGGCGTGTTCCGCGATGCCTACAACGTGATCGGCGGCGTGGACCGCGCGATTCCCGTGGACGTGTACGCGCCCGGGTGCGCCATTCGCCCCGAGACGGTGATCGATGCCATCGTGGAGGCGTGCGGCATCTTGGACCAGAAGGAGGCCGTGATGCGCGCCGGCGGCGATCCGCTCACCGTGGGCGGCGCCGCCACCTGGGACGGTGGCGTTGAGCTGGGCGAGGACGGGTTTGTGGCCGCGGCTGAGGCCGGCGACGCGCCCGCCGCTGGCGACGCACCTGCTGGGACGCCCGCCGCGTCCGTCGCTGCAAAGGAGGCCGAGTAATGCAAGAGGCAATCTATACCATCGTTGGGATCGACGAGCTCCTGTCGCATGTCCAGGCGCTTAAGGGCGTCGGTGCGCGCTTTGTGCAAATGCACGCCGAGCGTAACGTCGACGACGGCTCGTATCGCTTGGTCTATACGTTTATCAACGTTCGTGCTGCTCAGGAGCATATTGCGCAGGGCGGCAGCTATGCGATCGAGAACCTGGTGGTCGAAGGCATCGACCAGTACCAGGAGATTCCGTCCATCAGCTCGTATTATCCGGCGGTATTCCCGTTTGAAAACGAAGCGCACGATCTGTTTGGTCTTGCCATCACCGATATGCAGATCGACTTTAAGGGCTTTTTCTACCAGGTCTCGACCGCTGAACCCATGAGCGTTATCACGCCCGAGGTGAAGGCCGCGCGCGAGAAGGCCATGAAGGTCCGCGCGGCTGCCGAGGCCAAGGCGCGCAAGGCCGCTGCCGAGAAGGCCGCCGCGGCTGCGGCTGCTGCAGGGGAGGGCGTTGCGGGCGCCGGCGATGCCGCGGGCGCCGCTGCTCAGCCCGCTGCGGCTGTCGGCTCCGATGCTCAGCACGATGGGGCTGCTGCGAAGGCGGCGCTCAAGGCCGCCGAGATGGAGGCAAAGCTCGCCGCCATGGATCCCGAGAAAGCGGCCAAGGTCCGCGCGGCGCTTGCCGCCAAGGCCGCCCGCGACAAGCAGAAAGAGGAGGCGTAAGGTCCATGGCACATCGCTCCGTTATTCCGTTTGGCCCGCAGCACCCGGTGCTGCCCGAGCCGCTTCATCTGGACTTGGTGATCGAGGACGACCGCGTTATCGAGGCAATTCCACAGATCGGCTTTGTGCACCGCGGGCTCGAGAAGCTCACCGAAAAGCGCGACATGCATCAGTTTGGCTACATCGCCGAGCGCATCTGCGGCATTTGCGCCGTGGGCCACAGCTGCGGCTATGCCAGCGCCTGCGAACGCATGCTTGACATCGAGGTGCCCGGCCGCGTGCAGTATATTCGCACCATTCTGCACGAGCTTTCGCGCATTCACTCGCATTTGCTGTGGCTGGGCCTGCTTGCCGACGCCTTTGGCTTTGAGGCGCTGTTCTATCGTTCGTGGACCCTGCGCGAGCAGATTCTCAAGATCTTTGAGAGCACTTGCGGCGGGCGCGTGATTCTGTCGATTAACGAGATCGGCGGCCTTAAGCATGATATCGAGGACTCCGAGCTGGCAGGCATTGTCCAGACGCTCGATGCCATGCGTCCTGACTACGAGGCTCTGGTGCATACGTTTTTGGACGATGACAGCTGCGGCGAGCGCCTGCATGGCGTGGGCGTGATTAGCAAGAAAGACGCGCTGGAGCTTTCGATGGTCGGTCCGTTTGGGCGCGCCTCGGGCGTGGACTACGACGTGCGCATGTTTGGCGACGGTGCCTATGCGGACCTGGCTGCGTTTGAGCCGGTTGTCGCTACCGATGGCGACTGCTATGCCCGCTGCCAAGTGCGTTGCGCCGAGGTCACGCAGGCCATGGACATCATCAAGGAGCTTGTGGGCAAGATTCCGCACGACGGGATCGGCGGGCGCACCAAGCTTACGCCGGCCGACGGCGCACGCGGCGAGGTTGTGATTGAGCAACCGCGCGGCGAGGCGTATTACTATGTGCGCGGCAACGGCACCAAGAATTTGGACCGTTTTCGCGTGCGCACGCCGACGTCGCAAAATCTGGCGGGTCTGACGCATGCGCTGCAGGGCGTGCTCATTGCCAACGTGCCCATGATTATCCTGACCATCGACCCATGCATTAGCTGCACGGAAAGGTAGGCGCGGCATGAGTTTGCTGACATTTGCCAAGACGGCCTTGGGTTCTATGGTCAAGCAGCCGGTAACGGTGTGCTATCCGCAGGAGAAGCTCGCGGCACCCGGGCGCCTGCGTGGGCACATCGTTAACGACATGGACGTGTGTATTTGCTGCGGCATGTGCGCGCGCCGCTGCCCGGCGGGCGCGCTCGCGGTCGATCGCAAGGGAGGAACGTGGTCGATTGACCCGTATGCCTGCGTGGTATGCGGCGAGTGCATCGAGAGCTGCCCCAAACACTGCCTGACTATGGACACCGCCCGCACTCCAGTCGCGGCGGACAAGACTCCCACGGTAGAAACCAAGCCGGAATAGCGCTGGGATGGGGCCGGTGGGGCAAAAATGCCCCACCGGCCCCGCGCTTAAACGAGCGGTGGAGCCGCCGCGAACAAAACTATGCCGGATTACTACGATAAATCGCCTGCCCCCAACCACGCCGCATTTGGCAAAATCAAAACCGCAGGTAGACGGCTTGCAGTTTTGCGAAAAAGTCACGCGTGATCGGGAATCTCATTTTTATCGTAGTAAACCGGCATAGTTTTGAAATGTCACCATATCCGTAACAGCCCTTGATCCCCCATGAACGGAGGAAAACGGATCATTTTGGCCTTGCGAGGGCTGTCGCGTAACCCGTCCGGCACGAAATGGGCTCATCTACTACTTTTTGGCGGCAACCCCTGACCACAACAAATAGTGCGAAAAGAAAACCGCAGGTAGAACGCCTGCGGTTTTCCGTAAAACGCGGTTGTGGTCGGGGGTATCGGGTCAAAAGTAGTAGATGGGCCGGTTTCGTGCGGGGGAGCTATTAACTAACACCCTGATGGAGGTAATTGGGCCATTTTGGCTCGTCCGTCTTTGGTCGCACCCGTTTTCCTGCGAAAACGCCGTGTCTCAACTTTGGTGAGACATTTGTCTCACGCCCAAAACCGAATCTGGAACATGTGTCACCTGCCCTAATTGTGTCTCATTCCGTAACTTTAGGCTGATGCAAGGTCTGAGCCCGCGAGAAGGGAGACGCGATGAGTAGGTATACGAGGGGTCTCTTGGCGGTGATACTGGCCGTAGTGCTGGTGTTGCCGACTGCAGCATTTGCCATGCTGCCCGAGGCCAACGCCAGGTCCAGCACCGGAATGGACGGACCGACGGCGAGCAAAAAGATAGTCGACCCCGACACTACCGGCCGCTGGCAATACTGGGTGTCGGGCGGCGAGCAGGACCAGACGACACGTTATGTAGGCCGAATCTGGACGGACAAGACGGTCGAGCCCGCAGAGGACGAAAAGTCCGACTTTGTGACAACGCTCTCCACGATGTCTTCGACTTCTGACACAACGTCGCTGGTCACTAAACCGCTCGATATCGTGATGGTGCTTGATGCCTCCGGCTCGATGGATAAGAGCATGGGCGGCAATGATCAGACCAAACGCATCACCGCACTTAAGAACGCTGCCAGTTCCTTTATCGACGCTATTGCCGAGCAGAATGCAAAGATCGAAGATGATTCCAAGCAGCATCAGGTTGCCATCGTAAAGTTTGCGGGAACTAGGGCTGATTGGGTCGGCAACGACACGTATTGGGAGTCGGGGTATAGGTACAACTACTCGCAGACCATGAAGAAGCTGACGTCCTGCAAGGGCGATGACGCGACGAGCCTTAAGAGTACGGTCAACTCCATCAGTCCTAATGGCGCCACGCACGCCGACTATGGCTTACAGCTGGCTGATGGGGTATTTTCGTTTGGTCGCGCCGACGCCAAGAAGATCGTTGTCTTCTTCACTGATGGTTCACCTACGAGCTCTAGTGAATTCCAAGCAAGTGTTGCCGATAGCGCCGTCAAAAGCGCCAAGAGTCTCAAGAATAAAGGTGCCGACATTTATACGATCGGCATCTTTGATGGTGCGAATCCCGCTGCCGATCCTACGAACTACTGGACGAGCAACGAAAACAAGTTCATGCACGCCGTGTCGAGCAACTATCCAAACGCCACGTCCTACACAACCAATGAGCTTGGTAAGCGCACGGAGAATTCCGATTTCTACAAGGCTGCGTCGAACGCCGATGAGCTCAAGAAGGTGTTTGATGATATCTCGAGCTCTATCACCTCGGGCAAGGGCTCTCCCACTCAGATCGAGGATGGTTACGACGAGAGCAAGTCCGGCTACATCACCTTTAGTGATGAGCTGGGCGACTTTATGCAGGTCGATACGTTTGTCAGCGCTCAGATTAATGGCGTCCCCTTTGATGAAGTGACCAAGACAACCAAGGGCAATACGGACACGTACGAGTTTTCGGGCGTGGCCAAGGACCTGGTCATCACCGTCGAGCGCTCTGCCAATGCGCAGCAGGGCGATATCGTGACGGTCAAGATTCCCGCATCACTGATTCCGCTGATCCGCTATCACGTGGACATGGAAAACGGGATCTTTGAGCGCACGTCGCTCAATGACATCAAGCCCATTCAGATTAAATACACCTCGAGCGTCAAGGACGCCGCGCGTAACAACCTGTTTGCGCCCGATGACGGACTCAAGAAGTATATCGAGAAACATAAGGGTGTCGACAACCAGACGGTCTACTTCCTGGCCAACAAGTGGTCGGGCGGCGAGCTGGGCGATGTTGTCGCCGAGTTTGAGCCCGCCGATACCAACAGCTACTATTACTTCCAAAAAATCACGCCTATCTACACGGACAAGGAATGCACCCAGCGCGCGACGGTAAAGCCGCAGGGCAACGACGTCTATTACTACAAGGACGAGTTTGTGGCGATGGGCGCAAACGGCAAGCCGAAGGACGACTATGCCGTTGTGGAGTTTGAGGGGCACGAGATCGCCAGCTACGACGGCGCTCTGGTCAAAGATGACGGCTATTGGTCCTTTAATAAGGGAACCGCGCGCTTGGCCTATATCGACCAGCTGCATACCACCAAGGACGATGTGGAGGCGAACGGCAACAAGACCGAGACCGCGCGCGACGTGCTTAACCCCAGGTGGAATGACCTTTCCTCCGTTGCGACTTCCACGCACGTGCATTCGCACCTGGGCAACAACGGCAAGATTATCTTTAGCCTTGCAACCAAGCCGACAACGGTTGATACCAAGACTGACTTTGGTCTGACCAAGGTGCTCGAGGGCCGCAAGTGGGCGGATACGGATGCGTTTGAGTTTGAGCTCTCCGCGACGTCCGACAACAATGCCCCGATGCCCGACCCCGCGACCGTAACTGTGACCAATGCCGATCTCGACAAGGGCAAGGCAGCCATTAACTTTGGCAAGATTACTTATGCCGAGCCGGGCGAGTACACCTATGAGGTCCGCGAGGTCAAGGGCGACGCCGGTGGCATTACCTACAGCAAGAACGTTGCCACGTTCAAGGTGACTGTGACGGTTAACGCCAAGGGCGAGCTTAAGGCCGACGTTGAAAAGACCTCGGGCGAGACCGAGTTCAAGAACACCTATAGCGTGAAGCCTGTCGAGGACCAGATCACCGCGACCAAGGTCCTGACCGGGCGCGACCTCAAGGAGGGCGAGTTCTCCTTCGAGCTCGTCGAGGGTAACAAGGTCGTCGCCAAGGGCACTAACGCTGCCGGCGGCACGATTGCCATGGACAAGATCACTTACGACAAGCCTGGCAATCACACCTACACGCTGCGCGAGAAGCTCCCCAACGAGGCGGGGCTGAGCAACGGGATTACGTACGATAAGACGAACTACACCGTCAAGACGAGCGTCATCGACAACGGCGACGGCACGCTTAAGGTGACCCATACGCTCGAGGGTCCCGAGACGGCACGCTTTGAGAACAAGTACAACACTGCCCCGAATAAGTCCAGCGTCACCGACCAGATCACCGCGACCAAGACCCTGACAGGCCGCGACCTCAAGGAAGGCGAGTTCTCCTTCGAGCTCGTCGAGGGTAACGATGTCGTCGCCAGGGGCACCAATGCGGCCGACGGCAAGATCACGATGGACAAGATCACCTACACTGCGGCTGGCGAGCACACCTACATGCTGCGCGAGACCAAGGTCGACGCCGACAACGGTATCACCTACAGCACCGCGGCCTACACCATCGTGACCACCGTCACCGATGATGGCAATGGCAAGCTCACGGTTAAGCATGAGCTGCAGGACGTCGAGAAGGCTATCTTCGAGAATGCTTACAGCGTTACTCCGAATAACTCCAGCGTCACCGACCAGATTACCGCGACCAAGGTTCTGGACGGACGCAACCTCAAGGCCGACGAGTTCTCCTTCGAGCTCGTCGAGGACGGCGAGGTCGTCGCCACCGGCGCTAACGACGCCGATGGCAAGATTACGATGGGCAAGATCACCTACACCGCCGCCGGCAAGCACACCTATATCCTGCGCGAAGCCAAGGGCGCCGAAGGCAACGGCATTACCTACGACAGCACGACCTACACCATCGTGACTACCGTTACCGATGACGGCAATGGTAAGCTCACGGTCAAGCACGAGCTGCAGGGCGCCAACGAGGCGAAGTTCAACAACAGCTACAAGCCGAATCCTGACGAGTCCAGCGTCACCGACCAGATCACCGCGAAGAAGGTCCTGACCGGGCGCGACCTCAAGGAAGGCGAGTTCTCCTTCGAGCTCGTCGAGGACAGCGAGGTCGTCGCCACCGGCACCAACGCTGCCGATGGCAAGATCACGATGAGCGCCGTGAAGTACGACAAGGCCGGAACGCACGCTTACACGCTGCGCGAGGTCAAGGGCGGAACCACCAGCAAGGGCATTACCTACAGTGACGCCAAGTTCGCCATCGAGACGACCATCACCGATAACGGCGACGGCACGCTCAGTGCCCAGCATGTTCTGAAGAATGCTGAGGCTGCGATCTTCAAGAACACCTACAGCGTGACCCCGCTCGAGACCGAGCTCGACTTTGGCCTGAGCAAGGCTATTGACGGTCGCGACTGGACGGATGGGGACGAGTTCAGCTTTACCATCACCGCCCCCGAAGGCACCCCGCTGCCCGATCCCGCAACCGTAACCGTGAGCAAGAGGGACGCGAAGGACGGCATCGCCGCCATCAAGTTCGGTAAGATCCACTACGCCGCTGCCGGAACCTATAAGTACGAGATTCGCGAGAACGCGGGCAGCACGGTCGGCATGACGTATGACGCGCATGTCGCAACCGCCGAAGTGACCGTGACCGAGGACAGCGATGGCACCCTGACCGCCAACGTCACTAAGAAGGAAAACGGACGCTTTACCAACACGTACCGCACTGAGCTCGATTACGCCGCGGCCGGCGGCCTCAAGCTCAGCAAGACCCTCTACGGACGCCCCATGACCGAGGGCCAGTTCACCTTTACCGTGACGCCCGCCGACGATGATTCGGCTAGCGCACTTGGCCTGCTGCCCGGGGCCAACAACTATGAGTCCCCCGCAACGATAGAGGGAACAGTCGGCCAGATTGACATTCTGGCGGGCCATGAGGTCAAATTTACGCAGGCTGATGCCGGCAAGACCTTTACATACACCGTTGCCGAGAAGAATGACGGCCAGCCGGGTTACACCTACGACGACGCTGTCCGCACCGTGACGATCGCCATCGCCGACGACACCGCCGGCACGCTCACCGCCACGACGACCGTCTCCGGCGGTTCCGAGGGCACGCTGGTGACCGAGTACAAGACCGGCGCGGCCGCGGTCGAGAGCGCCGTGGTCCCGTTCGTCAACAGCTATAGCGCTACGACCAACACGCCTGGTGGCACCGCTGCTCAGGTCGTTGCCGCCAAGACCCTGACCGGTCGCCCGATGGTTGACGGCGAGTTCTGGTTCGGTATCGCCTATCAGGGTGAGCTTGTGGGTTATGAAAATCTCAAGCCCAATATCGGTGGGCACGTGAGCTTTGATGCGCTGCACTACGACACCAAGATGCTTGCCGATCTTGAGTCTGCCGGGCTTGCCCATCGTACCGACAAGGACGGTAAGCTTGCTTGGACCATTAACTACACGGCCTACGAAGCTATACACGGGCTGCCGAACGGCGTTTCTGCTACAACGTGGTACTTTGGCTTTAAGGTTATCGTCGTCGATAACGGTGACGGTACCCTGACGGCAACGGTCGACTACGGTGGCATCGAGCCCTTGTTCGAGAACGTCTACGGCGCCGATGCCGTTGACGCCGCGCTTGCCGGCACCAAGAAGCTCCAGGCTGCCGAGGGCCTGACCCCGGCCGACATCACGGGTAAGTTTACCTTTACCGTGGCCGCCGATGAGGCGGGTGCCCCGATGCCCGAGCGCACGACCGCAACCAACGACGCGGCCGGCAACGTGGACTTTGGCAAGATCCACTTTACGCTCGAGGACCTCAACCGCGCCCTGGGCGTGACGGACGATGCGACCGATAAGGCCGAGGCAGACGAGGCCGACGAGGCAGAGGCTGAAGAGGCCAACGCCGACGCTGATGCCAACGCCGACGAGCCCAGCGACGAGTCCGAGCCCGCAGATCCCGCTGCCCCGCGCTCGCACACCTTTACCTACACGGTGACCGAGTCCGGCACCTCCCCTGGCGTGACTAACGACGCCAATACCGCGCGCAAGGTTTCCTACACCGTGACTGACGACGGCGCTGGGCACCTGAGCGTCAAGCGCGACGGCGGCGACGGTGCGGACTTTACGTTCACCAACACGTACAGCGTGACGCCTACCGATTCTTCCGTGACCGATCAGGTCACGACCGTCAAGCGTCTGACCGGACGTGATCTTGCAGCTGGCGAGTTCACGTTTGAGCTGCTCGAGGACGGCGTGACTGTCGCTAGTGGCACCAACGACGCCAACGGCAACGTTACGCTGAGCCCGATCCGCTACGAGGCACCCGGCACGCACGCGTACACGCTGCGCGAGGCTTGCCCCAACGCGCTCGGCCTGTACAAGGGCGTCACCTATGACGGCACGACCTACACCGTCGCGACCACCGTCTCCGACAATGGCGACGGCACGTTGACCGCGACGCACAAGCTCGAGGGAACCACCGAGTCGGCTGGCTTTACCAACAAGTATCACGCCATGCCCACGCAGGTTTCCATCGGCACCATCAAGGTGCTCGAGGGACGCGAGCTCAAGAAGGACGAGTTTAGCTTTAAGCTCGTTGGCGAGGACATCGAGTCCACCGTCACCAACGATGCCGACGGCAAGATCAACTTCGACAAGTTCGAGTACGACGAGCCTGGTACGTACGTCTACACCATCAGCGAGGTCAAGGGCGACGAGGCCGGTATGACCTACGACAAGTCCGTCTTTACCGCGACCGTCAACGTGGTCGACGACGGCGAGGGCAACCTCAAGGCGAACGTCGCCTTTACCAAGGGCGACAAGAGTGTCGAGGGTATCGTGTTCAACAACACGTACAAGAAGCCCGAGACCCCTACGCCGACGCCCGACCCCGGCACGCCCAAGACCGTGACGAACATCGTCAAGACGGTCAAGGGTTTCCTGCCCACCACGGGTGACCAGCAGGCCGCTGCACTGCTCATGGCATTTGTTATTGCCATGGCCGGCGTCGGAGCCCTGGTCTGGGGTATCCGTAAGCGCTAGGCACGCTGGCAGCGCCCGGGGCCAAAAGGCCCCGGGCGGCCGGCGGGGAGCCAGAACATAGCCCCACCCCCTCACCCCCAGCCGCCACGGAGACGTCTCCCTTCTCCGTGGCGGCACTTTTGTGCGCAGGGGAGGAAGGGCCGCCACGAAATCGGCCCATCTACTACGTTTAACCCCTTACCCCCAACCATGCTAAAAAACGCGAAAACAAAACCGCAGGTAGAACGCCTGCGGTTTTGTTCAAAACGAAGGCATGGTCAGGGGTATCGAGTCAAACGTAGTAGATGGGCCGATTTCGTGGTTGGCGCCGCCAAATGATCCCCGGGGACGGAGGAAAACGGATCATTTTTGGCCCCACGCGACTGGTGGGTGCGTTCGCGCAGGACCGTTCAAACAAAACTATGCCGGTTTACGGGGCTAAACTCAGGACTCCCATCCATACCCGCGTTTTCTGCAAAATGACGGCTCGTCTACCTGCGGTTTTATTTTCACGAATATCGGCATGGTTGGGGACTCGTGACTCAGCCCCGGAAACCGGCATAGTTTTGAAATGGCATTAAATCGATAGCAGCCATTTTGCTATGCCGGGGTGGTCGGTTGTTGGGTAATTACCCTCGCAGGGAGGCGATGGCGATCTGCGTGCGGTTGCGTAGGCCCATTTTGGCAAGGATCGAGCTGATGTGGTTGCGCACCGTGCCTTCGCCCATGTAAGCGGCGGCGGCAATCTCCTTGTTATCGAGGCCGCGGGCGATGAGCTCGGCGACTTCGAACTCACGGTCGGTCAGGCTGGCAAAGGCGGCGGGTCGGCGAGGCGTGCTGGCATCGGCGCCTGTCCCGTCAAAATCGATGTCCTCGATCGCCTTGCCCTCGAGCACGCGTTTGCCGTCCATGACCTGCGCCAACGCCGGTGGAATAGCGGCGACATCGGTTTTGATCAGGTAGCCGCGGGCGCCCAGCTTGAGCGCCGACACAATGTACTCGTCATCCGAGAATGTTGTCAGAAACACCACGCGCGCCGCAGGGTCGCGCTCGAGGATCTCGCGCGCCGCCGATAGGCCGTCGCGTCCCGGCATCTGAATGTCGAGCAGTGCAATATCGGGTGCGTGTTCGGCATAGAGCGAAACCGCGTCGTTGCCGTTGGCGCCGGTGCCCACTACCTCGATCTGCGGCTGGGCGCCCAGGATAATCTTGAGCGAATCGACCACTAGGCGGTCGTCGTCGACAACAATGAGCCTCATCGGGCCTCATCTCCTTGCTGTTTGGGGACGGTGGCAAACACGCGCCAGCCGCCGACGCCGGCGCGCGGGCCGGCGGTGAAGGTGCCGCCAAGCGCCTCGACGCGCTCGCGCATGGAGCCGAGCCCCATGCCCTCGGCGGCGCCGCGACCGCCCGTCTGGGTCCCGCCCATGCCATCGTCGGTAACGATGAGCTGGTAAAACGATGGATGCTCCATGCATCGCACAGCAACGTTTTGCGCGCGGGCGTGGCGCATGGTGTTGGATAGCGCCTCGCGCAGGACCGCCGCAAAGCAGTTGGCGACGTTTGCGGGCGCATGTTCGGTCATAACTTCAAGCTCAATCTGCGGGCCGCCGTCCGAGCGTGCGCCTTCAACAATGCGTTCGAGCTGCACGGAAAGATCGACGGCGTTGTCGTTGAGCGCGTGGACGCTGGTGCGCACAAGCTGGAGCGCCTCGTCAACGGTGTGCTTGACGTCGGCGAAATCGGCGGCGACGCCGGGTTCATCGGCGTGGACTATGCACAGGGCCTCGGTCTGCAGCGAGGTACGCGTGAGCTGGTGCCCGACGTTATCGTGGATCTCGCGCGCGATGCGGGCGCGTTCGGCGAGCGTCGCGAGCTCGACTTCGTAGTCCTGGCGATCGGCAAGATCGCGGTTGCGCGCTTCGAGCGCGAGGGCTCGTTCCTGCAGCTCGTCGCGGGTGCGGCGCATGCGCTGCTGCTCGCGTTCCAACTGGGCGGTGCGCAGCGATAGCAAGGTAGCGGCAACCGAAAGGATGGCAGTCAGCAGGAGCGTTCGGGCGGTGAGCGCGTCGGTGCGAAGGTCCGCGACAAGCGCAAAGACAAAGGTGGCGCCAATGCCCAGCGCGGCCCAGGCGTGCTCACGGCGCACCCGCCGCGCGATGTCATAGAGGGCGAGAGGCGCAAACGGCACAAACGGCGGCACGAAGACAGCCGCGATGATGTAAGCGCAGCTCGCGGTCTCGCTCGCGCGCCGGGCGCTTTTCCCCTGCGCGAGCTCAGCCAGCGAGGTGGCAATAACGCCAAGGCAAAACGCCGCGACCAGGCGAGCGTCCACAGCAAGGCCCAGAGCGGCTGCGATACAGCACGCCAGCACAATCGATTTGTCGAAAAGCCTGTTCATACGGGTATTGTACGCGAAGCCGCGCGTGGTGGAGGGGCCGCCCGGGGCAACCGTGACATTCCTCCCGCGCGGCAAATCGGCGTCGATCGCTCGCGCGAGCGGGGGTTTCGCCTCCGCCCCCCTCACTCGTGACAAAGCTCACTGGTGCGCGCCGCCCGCTCCTGCGATGATGAAATCGTACCGGGCCACGACCAACAGAAGGGCCGCCTCATGACAGACATCGTCCATGTCGAAAACCTCGTCAAGCGCTATGACGATCTTATTGCGCTCGACCACTTTAACCTGAGCATCGCCCCCGGCGAGATCTTTGGCCTGCTGGGCCCCAACGGCTCGGGCAAGACCACGTCCATCAACTGTATCCTGCAGCTGCTCGCCTACGACAAAGGCACCATCGAGCTGTTCGGCGAGCCCATGACGCCCGCCCGCTACGACCTCAAGCGCCGCATCGGCGTGGTGCCGCAGCAGGTGGCGGTGTTTGACGAGCTCACGGTGCGCGAGAACATCGACTATTTCTGCAGCCTCTACGTTAACGACCGCAAGCGCCGCCGCGCGCTGGTGGACGAGGCGATCGACTTTGTCGGGCTGGGCGACTTTACCAAGTTTCGTCCCGGCAAGCTTTCGGGCGGACTGGCGCGCCGCCTCAACATTGCCTGCGGCATCGCACACAAGCCCGAGCTCATCTTCTTTGACGAGCCCACGGTGGCGGTCGACCCCCAGAGCCGCAACGCCATCCTGGAGGGCATCTGCCGCCTGCGCGACGAGGGCGCTACGGTGGTGTATACCAGCCATTACATGGAGGAGGTCGAGCAGATCTGCAGCCGCATCATGATCATGGACGGCGGCCGCGTGCTGGCGCAGGGCACCAACGACGAGCTTAAGCGCATGATCCAGATGGGCGAGCGCGTGACTGTTGAGGTCGGTGCCGTCGAGGCCGCCACGGTCGAGCGACTGCGCGCCCTCGAGCACGTGCTTTCGGTCGAGCTGTCCGGCGGCGAGCTCGTCTGCACCTGCGAGGCGAGCCCGCACAATCTGGTCGACATCCTCGACACCTGTCTCTTATAC
>UQQL01000020.1 GCA_900543275.1 uncultured Collinsella sp. | reverse complement strand
TCGTGCACCGAATCCTTCCACGTCTGCGAACGCCAATCGGGACCCTGATGAATTACGCCGCCCGAAAGCACGATGACCTCTGGATCCAGAATGTTGGCAAGCGAGCCCAAGCTGGCGCCCAGCGCAAAGCCGGCGTCATGGATGACCTCGGTCGCCTTTGCGTCGCCCGCGCGGCACAGGTCGTTCACATCGCGACCGACCGAAGGACGGCTGGGGTCGACGCGGCCAAAGCGCTCATCGTACATACGACCAATGGAAGTGCCCGAAGCAACAGACTCAAGATGGCCGGAACGCCCGCAGGCGCAGGGAATGCCGGCGGCAGCCGAGCACTCGATGTGGCCCATATGACCGGCAGCACCATGGAAGCCCTGCATCACGCGGCCGTTCTCGACATATGCGCCGCCGATGCCCGTACCGATTCCCAGGCACAAGACGGAGAACTTGCCCTTGCCGACGCCCCAGTGGGCCTCGCCCAGAGCATGAGCCTGCACGTCGCCCACAACGGCAACGGGAAGACCAAGGTCCTCGCGCAGACGCGGCCCCAACTGAACGCCAGACCAGCCGGGCATAATCTCGTTGGCATACGCGATGGCGCCCGTCTTGGGGTCGACGACGCCTGCGGCGCCAATGCCGACACCAAGAACCTCGACATCGGGGTTCGCTTCGATGGCGGCCTTAATAGACGCCTCGATGCGCTGGAAAACTGCCTCGCCGCCTTCTTGGGCCTCGGTGGGAACCTCGGCTTCAAAGACCGGATGGGGCACGCTGCCATCAGCCGGGTACTCCATGATGGCAGTCGCAATTTTAGTTCCGCCGATATCGACAGAGCAGACGTACTTGTTCTCCATGTCGCTCTCCTTCGGAGATAAAAACAACTACAGGAAATGCGCCGTCAGGCTAGCCGTCACAGCGCAGTAAAGGTTTTCCAGGTGTCTGAGATCGCCGAGAAACCGTGTGGCCATTGACCTAATGGGGCATGGCCACACGGTTGAACGGCGAGGTCGGGTGCCTGGGGAAGCTTTACAGGAGACCGTTGTCCTGGAGGACCTTCCTAATCGCCTCGACGTTCTCGCCGGTCATGGCCTTCACCGGGCGCGGCATGGTCGGGCTGTCGAAGATACCCATGAGGTTCATAGCGGTCTTGAAGGCGCCGACGCCACCGGCATAGCCCTGGACGCCCGAGGTGACGTCCCAGATGTGCGAAATCTCATTGAGGCGATCCTGCTCGGCCTTGACGGTAGCCCAGTCGCCGGCCTGAGCGGCCTTCCACTGGCGCACGTAGCCCTCGGGCTCAACGTTGGCAAGGCCCGGGACAGAGCCGTCGGCGCCACCGAGGTAAGCGCCGTCGACAACGACCTCGTGACCGGTGAGGATGCTCATCGGATGGCCATTCTTCTCGTTCTCCTGAACGAGGTAGCGGAACGAGATGTCATCACCCGAGGAATCCTTGACGCCAGCAAGGACGCCCTCGGCGCCGAGCTTGGCAAGGAGCTTCCAGGGGAGCTTGGTGTGAACGCAGACGGGAATGTCATAGGCAAAGATGGGCAGGTCAAGCTCCTCGTGCAGGATGCGGAAGTGCTCCTCGACCTCGGTCATGCCCTGCAGGGCATAGAACGGGCAGGTGGCGACGAGGGCATCGGCGCCCAGCTCCTGAGCGACCTTGCCGTGCTCAATCATGCGCTCGGTCTCGGTATCGATGATGCCGACCAGAACAGGCACGCGGTGGTCGACGATGCGGACGGCCTCGGCGATGATCTGGCGACGACGCTCGTCGGTGGAGAAAACGACCTCACCCGAAGAGCCCAAGAAGAACAGGCCATCGACGCCGGCATCGATCATGCGGTTGATGCTGCGCTCAAAGGAGGCAACATCGAGCTGGTGATCTTCGGTATCGGGAACAACGACGGGAGGGATAACGCCGGTGAATTTCTGAGTTGCCACAAGAATCTCCTTAGTTGTCTGGCGGGCGGCCCTATGCCACCCACTCTTGTTGGCAGTGTCCAGGCCGTCTAGGCCAAAGAACACGAGTGGAACGTTTGGTTAAAAAAGTCTACGACTTCGTTTTCGAACGCATTGATGCGCTCGTGAGCGTATTTTGCATAGATGATATGCCTCCGGTCACACTCAAGACCGTTGAATACGGCAAACTGATCCTTGGGATCGCTCACGGTATCCATAAGCGATGTGCCCATGAGCACCGATCCACGCACCCGAGACGACAACGTCTCGAGGCCACCGGGAATTGGATTGGCAACCGCCGTGCAGGCGAGGCCCCGCTCGTCCAGAGCAGAAACCGCCAGCGCGACTCCGCCGCCAAGGCCCTCGCCCCATGCAAAGATGCGGTCGGGGTCCACGCCATCAAGATTGCGCGCCACCTTCGCCATCGCGCAACCCCAACGGACGCGCTTGACAAAAGCAGGAGAGGCAATCCCCTGCTGCAGCTCGCTGGATCCAATCGCCTCATCGTCCAGCGCAAGCACGGCATATCCCATGGCCGCAAACCTCGTCATGTGATACCATCCCCGCACGGGTCGGTCGATGTCGTGAAACATCAGACATAGCGGCACAAGCTCGGATGCTCGGGCGCGACCGGCAGGCTCGATCAAACGTGCGTGGACCACATCGCCACCAAGCTCAAAGGAAACCTCGGAGTAGCGGGCATACGGATTGGCGAAATCGATCGCCGTAATACTCGGCCCGCAAACCTCAAGGTCCGAAGCGGCTATCTCTAATTCGGAAACATCCGCAGAAGCATCACCGCGCCAATCCCGGAAATCAGCGAGCCTTGACGAGACCGTTCCGGGAATCCCCACAAGGTCGGAGACAATCAGCTCATTGACATTGCTCTCGCACTTAGACATGAGCCTCCCCTCCCTTGCAGAAAAACGGAATGATCAGATCGTCAAAATCCTGAATCTCCTCGTGGCCAAAGCCTTCAAAGAACTCATGACGCTTTTCACAGGTCAGGTTGTTATAGACCGCAAACTGCGTCGCTGGCGGACAGACGGTATCGGCTGTGCCGGTGCCAAACAGCACGGGGCATTTGACCATAGGGGCAAAGTTCTTGGAATCGAAGTACGCCAGCTTGGCATAGGCTTCGTCGATACGAGTCGAGTCCTCGTCAAACCAGCGAGACCAATAGCGCAGGCCCTCGTAGGCAATGTCGTCGGCATCCAAGTCCCAGACCAGGCGGAAATCCGACAGGAAGGGATAGAGGATGGCGGCGCGATTGATAAGCTCGCTGTTAAGTGCACAGGTCGCAATGCCCAAACCGCCGCCCTGCGACGCGCCGTTCACAAACACACGGGCAAGATTGATGCCCTCGAGCTCGCGAACGATGCGACACAGGATGCGAATATCTTGGTGCAAGCGGACATAGTAGAGGTTGGCCGGATCACCGTCGATACCGGCGACGATATGGCCCGCGACCGTTGTGCCCTCAAATCCACCAATGTCCTCGGAGGGACCTCCTTGGCCGGGGCAGTCGAGGGCGATGAGTGCCATGCCCATGCCCGCAAACGACGCCTGCTCAAACCAGCTGCGGCTTGCACCCGGATACCCATGGAACTGAAGTACCAATGGCACGGGCTCGTCCGAGACGGGTTTAAGGTACTTGGCATGCAGGCGAGCGCCACACATGCCGGTATACCAGAGGTCGAAAAGCTGGCAGGTCACGGCATCGGTGACCGATGCCGTCTCGATCGCATAGTCAAGCCCGACGGCGTCGGCCTCGGCCATGCGGTCCTTCCAAAAGAGATCGAAATCTGATGGACGGGGCATGGCGCCCCGATACCCACCAAATTGCTGTTGTAGCTCCTGAGCACTTGGCATGGCTCGTGAACCCAACCTTTCGAAATCGCAACGGAGGTGCGCCCGGCAAGGGAACCGGGCGCACGGGAGGGAAAGCGAGGCTACTCGCCGAGCTTGGGATGCAGCAGCGACGGCGCAGCACCGAGCAGCATCTTGGTGTAGGGGTCCTGAGGGTGCTGGAAGACCTGCTTGGCCTCGCCCTGCTCGACGATCTTGCCGCCATTCATAACGATGATGTCGTCAGAGATATAGCGGACCGTCTGGATGTCATGGCTGATGAACACCATGGCCAGGCCGAGCTCCTTCTTAAGGTCGGTCAGCAGGTTCAGAATCTGCGCGCGGACCGAAACGTCCAGAGCCGAGGTGGGCTCGTCGGCGATGATGGCATCGGGGTTCAACGACAGGGCACGGGCAATTGCGACGCGCTGGCGCTGGCCGCCCGAAAGCTGGCCGGGAAGAACCTCGGCGGCGGAGCTGGGCAGACCGGTGAGCTCCAGGAGCTCCTTGACGCGCTTCTCCTGCTCGGCCTCGGTACCCAGGTTGTGGACGCGCATGGGGTCGAGCAGCTGCTCGCGAACGACCATGCGGGGATTGAGCGCCGTAGCCGGATTCTGGAACACGACCGAGATGACACGGCCCATGTGGCGACGGTCCTCGGCGGTACGCTTGGTTACGTCCTTGCCCTTAAAGTAGACCTTGCCGCTCGTGGGGGCCTGCAGGCCGCACATGACGTTGGCGGTGGTGGACTTACCGCAACCGGACTCGCCGACGATGCCGATCGTCTGACCGGGCATGAGCCTAATCGTTACACCCTGGACGGCGTGAACCAGGTTGGGGTGCAGAATCGAGCCGGTACGGGTCCTAAAGGTGACGTGGACGTCATCAAGGAAGATGATCGGCTCGACGCCGTTGACTGCGGTCTCGCTCATCTACATCACCTCCGCGTGAGGGGTCAAACCATTTGCCTTGAGCACCTCGTCGGGGAGCTCGGAATAGAAGTGCTCGGTGCCGGGCACGCGCTTGAAGACCGGACGGGTGTCCAGGCCAATGCGCGGATGGCTCGAGCGGGGCGCGAAGCGATCGCCCTTGGGGAAATCGCGCGGGCTCGGAACGGCGCCGGGCACCTGGTGCAGACGGCCCGAACCGCTCTCGATGGACAGAACGGAGCCCAGAAGACCGCGGGTGTACTCGTGGATCGGGTTAGTGAGCAGCTCCTTGGTGGGCGCCTGCTCGATAACCTGACCGGCGTACATAACCGTGATGTTATGGGCGACCTCGGCGACCAGCGCCAAGTCATGCGAGACGAAGATCATGGCAAAGCCGAGCTTGGCCTGAAGGTCGTTGAGCAGCTTGATGACCTGCTTCTGGACGGTAACGTCCAGAGCGGTCGTGGGCTCGTCGCAGATGACCAGCTTGGGGTCGCGGGTAAGGGCCATAGCGATCAGGACACGCTGACGCTGGCCACCGGAAAGCTCATGCGGGTAGCTCTCGAGCGTACGCTTGGGGTCGAGGCCCACGAGCTCCAGGAGTTCCTCGGCGCTGCGGGTGCCGCCGCGCTTGGTGAGCTGCTTCATCTGGGCAGAGATGAGCATGGAGGGGTTGAGCGAGGACAGGGCGTCCTGATAGACCATAGCGATATCGGTACCGCGCAGGCCGAACCACTCCTTCTTGCTCATCTTGAGCAGGTCGCGGCCCTCCCAGAGGACCTCGCCGGAAAGGTGCTCGTCATCGTCGGTCAGGCCCATGATGGCCAGCGTGGTGATGGACTTACCGCAACCGGACTCGCCCACCAGGCCCATGGTCTGACCAGGACGGACGTCAAAGTTGACATGGTCGACGACGTTGATATCGCCGTGATGCTCAAACTGAATGCAGAAGTCACGGACCGAGAGAATCGGTTCGACAGACTCGTCGGGCACATGGCGATCGTCACGCTTGAGCTCGACATCGCGCAGGGCGCCAAGGCGAGCGGAGAGGGACTGGGCCTGCTCCTTGTAGGCGCGAACGGGGTCGGAGACCAGCAGGTCGGCCTCGCGACGCTTGGAGGAATCGGTCGGATCCAGGGCGGCGGAGGGAGCAGCGGCCATGGCGTCGGTAATGCCCTCGGAGAGGATGTTGAGCGCCAGGCAGGTGATCATGATGGCCAGGCCCGGGAACAGCGCCTGCCACCAACGGCCGGCGAGCACGCCGCCGCGGGCGTCGGCGAGGATGTTGCCCCAGGTAGCGGTGGGCTCCTGGATACCAGCGCCGATGAAGGTCAGCGAGGCCTCGAAGATGATGGCGTCGGCGACCAGGGTAACGGTGAAGACCATGATCGGGGCGATGCAGTTACGCAGAACATGCTTGATCAAAATCCACGGAGCCTTGGCGCCGGAAACGATGACCGCGCGGACATAGTCCTCGCCGTACTCGGACACGATGTTGGCGCGCACGATACGGGCAATCTGCGGAGTGTACATAAAGCCGATGGCGAAGATGATCGACGGCACGGAGTTGCCCAGGATGGAGACGAAGACGGCCGCGAGGGCGATGCCCGGGATGGACATGATGATGTCCAGGATACGCATGATCGTCTCGGAAACGGCCTTGCGCGAAACCGCCGCAAGGGCGCCCACGACCGAGCCGCAGACCAGAGCCATGGCAGTGGCGCCAAAGCCGATAATCAGCGAGTAACGACCACCGTAGAGCATGCGCGACAGAATGTCGCGACCCTTATCGTCGGTACCGAAGATAAATCCGTTGCCGGGAGCCTGGCGAGCCGTAAAAATCTCGACCGGGCTATAGGGGGCAAGAAGGGGCGCCAGAATCGCAGTCAGGGCGACCAGCACCAACACGACGGCGGCAATCTTAGAAGACAGCGTCATCTTCTTCCAGCCACCGAGCTTGAGCCCCTTGGAGGCAGCCTTCTCGAGCTGCTCGGTTTGCTTCTCTCGAATCTTTACCATAATCTACACCGTCCTGATGCGCGGGTTGATGAGCAGGTAGAGCATGTCAACCACGATGTTGATGATGATGAAGGCAAGAGCAACGACGATAACGACGCCCTGAACCAGGTTCGCCTCGTTGCCCTGAACGCCCTGCAGAATCGCGGTGCCCATGCCGGGGAGGTTGAAGATAACCTCGATGACGACGGCGCCGCCCATGAGGTAACCGATCTTAAGACCGAGGGTGGTGACCGGGGTGATCAGCGCATTGCGAAGAACGTTGATGCCGACGACGACCTTCTCGGGGACGCCGGCGCCGCGAGCCATACGGACATAATCCTTATCGAGCTCCTCGACCATGGCGGTACGCACGATACGAGTCATCTGGCCCGTCAGCGGAAATGCCAAGGCGATAGCGGGCATGATCATACGTCCCAGATAGCCAGCCGGATTCGTGGTGAAGTGAGGCAGAGCACCCGATGCCGGAAGCACCTTAAGGTAGGAAGAGAACAGCAGGATCAACAGAACGGCAAGCCAGAACGACGGGGTTGCCAAGCCGGCGATGGAAAAGACGCGGATCACTTGGTCCGGCCATTTGTCGCGATACAGTGCCGCGATGACGCCGAGTAAAAACGAAACGACCGCACCGATGGCAAGGCCGATGAAGGTCAGCTGCATCGTGACGGGCAGGGCCGTGGAGATGCGCTTGGCAACGGAGTTGCGAGCAGCACCATAGGTGCCCATGTCACCATGGATCAAATCGCCCATATAGCGCACGTAGCGCACAGGCCAGGGGTCGTCCAGACCATACTTCTCATGGTACTCGGCAACCGCCTCGGGCGAGGCACCGTCACCCAACGCCGTGTAGGCGGGGTCGGTCTTGGAGAACGACATAAGGAAGAACACCAGGACGGTGACGCCCAATGCCATGATCGGCAGCGCCACAAGACGCCTTCCAATCAAACGTAGCAAGTTGTTCACGTTCTCTCCCCTTTCTTTTGTCGGTAGGACCAACTGGTATATGAGTACGGATACTCATTACAAGACCCGAGCGACATCGAGGTCGCCCGGGTCTTTGTTTCAACTATGAGGATACGGTCCCAACGACCGACATCCTGCATACAGACTCAAGCGAGTCTTACGCCTTGACGGTCGCAACGCCCCTGAAGGACATGCTCGTCGTGCCGATGCCCTTGAAGCCATCGAGGGCCTCGCCGTTGGGCGCAGTGGACGGATCGTCCCAGGAAGCGGAGACGGTCTTGACGTGGACAACGGGGTACAGAACGGCGTTGTCGGCAATGATGTCGAAGCACTCGTTCCACTTCTTCTGCTGCTCGTCGCCCTCGGCGGCAAGAGCCTCGTCCATGAGACTGTGGAGCTTCTGCCACTCAGCGGACTCCTTCCACGGGCAACGGGTCTGCATCCAGACGTTGTCGCCGTACCACCAGTTGAGCAGCAGGTCGGGGTCGGCGCCGAAGCAGGAAGGATCGCCAGGGGCAAGGAGGATATCGTAGGCCTCGCCGCCGTCGATGGCAGCGTAGGTGGCCGGCGAGGTATCGGTCTGGATGGTCACATCGAAGCCGAGAGCGTCGAGGTCGTTCTTGACCTGGGCGGCCATGCCCTTAATCTGCTCGTTGTCGGTGGTGCGCAGGGTGATGGCACCCGGGGTGATGCCAGACTCCTCGATGAGTTTCTTAGCCTTCTTGGCGTCGGTCTTGTACACCGTGGAAGCCTCATGATAGTTGGTGAAGCTCTTGGGCAGGTAGCAGCTGGCAGCGGTGGCAAGGCCGGCGAAGGTGTTGCTGACCATCTTCTCGGTGTCGAGCGCATACATGACAGCCTGACGGACCTTGACGTTGTTCCAAGGCTCCTTGGCGACGTTGAACATGATGAAGCGGGTGCCGAAACCCTGAACGTTATCGATCTTGCAGCCGGCGCTCTCGAGCTGGTCGACGGCGTCAGCGGTAACGAGCTCCATAACGAGCGTGGAGCCCTCCTGCTGAGCGGTAACGCGAGCGGTGGGGTCGGTCAGGATGCTGTACTGGATCTTCTTATCCTCGGCCGCATACTCACCGTTGTACTCGGGGTTGGGAACCAGGGTGATCTCGGTATCGGAGATAGAGTCGTACATCCAGGGGCCGGAGCCGATCGGCTGCTTGGCGCGATCCTCCTCGGTCTGGGTGGCCGGGGTAACGCGGACGATGGCCAGACGATCCTTGAGCAGGGAGAAGTTGGGGACCTTGGTCTTGACCGTCACGGTGCTGGCGTCCTTGGCCTCGATGGACTCGAAGGGCTGGAAGAACGGAGCATAGGTAGCGGAAGCGGCGCAAGCGGTGTAGGAGGCAACGACATCGTCAGCGGTGACCTCGGTGCCATCGGAGAACTTGGCGCCCTTGCGGATGGTGACCTCGAAAGTGGTGTCGTCCACAGACTTCGGATCGTCGGTGGCGAGCTCGTTGAAGGTGCTGTAGTCGTGGTAATCGATGCCGTAGAGGCCCTCGACGACGTGCCAGTTAGCACCCAGGCCCACAGCGGAGCCGGTGCTGGCGGGATCGAAGCTGGACGGAGCGTAAGCGGAACCAGCGGTGATCACGCCGCCGCCACGGTTGGCGGAATCGGTGGAACCGGAAGCGGAACCCTCGTCGCTAGAGCTGCCACCGCAGCCGGTGAGACCAAGCCCTGCGACAGCAGCGACGCTGCCGGTGAGGCCGAGGAACGAACGCCTGGACATACCCTTGTTGATGATGGCCATGTCTTCTCCTATCAATAGAGAATCTTACCCGGGAGCACCTAGACGCGCCCCCGCGCAACTTGCGGACGATATATACCTTACCTACCGACGAACCCAACTGAGGTGCCGCGCTCGGCGACCGATACATACATACGCTTGAACGGTATTTACTACCGTTCACCGAATTCATTGACAAACGATTCGCCAGACAGTACGTATCGACGAGGTGAGATATCAGTCTTCGTCAACCCGCAGGATAGCAGGGTTGTTCACCATGGCTAGTCAAACGTTTTAGCGTTAATTAAACCCGAAATCGGCTGGTAATCGCCGTGAAATACATGATTGAAAATCACGCAATCATGTATATCAGTTGTTTAGAGGCGTGTTTAGTTTTCGGATTGCTTTGCCGCCATCTCGGAGCGCTCGGCATTCCACGCAACAAGTGCCTCGTGGACCGCTTTGGCGACATCGGCCGGAACGCCTCGAACTTCTGCAATCTCCTGCTCGCTCGCCGCGCGCAAACGCTTCATCGAGCCAAAATGGCGCATAAGGGCACGTTTTCTGGTGGGCCCCACGCCAGGAACGTCATCGAGTACCGAAACTGTCATGGCCTTGTCGCGCAATTCACGATGGAACGTGATAGCAAATCGGTGGGACTCATCGCGCACCTGTTTAATTAGATAGAGCGACGCGGACCCGGTCGGCAGCACGACGGGAGTCTCGTCCCAAGGCACGAAAACCTCCTCATCGGCCTTTGCCAAGCCACAAACTGGTATATCGAGCCCAAGAGCCTCAAGTTGCTTGATCGCAGCGGTCAATTGCGGCTTACCGCCATCGACAACGAGCAAATCGGGGCGCGAGCCAAAGCGCTCGTCGGCCATGCGCTCGGGAGCATAACGTCGTCCCAAAACCTCGGACATCGACACGAAGTCGTTTGCCTCGTCCAATTCGGCCTGAATTTTAAAACGACGATACTGACTCTTGTCGGCGCGCCCGTTGGTAAACACCACCATCGAGGCGACCGTAAAGGTGCCATGCAGTGTAGAGATATCGAAGCACTCGATACGCAACGGCGGCGATGGCAGCGCCAACGCACTTTCGAGCTCCAGGAGCGCTTGATTGGTGCGGTCGTCAGCGTACCCCGTTCGCATCATGTAGCGCATGAGGGCATGGCGCGCATTTTTGGATGCCATATCGAGCAGACGGTGCTTTTCGCCACGCTGCGGCCTATGGAGATGGCAGGAACGCTCACGCTTGCCCGCAAGCCACTCCCCCAGCGCTTCCGCATCCTCAAGCTCGACGGAAAGGTTGACCTCAGCTGGAATATCAGCCGTCTCGTCGTAATAGCGCTTAAGAAAGCCCGACTGGAGCTCTTCCTCGTCAACATCAAGACCCTTGTCGAGAATGAACTCGCAGGTGCGAACTGTTCGGCCCTCGCGAACGACGAAGACGCAAGCGGCGGAGATGGTCTCCTCGCGATAGAAACCGATGGCATCTATATCGACACTGGAGGGAAAAACGACTTGCTGACGATCGTCCAGACCCCTGATGACCTCCAAACGACGTTTGACGCGTGCCGCGCGCTCAAAGTCGAGCGCCTCAGCGGCATCCGTCATCTCGGAGGTCAGCTCATCGACGACATCCTTGCGATGGCCCGACAAAAAGCGCTCGACACGCTTGACGTTCTTGGCATAGTCTGCCGGGGAAATCGCGCCGACACACGCACCCGGGCCACGCCCGACATGGTAGTCAAAGCAGGGGCGCCCGTTTTGCGCGCAAATCATATTGACGATGTCTTCCTCGCCCTTGTGGGACTCGACGATACGGCGACAACGACGCCACTCCGCACAGGATGCGGAGCAGATGGGGATAACCTTGCGCAGCGTATCTATCGTCTCACGTGCCGCGCGGCTATCGGTATAAGGTCCAAAATAGCGCGTTCCCGGCTTATGACGCTCACGCGTGTATTTGATAGCGGGATACAGGTCGCCCTTTGTAATGGCGATAAAGGGGTAGCTCTTGTCATCCTTGAGGTCGACGTTAAAGTACGGATGGTACTGACCAATCAAATTGCGCTCGAGCACCAACGCCTCGTGCTCGGTCTCCACCACGATATAGTCAAAGCTCGCCACCAGCTGCATCATCAGCGGGATCTTCTGGCGCTCGTCCTGCAGCGTCACGTACTGACGCATACGGGCGCGCAGGTTTTTCGCCTTGCCCACGTAGATGACATCGCCCTTGGCGTCTTTCCAAAGGTAGCAGCCGGGCTGCGTGGGAACGCGCGAAACCTGCTCGGCAAGCGTTGGAATGTTGTCGTGACCGGCCACGCGCACCTACTTGCGACGAATCAGCGCCGAGACCTCGGGCATCTTAAGGACGACGGCAAGGCCAAAGGTAACAGCAAGCGAGACGACACCCGCAACGCAAACGTAGCCAAGAGTAATCAGAATCGAGCCGCCAAGTGCCCCGACAAAGTGCTCAAGCGCCCACATGACGCCGGCGCCTGCGGCAGCACCCAGGCCACCGAGCAAAAGGCCAAAGAAACCGCCATGCAGGATAGATTTAACCTGAAGACCACGCAGACGACGACGCAGCCACCACAGCGAGCAACCGACCAAGATCACGTAGTCGACGACATACGAAAGCGCGATTGCCGGCATACCGAAGCCCAGCACAACGCCAAACAGCAGAACCGAGCCGGCCTGGCCGATGGCGGAATACAGACAATAGCGGCTATAGGGCTTCATGTCGAGCAAGGCAGAGAAGCTCTTCTGCATCAGCACGACCACGCCGTAGAGCGGCAGGGAAAGTGCCAGGTAGATAAGGAACTCCGACACCAGCGCCACACCGGACTCATCGAACTTGCCAGCGCAGTAGATCATGTTGAGCGGACGCGCGAAGACAATCAGGTACAGCGCGAATGGAATCAGGAAGAACAGCATCTGGGCGACGCCACGCGAAATGCCCGTGCGGACGCTGTCGTAATCCTTCTCCTGTGCGTCGTGAGAGAGCTCGGTATAGAGCGCCGTCGAAAGCGAGGCGGCAATCAGCGCGTAGGGCAGCGTGTACCACAGGCGCGCATAGGCGATGACGGAAGGACCAGTCTCGGGCTGGACCACCAGCGCAGCAGCGTTGGTGATAGAAGTCGAGACAAACATGCACACCGTGGCGAGCAGCGTCGGGATACCGAGCGCAATCGTCTGGCGCAGTGCGGGGTCCTTAAAGTCGATATGGATATGGGGATGCACGCCGTGCTTGCCAAGCGCGGGGATCTGACATGCCATCTGAACAAAGACACCGAGGGTCGTACCGGCCGCAATCAAGATGATGCCGGCACGTTCGCCAAACTGTGCGGACACGGGCGCAAAGCCCATAAAGCTCGCAATGACGATCACATTGTTGAGGACCGGGGCAAACGTCGACCAGAAGTAGTCGCGGTGTGCGTTGAGGACGCCCGAAAACACCGAGCCCAAACCATAAAACAGAATCTGGATGGCAAAGAAACGGAACATGAACGCAGCGGTATCCATGCTGCCGCCGTCACCCGAAAGGAACGATTGCGTCCAGATAAAGCCCGGGGCGAACACGGTCCCCAGCAACGAAATGCCACCCAGCACCAATAGCAGAATACCGAGCAGGTTGCCCACGTACTCGTTAGAGGCCTCGCGACCCTGCTCACGCCTCACGCCCATGTACACGGGCAAAAACGCCGTCACGAGCATGCCGCCCATCACGAGTTCGTAGAGCATATTGGGCAGGTTGTTGGCGACCTGATAGGAAGACGAGAGCAGCGACATGCCGATAGCGGCCGCCATTGCCCACGTGCGGATAAAACCGGTGACGCGAGACACGATGGTCAGGATGGTCATAAGCCCAGCAGAACGACCAACCGTGGAGTAGTCCGACGAGCCCATGTCGTCAGTGTCATCTCGCGATGAAGAAGCTTCGGATGAGGGTGTCTGAGGCGCAGATTCTTCTGCAAAATGAGCTCCGCGCTTCAATTCTTCCTGCGGCATCGCTCAGTCCTCTCTCGTAATCGCGGCAACTGTCGCCCCGCAAAATGCAATTAAATCATCAGGTGCAAGCTCGAGCTGATAACCACGCTTGCCTCCCGAAATAAAAATGGTATCCCAAAGGACACATGTCTCATCAATGAGCGTCCGGTAGCGTTTTTTCATACCGACCGGACTGCAGCCGCCGCGAACGTAGCCAGTCGTCGCAAGCAAGTCCTTCACATGCATCATGGCCAAGGACTTCTCCCCCGCGGCACGCGCGGCGGACTTTAGATCGAGCTCGTCGGCAACAGGGATGCAGCACACGACGTGGTCGTTGGACGGCGTCACGCAGACCAAGGTCTTAAATCCTTGACCGGGCTCCTCGCCAAGCTGCTCCGAAATCGCGACCCCCAGGCCCGCCGACTCATCACCATCGTCTTCGTACGTATGTAGAACATAGGAAATGCCAGCGCTTTCCAGCTCGCGCATCGCATTGGTTTTTGGCGTCTTTACAGCCTTTGCCATGGCATATCCTTTCCCTCGCATTCGGACGCAAGGATTAAGTATATGTCCAATTCGGCTGCATACGTCACTTCGACACAGCAAGCGCCATCGAATCACAAGGAGTCGATGGCGCCCATAAACTGAATCGCCTATTTATTGAGCATCAAGTTGAGCCTGACGCTCCCGGTCACGCCTGAGCAACGGCGCCAAAAACTTGCCCGTATAACTCTGCGGACAGTCCGCAACCTGCTCCGGTGTGCCCGAAACCACGACGGTTCCGCCGCCGTTACCGCCCTCGGGGCCCATATCGATCAGGCGGTCGGCAACCTTGATGACATCAAGGTTGTGTTCAATCACCAGCACCGTGTTGCCCGCATCGACCAAGCGCTGCAGCACATCGAGCAGTTGGCGGACGTCCTCAAAATGAAGGCCGGTCGTCGGCTCGTCCAAAATATAGAACGTCTTGCCCGTCTGGCGTCGATGAAGTTCCTTGGCGAGCTTCACACGCTGCGCCTCGCCGCCCGAGAGCGTCGTGGCGGGCTGGCCCAGGCTCACGTAGCCCAAGCCTACATCGTACAGCGTCTGGAGCTTGCGCTTAATCTGCGGGATATTCCCAAAGAAGGCCAGTGCCTCGGTGACGCTCATGTCGAGCACGTCAGAGATGGTCTTACCACGGTAGGTGACCTCGAGCGTCTCGCGGTTATAGCGTTTGCCGCCGCAGACCTCACAGGGGACATAGATATCGGGAAGGAAGTGCATCTCGATCTTAATTTGTCCGTCGCCCTTGCATGCTTCGCAGCGGCCGCCGCTCACGTTAAAGGAGAAACGTCCCGGCGAGTAGCCACGCGCCTTCGACTCCGGCGTACTCGCAAACAGTGCGCGAAGATCATCCCACAGGCCAATGTACGTAGCAGGGTTGGAACGCGGCGTGCGGCCAATCGGCGACTGGTCAATGTCGATCACCTTATCGATGCACTCGATACCCTCGAGCTTTTTGTACGGGCCCACAGGACGCGTCGAACGGTGAATGGCATTCGTAAGCGCAGGCGCAATGGTGTCGGTAACCAGGGAGCTCTTGCCCGATCCCGACACGCCGGTAACAACCGTAAGCGTACCAAACTCGATCTTGGCGGTAACGTTTTTGAGGTTGTTGGCGCGGGCGCCCGTGATCTTAAGGCAGCCGCGACCGGGCTTGCGGCGTTCATCGGGAACCCGAATCATTCGCTTGCCGGTCAGGTAGGCACCCGTCATCGAATCGGGGCACGCCATGATATCGGCAGGCGTTCCCGCGGCGACCACGTGTCCGCCGTTCACGCCCGCACCGGGGCCCATGTCGATCACATAGTCGGCAGCACGAATCGTATCCTCATCATGCTCGACGACGATGACGGTATTGCCGATATCGCGTAGGCGCTCAAGCGTCTTGATCAGGCGCTCGTTATCGCGCTGATGGAGGCCGATCGACGGCTCGTCCAAAATGTACAGCACACCCATGAGGCCGGCGCCGATCTGCGTTGCCAGGCGAATGCGCTGGGCCTCGCCTCCGGAAAGCGTCGCCGAGGCACGGTCGAGGGTCAGATAGTCGAGTCCGACATCGACCAGAAAGCGCAGGCGCTCCAGGATTTCCTTAACGATGCGCCCGCCGATAAATTGTTGGCGCTCGGTAAGCTCCAAGCCCTCAAAAAACTCGAGCGACTCGCGGCACGATAGGCAGCAGACCTCGTAAATGGACTTACCGTCTACGGTAACAGCGAGCATCTCGGGGCGCAGACGAGCACCATGGCAACTCGAGCACGGCTCCTCGCGGATGTACTTCTCCAAGCGCGCCTTGGTGTTCTCATTCGTCGTCTCGGTATAGCGCTCGTACAGGATATTGCGCACGCCCGAGAACTTGGTGTCCCACTGGCTACGGCGCCCATCGAGCTTTTGATAGTCGACCGAAATCTTCTGGTCGCCCATGCCGTCTAAAAACGCGCGACGCACCCGCGGAGGCAGATCCTCCCACGGTGTATCGACGCTCACCTTAAAGTGTTTGCAGACCGCAGCGAAAATCTGCGGATAGTAGTTAGAGTTGCCAAACAGGCTGCCAAAGACCCCGTCGGCGATCGACTTCGAGGGGTCTTCGATTAGGGCCTCGGCGTCGACCGTCTTCTTAAAGCCCAGGCCATCGCACTCGGGACACGCGCCATAGGGCGCGTTGAACGAGAAATCACGCGGCTGCAGGTCATCGATGGAGTGTCCATGCTCCGGGCACGCTAACGCCAGCGAATACTCCAGCAACTCGCCTTCGGTCCCCTCGGGAGCGTCGCGGTCGGGCAGCAAGTATACGTTCACATTGCCGTGCGCCAGCGCAGTCGCCTGTTCAACGGACTCGGCGATACGGCCCAGAGAGTTCTCACGGATCACGATGCGATCGACCACGACCTCGATATCGTGCTTGAACTTCTTGTCCAGATCGATCGGATCGTCGAGCGAGCGCACTTCACCGTCGACACGCACGCGGCTAAAGCCCTCGGCGCGAAGGTCCTCAAACAGTTTGGTGTACTCGCCTTTTCGCCCGCGTACCACCGGTGCCAGCACAAACGCGCGGCGGCCCTCCCCCGCCGCCAAGACCTTGTCGGCAACCTGATCGGTCGTCTGGCGCTCAATGACACGGCCGCATTCGGGACAGTGCGGGGTGCCCACACGGGCGAACAGCAGGCGCAGATAGTCATAAATCTCGGTTACGGTGCCAACCGTCGAGCGAGGGTTTTTAGACGTCGTCTTTTGGTCGATCGACACCGCCGGCGAAAGGCCGTCGATTGAATCCAAGTCGGGTTTGTCCATCTGGCCCAAGAACTGGCGCGCATAACTCGAAAGGCTCTCGACGTATCGACGCTGGCCCTCGGCATAGATAGTGTCGAATGCCAGCGAACTCTTGCCCGAGCCAGAAAGACCGGTAATGACCACGAGTTGGTCACGCGGAATGGAAACATCGATATCACGGAGGTTGTGCTCACGAGCGCCGCGAATAACGATAGAAGAATCAGACATGGAAGCTCCTTGCCTCCTATTGCATCGAATCATACTGCCGATGAGTTTAGCGCACTCGACGCGCACAGATGTTCGTAATACAAGATTCGCAGACCTTTAGCTTTGCGTATCGGGCGCTTTGTTTCTCGAAATGCCGTGGAAAGGTTACAGTAATCTAATACTGAACTTAATTTGCTGTACCAGAGGAACGTCCATGACCGAAGATATCCCCCTTGAAATCACTTCGAGCGACATGGCCAATCTGCCCATATTCATCGCCGTCCTTATCGTGGCCGCCGTCGTCGTGCGCGTGTATTTTTCAATCAAACGCAACGAAAAGCCACCCATCGCCCGCGTCTTTTGGTGCGCGACGCTCCTCATCCCGCTCGGCGTGGTAGCTGCATGGGTTACGAATCAATTGCTCGTAAATGAGGGCAGCTCCCTATGGGTCCTTTCTTATTCGGCGCTCGGTGCTGCCGCCGTCATGCTTCTTGTCGAGCCCTTGATTTCGGGACTTATCGACCAAACCGACCTTGCGACGGGAACGGTTGCCTGTATTTGCCGTGACAGCCTTGTCATCGCCGCTGTTTCAGCGCTCTCGTTCGTTTCACTCGAAATTGCCTGCAACGAAACGTTCTATCGCATTCCCGCCAACTCATTCGGGTTTTCCGTCGGGCTGCTCGCGACGGTTCTGCTCTCCCTTTATTTGCTGGGACAGCGTCATGGAGGCGTCATGGCTCTCGTGCCCGTCGTCTGCTGCATCCTTGGCATTGCCGAGCACTTCGTCATAACGTTTAAAGGCGAAGCCATCCTGCCAAGCGATATCTTGGCCCTTGGCACCGCAATGGAAGTGAGCGAGGGATACGAGTTTACCTTTACCGCCGGAATCGTAACCTCTCTCGCCCTGCTGGAGATTTCCTTGGGGCTTCTTTCGCTCATCCGACCGCGAAAGCTCCGTGCGCCCACCCATGTCTTCCCCGCTATCGCCGCTAACCTCTGTGCTTTTCTGCTAGTGACCGTTGTGGGGCTCTCAGGCTTTTCCAACATCGACTTGGAGCAGGCGCTGGATTTTGGATTTGACCGTTGGCAGCCCATCACCACGTATGCGTCTCAGGGTTTTATCACTTCGTTCACCGAAATGGTCAACGAGTTGCCCATTGAGAAGCCCGAAGACTATACGCCCGATGAGGCGCAGAGCATCGAGCAGGAGCTCGCCGCCGTCTACGACAGCACATATGGCTCGAGCGAACAGCGCGCGGCGGCCGTTGCCCAGTTCAATGAAATCAAGCCGACGATTGTTGCCGTCATGAACGAGAGTTTTAGCGACCTTTCGTGCTTTGAGCAGCTCCAGGCGGCCGGGTACACCGGCCCCGCATTCTACAACTCGCTTCCCGACACACTTGTTCGCGGCACCATGCTCGCTTCGGTCGCCGGTGGCGGAACGGCGAACTCCGAATTCGAATTTTTGACCGGAGCGACAACGGCCTTTGTCGGATTAGGCAAAATTCCCTATCAACTGTATCAGATGAATGGCGTCAACAGCCTGGCAAAGGACCTTAAAGAGCTTGGGTATACCGCTACCGCTATGCACCCGCAAAACCCCGTCAACTACCATCGAGATAAAATCTATCAGCAGCTGGGCTTTGGAGACTTTCTTTCAATCGGCGATTTCGAAGGTGCGCCCTATTACCATGCCGGCGTATGCGACTACGCCACCTACGACAAGATACTCGACCTGCTTAGAACCGACGAAGCGCCGCAGTTCATCTTTGACGTCACGATGCAAAATCACGGCGGCTACGACTATGGCACCGTTCCCGCCGAAGAGCTGACAAACTATTGGGTCGAGGGAGCCAGCGAGGGCGCCAACAGCGCGCTCAACACCTATCTCACCTGCATCAACGCATCCGACCGGGACCTCGAGTACTTTATTAATGAGCTCCGCAATATCGGCAGACCGGTTGTTCTTGTCTTTTTTGGCGACCATCAGCCGAGCGCCGCAACGACTCTCAACGACGAGCTGTACCCTCAGGAAGATACGGCAAGCCACGCTTTCCGTATCTATCAGTCGACATATCTCGTCTGGGCTAACTATGAAATCGCCGGCAATACCGAGCTCAACGTCTACGACACCGTCGGGGCAAACGAGATTGCAGCCATTACCCTTAATAAGATCGGCGCCCCGCTCACCAATTACCAAAAGGCCCTGCTTGCGACAAGGTCAGATGTGCCCACCGTCAATGTCGCCGGCTATCTCGGTGCCGACGGGCTGCGCTACGACTTGGAATCGGAAGACAGCCCCTACGCCTCGACGATCGACAAGCTGCAGCGCATGCAATACCTCGAGTTCGCCAGCAAAGTTCAGTAAGCCCGCCCATTCGCTTGGGCCCATCGTATTGCAAGCACGCTCGGCCCAAACGCATCGCAAATGACTCCCGCTCGCAAACGAGGGTACAATGACGCTCGTGTCACATCGCGGGGCCCCGGCCCCAACATATACAAAGGAGTCATACATGGGTTGCGAACACGCACAGGCCGCCGGCGGACAAACGTCGCCATCGCAATTTGAGGAGAACACGCTGTCCGAGGTCAAGCGCGTCATCGCCGTGCTTTCTGGCAAGGGCGGTGTCGGCAAGTCGTTTGTCACCGGCGCCATCGCCACCGAGCTTGCCCGTCACGGCCACAAGGTCGGCGTCCTCGATGCCGACATCACCGGTCCCTCTATCCCCAAGATGTTCGGTATGAGCGGACGCCACGTCCATGCCCTTGGCAACCTTATGCTGCCCGAAATCTCCGAGCACGGCGTCAAGGTCATGAGCTCCAACCTGCTGCTCCAAAACGAGACCGACCCCGTCCTTTGGCGCGGTCCGGTCATCGCAGGCGCCATTAGGCAGTTCTGGAGCGAGACCTCGTGGGGCCCCATCGACTACCTGCTGGTCGACATGCCTCCGGGAACAGGCGATGTCGCGCTCACCGTCTTCCAGTCGCTGCCCGTCGACGGAATCGTCATCGTCACGAGCCCGCAGGATCTGGTCTCGATGATCGTCGCCAAGGCGGTCAACATGGCCGAGAAGATGAACGTCCCCATTCTGGGCATTGTCGAGAACATGAGCTATATTGAGTGCCCCGACTGCGGCAAGAAGATCGAGGTCTTTGGCAAGAGCAAGCTCCCCGAGGTCGCAGAGCGCTATAACCTCGACATCTTGGGCCAGCTTCCCATTAATCCGGTACTCGCCGAGGCCTGCGATAAGGGCGAGGTCGAGACCGCGCTGCCCGATGGCATGTTGCCCAAGGCAGTCTCTGCCGTCGAGGCTATTACCCCGCACGAGACCGACGAGGCCTAAGTGAACGCGAGCGCCTTCTATGACGTCTTGGTAATCGGCGGCGGGGCTTCAGGCCTCGCCGCCGCCATTACGGCCGCACGCGCTGGCAAAAGCGTCTGCATCGTTGAGCGCGATGTCGCCTGCGGCCTCAAGCTCCTTGCGACCGGTAACGGCCGCTGCAACCTCTCCAACGAATCAATTGATCCTCAGCGGTATAACCACCCCGCATTCGTCGAATCCGTCATGGGCCTCCAGCCCGAACAAGAGCTTATGGGTTTCTTCTCCTCGCTGGGCATCATGACAACCTCCGAGGAAGGCCGGCTGTACCCGCGCTCCCTTCGCGCCGAATCGGTGCGCGACGCGCTTCTCAACGTTTGCGACCGCCTAGGTATCACCTTAATCTGCGGAGCCTACGTTGCCTCGGCGCACAAAGCTTCCGAAGGCTGGGCACTCCAAATAGACCGTCCAGCGCGGGCGCTCAAGGCAAAAAAGCACGACGACCGAAAATCGGAGCTCCGCTCGCTTCGGAAAGCGCTCGCTGATGTCCCTCGCAAGAACGTGGCCCTGCAGGCACATGCCGTAATTATCGCCACGGGCGGCAACCCCACCGGTATCGCCGATACGTTTCGCCTCCCCCTCACTTCGCTGCGCCCCGTCCTCTGCCCCGTATCGGCAACGGTCTTTGGCGATCGGGCGGCGCTCAAGACGTTGGATGGCCTGCGCGTCCGCGCCCGCTTGACGCTCGCCCGCAATCATAATGAGCTCTGGCACGAAGACGGTGAAGTGCTGTTTCGAACCTTCGGTATCTCGGGCGTCGCTGTCTTCAACCTCTCTCGTCGTATCCAGCACGGCGATACGATCCTGCTCGACGTTTTCCCCGACCTCTCCAAAGACGAGTTGCTCGATACGCTCAACCGGCGCGTTGAGCTGCTCGGCGGCTTTTCGCCCCGCGATCCCCGTTGGCTCGACGGCATGCTCGCGCCGCAACTCTCCCGCGTCGTCTGCACAGCGTTCGAGCAGTGCCATCCAGGCTCCAACGATGTCATCCACCTGGTCTCGATCCTCAAGCACTTTAAGTTGCTCGTCAAGGGAACAGCCGAGGAGCGCTCAGCGCAGGTCACGCGTGGTGGCGTATCTGTCGAGAGCATCTCAACACCCAGCCTACGCGCGCGCAGCGTTGTCGACGCCCCGCTTTACGTCTGCGGTGAAGCGCTCGACATCGACGCCGATTGCGGAGGCTTTAACCTTGCGTGGGCCTGGATCTCGGGCATTCGCGCTGCAAGCAGCCTGTAGCCGCGCAGTCTATAATCAAAAACGCATTCGGGCCGTCTGGGATACCGGACGACCTCTTTCTTGCCTCTAAGGAGACCTCGATGATCGAAATCACCCAAGTCAACGCGTCGCTCGATGAAGCCGACGATGAAAATGCCTGTCTCATTGTTGGCAAGCGAGTCGCCAAGCGCGTCCTACGTTGCAAGGACTCCGAGATCAAGTCCATCGAGCTCCACCGCAAGTCAATCGACGCTCGCAAAAAACGAGACGTCCATTTTATCCTGAGCTTTCGTGTTGAGCTGACTAGTCCCCACCTCGAGCGAGAAGCGGTCGACAGCGTTGCCGAGCGTGACCGCTCGCGCGTACGCGCGATAGAAGACGATGAGCCTTCATTCCCCTCCCCCGCCTCCGATGCACCTCAAGAACGCCCTGTCGTTGTCGGCGCCGGATGCGCCGGCCTTTTCGCTGCGCTTACGCTCGCCGAAGCAGGTCTTAAGCCCTTGCTCATCGAGCGCGGCGACCCGGCATTTCGCCGCTCGCAGGCGATCGACCTCTTTCTAAAGGAGCGCATCCTCGACCCCGAGAGCAATATCCAGTTTGGCCTGGGCGGCGCGGGGACCTTCTCGGACGGCAAGCTCAATACGGGAACCAAAAATCCCGCCCATCGCCTTATCCTCGAAACCTTCGTCGAGGCGGGTGCGCCCCGCGATATTCTGTGGGATGCCAAGCCGCACATTGGCTCCGACATCCTTCCCACGGTCGTCACCGCTATATCCCAGCGCATCGAGCAGCTCGGAGGTGTCGTCCGTTATCGAACGAAGCTCGTCGACATTCGCATCGACGCGTCTGGCGCCATCACCGGTATTGATGTCCAATCGTCCCAAGACACCGCTTGCGAGCCAATCGAGACAAAGCACCTCATCCTCGCCTGCGGGCATTCTGCTCGCGATATTTTTGAGCTCCTTAAGGACCACAACGTGGTCCTCGCACAAAAGACCTTTGCCATGGGCGTTCGCATCGAGCATCCGCAGCGCGACATCGACCGAGCCCAATTCGGAGCCTCGGCGGGACATCCTGCCCTCGGAGCAGCCCCCTACAAGCTCGTCGCCCATCTTCCCAACGGCCGCAGCGTGTTCTCGTTTTGCATGTGTCCCGGCGGGCAGGTTGTCGCCGCCTCTTCCGAGCAGGGCCACTTGTGCGTCAACGGCGCCAGTCTCAATGCCCGCGACGGACGCAACGCAAATGCCGCCCTGCTCGTTAACGTCACGCCTGAGGACCTTCCCAACGATGACCCACTCGCCGGCATCGAGCTCCAGCGCGCCTGCGAGGCGGCCGCCTACCGCCTGGGCGGTTCCAACTGGAACGCACCGGCACAGCTCGTCGGAGATTTCCTCGCAGGACGCGCCAGCAAGGCGCCCGGAAAGGTAAAGCCCACCTATCCGCTCGGTGTGACCTGGACGGCAATTGACGAAGCCCTGCCGCAGCATATCGTCGAGTCGCTCCGCCTGGGACTTCCCCTACTTGGAAAAAAGCTACGAGGCTACGACCGCTCCGATGCTGTCCTTACCGGCGTGGAGACTCGCTCGAGCTCACCGGTCACCGTCACCCGAGACCGAACATGCCATGCCGTGTCGACCCCGGGCCTCTACCCTTGCGGTGAGGGAGCTGGATATGCCGGCGGCATCATGAGCGCCGCCACCGACGGCATCCGTTGTGCCGAAGCCCTGATCGCAGACCTCTAACGCACGAATTCCAGCGCGCAAAAGACGCATGCCCCGAGCTCCGCAGGGAACTCGGGGCATGTTCGCTATTTCTTAAACCGTGCACCCTGGCGTTTTCTGCCCGATGCGAACGTGGAACCCTTGCGAGCCTGCGAACGTAAGCGCTCGATCGTCTCGTCCTCAGACGCACCCTCGAGCATCGCCCGAATCTGAACGACGGCATCGCGCAGGCGCGCCGCCTCCTCAAAGTCCATGGCGGCAGAAGCGTTACGCATATCCTCTTCCATGGTTTCGACGATCCGCACGAGCTCGTCATGCGGCAGTTCTTCCAACTGCTCCGCAAGTGTCTGCTCGGGCGCCACCGTTTCCGGCACGCCACCCTCGCCCGACTCATCGGGCGTATAGAATGCGCCATGGCCAAGAGAGTCGCCCTTCGAGCGTCCCTTGGAACCCACGGTTTTTTCGGCCTCGGCAATAAAACTTGAGATGTCGTTGATGGCCTTGCGCACCGTCTTGGGCACAATGCCATGCTCTTCGTTATATGCCATCTGAATCTCGCGACGGCGCTGCGTCTCCTCGATGGCCTCTTTCATCGAATCGGTCACAACGTCTGCATACATGATGACTTCGCCATCGGCGTTACGGGCCGCGCGGCCAATCGTCTGAATCAGCGAACGGCGGTTGCGCAAGAAGCCTTCCTTATCGGCATCGAGAATTGCCACCAGTGAGACCTCGGGGAGATCCAAGCCCTCGCGAAGCAGGTTGATGCCAACGAGAACATCAATCTTTCCCTCGCGCAGCGTTCGCAGGATCTCGACACGGTCCATCGTCGCTGTATCGGAGTGCATGTAATTGACCTTAATGCCGGCATCAAGCAGATGGTCGGTCAGATCCTCGGCCATGCGCTTGGTGAGCGTGGTCACCAGTACGCGCTCCTTGCGGGCAACGCGCTCGCGAATCTCGTCCTCAAGATCGTCAATCTGCCCACGAACCGGACGCACATCGATCTTGGGGTCGAGCAGACCGGTCGGACGAATAATCTGCTCCACGTCGTTTTGGCTCACCCGCAGCTCGTAGTCGCCCGGTGTGGCCGAAACATAGATAAACTGGGGTATCCTTGCCTCAAACTCATCGAAGCGAAGCGGACGGTTGTCGAGCGCCGAGGGCAGGCGAAAACCATGCTCCACCAGGGTCACTTTACGCGATCGGTCGCCTTCGTGCATACCGCGAATCTGCGGCACCGTCACATGGCTCTCGTCGATGATGCAGAGCATGTCCTTGGGAAAGTAGTCAATCAAGGTAAACGGCGGCTCACCCGGCTTACGCCCGTCCAGATGACGCGAGTAGTTCTCGATGCCGTTGCAAAAGCCCATCGTTTCGAGCATCTCGAGATCATAGTCGGTACGCTGCTGCAGACGCTGTGCCTCGAGCAACTTATCAGTCGCCTTGAGCTCGGCCACACGCTTCTCGCACTCTTCACTGATTGATTTCAGAGCGGCCTTGACCTTTGGCTTCTCGGTCACGTAATGCGAGGCCGGCCATACGGGGATGGCCTCGTACTCACGAAGCATCTCACCGGTAACCTCATCGATCCCGGCAATCAGCTCGACCTCGTCACCAAAGAACTCAAACCGCAACGGATGCTCGGCATAAGGCGGATACACGTCGACGACATCACCGCGCACGCGGAACGTGCCGCGCGCTAGGTCATAGTCATTGCGATCATATTGAATGTCGATAAGTGCATGGATAAAGTCATCGCGCTCGAGCGGCACTTTCTTGTCGACATTCGGCGCCAGCCCCGCATAGTCCTCGGGAGAGCCGATACCGTAGATACAGGACACCGAAGCAACGACGATTACATCGCGTCGAGAGAGCAACGAGGCGGTCGCCTGATGTCGCAGCATCTCGACCTCTTCGTTAATCGAGGAGTCTTTCTCGATATATGTATCGCTTTGCGGCACATACGCCTCGGGCTGATAGTAGTCGTAGTACGAGACAAAGTAGACCACAGCGTTGTTGGGAAAGAACTCTTTGAGCTCGCTCGCAAGCTGAGCGGCGAGCGTTTTATTGGGAGCCATGACCAGCGTCGGCTTCCCCAGGGCCTCAATAGTCTTAGCCATCGTGAAGGTCTTGCCCGAACCAGTCACGCCCAGCAAAACCTGATAGCGATCTCCGTCCCTCACACCCTGCACAAGCGACTCAATGGCCTTAGGCTGAGAACCTGCAGGCTCATAGGGAGAAACGACTTCAAACGGCACCTCAGCGCCCTCAACGCCAAAGCGCTTAAGTTCACCACCAACGCGTTCTACTTCAAATTCCGCCATGGATACTCCTAACTCATACATCTGCAGTATACGCAGGAGGTGGGCTTAGTCCTATACGAACCGATCGGGATAGAGCGTCTTATAGCGAACCCAGGCATTATTGACGCGAATCAGATAAGCCTGCGTCTCGGGGAAGGTAATCGCATTGTGAAGCGAGGTGCTCTGCTGCGCCCAACCATCCACATTGCCCATGCCGGCGTTATATGCGGCAATAGCGCTATCCGTCGACCCGTTGAAATACGTTAAGAGATACGAGAGGTACGCGCAGCCAAACTCGATATTCGTAGCAGGATCGTTAAGGTTGTCGGCCGAATACCCCCCACCGTCGACAAGACCCTTGGCGATCATATCCTGGGCAGTCTCGGGCATCAGCTGCATCAATCCCTGAGCACCCTGATTCGACTCAGCCTCGGGATCCCAATTCGATTCCGACTTAATGACAGCGCACACCAGATACGGATCCAGATTATGCGAAATACTAGATTGCTTTACATACGCCTCGTAGTCAATGGGATACAGCGGCTTAAAGAAAGCCGCAGGAGCACACGAGTAAACGAATGAGATAAGGCCGAAGGCAAAAACGGCAGCCAGCGGTATAAGGCGATACCACGCAAAGAAACGTGTCTTAGGCATCGGCATCCTCCTTATTCGCAGTGTCTATAAACCCATGGCATGCAAGCCATGAGTCAAGCTGCTCAAAGAGCGAATTATCGCCTGCGGCATTATCAATCACCGTTGTAGCGAGATTGCACAGCGCAGACTCATCGGGCTGGCAAGCAGAACGGGCATCGAAATCAGATGGCTCCATGCCACGCTGAATAGCACGCTCGCGACGAACTGACAAAGGGGCGCTGATGACCAGAATTTCATCAGCCAAGCCAAATGCATCCTCAAAACCAGTCGGAGCAGAAACCTCGACAACCGCAAAGGGATAACGGGGAGATGAAACCGTACAACAAACCGGATCGAGAATCCTAAGCGAAAGCTGTTCAATGAGAACGGGGTGCACAAGGTCATTGAGCCGTGCGACCGAATCAGGAGAAGCGAAAGCTCGAGAAGCGAGGATGCTGCGGCGAATGCCGCCCTCCTCATCCAAAATATCCCAGCCAAATTCTTCCGCGAGGGCATTGACGATATCGGAGCCTGGCACATACAGCGATTTGGCAAGCTCGTCCAGATCGATAAGCATGGCGCCATGAGATTCGAGATAGCGGCAGGCAGTCGACTTACCCGAAGCAATATTGCCCAAGACAAAAACGGTAAACATCAAGTCCTCCCTAACGCCAATGGGAGTTATTATCGCGCAAATACAAAAGAAGGACTCAAAATACAGCCAAACAGTAAGACAAGCTAAAAGAAGGCGAGTTCTTGTATTACAGCTCTTTATAAAACGCAAAAAAGGGGGAGGCCTCGCGGCCTCCCCCTTCTTCAAGTCATCCGACGGCTCGGTGCCGTCCACCGGTCAGCGG
>UQQL01000019.1 GCA_900543275.1 uncultured Collinsella sp. | reverse complement strand
GGCAGACAACAGCACCGACATGGCGAGCACGGGACCGAGCTCGCCCCAAGTGCCATACGCGAGAATCGAGTCGCCCACGCGCGTGCCGGTGAGCGAGCGCTCACGCATGATGGGCACAAGCGTACCGAGCGCCGTCGAAGTGAGGGCAAGCGTCACGGCGATACCGTCGAAATGACTGACTGAGAACCACGGGGTAAAGCGCACGGCAAGCCAGGCGATACCAAACGTGACGACCCACGTCGCCAAGCCGTAGCGCCCCTCGACGCCCGTGATGCTCTTGGGGTCGATCTCAAAGCCGGCAAGCAGGAACAAAAAGGCCAGGCCCAGCTCGGACACAAGCGAGACCTCAGCATCTACATGGATGACGCCGAGCATATGGGGTCCCAGTACCGCGCCGAGCACGAGCAAAAAGACCGTCTCGGGAACGGGTTTTCCGGGAATCGCGGAGGCGATAAAAGGACTCGCAAAGGCCACGAGTGCGATGATGGCGAGCGAAACGAATGCCATGTGATGCCTTTCTCTTGTTTGCGCTTCACTGTAGCACCCTCGCCGTCCTCAACGCGCCGCGAGCTGTCGTATCATAGTGAGGTTTACAAACATGTGGCTCAAGGCGACCGCAGGGCAGACCCCGCAAACCGACCGCTGCCGCATACCGTACCGTACGCCCAACCGATCAGGAAGGCAGGAACCAATGGTCTCTCGTATCTACGTGGAGAAGAAACCCGGGTTCGACGTCGAGGCTCAGCAGCTCAAGGGCGAGCTGACCGAAATTCTCGGCATCAAGGGCATCGAGGCCCTGAGGATTATCAACCGCTACGACGTCGAGGGCATCGACAAGGAGCTTTTCCGGTCCTGCGTGCCGACCGTCTTTAGCGAGCCCCAGGTCGATGTGACCTACGACGAGCTCCCCGCAAGCGATGGCGCCGTCTTTGCCGTCGAATTCCTGCCTGGCCAGTTTGACCAGCGCGCCGACTCCGCCAGCGAGTGCGTGCAGCTCATCAGCCAGGGCGAGCGCCCCGCCGTGCGCTCCGCCAAGGTCTATATGATCTCGGGCGCTCTGGACGAGGCCGCCATTGATGCCATCAAGCACTACGTGGTGAACCCCGTCGAGGCGCGCATCGCCTCGCTCGACCTGCCCGAGACGCTGTACATGGAGACCCCCGAGCCCCAGCCCGTCGAGGTGCTCGACGGTTTCCGCGAGCTCGACGAAGCCGGCCTTGCCGCCTTTATTTCCGAGCGCGGCCTTGCCATGGACGAGGCGGACATCGCCTTCTGCCAGCAGTACTTCCGCGATGAGGATCGCGACCCCACCATCACCGAGATCCGCGTGATCGACACCTACTGGTCCGATCACTGCCGCCACACCACCTTCGGCACCGTCCTGGACGACGTGACGATCGACGACGCCGTGGTGCAGCAGGCCTTCGACCGCTACATGGAGATGCGCCACGAACTCGGTCGCGACACCAAGCCCGTCTGCCTCATGGACATGGGCACCATCGGCGCCAAGTACCTCAAGAAGACCGGCGTCATGACCGATGTCGACGAGTCCGAGGAGATCAACGCCTGCACCGTCAAGGTGAAGGTCGATGTCGACGGCGAGGACCAGGACTGGCTGTTCCTCTTTAAGAACGAGACCCACAACCACCCGACCGAGATCGAGCCCTTCGGCGGTGCCGCCACCTGCGTGGGCGGTGCCATCCGCGACCCGCTGTCGGGCCGCAGCTACGTGTACCAGGCCATGCGTGTCACCGGCGCCGGCGACCCCACCGTCCCCGTGTCCGAGACGCTCGAGGGCAAGCTGCCGCAGCGTAAGCTCGTGACCACTGCTGCCGCCGGCTACTCCAGCTACGGCAACCAGATCGGCCTTGCCACCGGTCAGGTCAACGAACTCTATCACCCCGGCTACGTCGCCAAGCGCATGGAGGTCGGCGCCGTCGTGGGCGCTACCCCGGCAAACCACGTGCGTCGCGAGTGCCCCGCCCCCACCGACAAGATCATCCTGTTGGGCGGCCGCACCGGCCGTGACGGCATCGGCGGTGCCACCGGCTCCTCCAAGACCCAGAACACCGAGTCCATCGAGACATCGGGCGCCGAGGTCCAGAAGGGCAACGCCCCGGTCGAGCGCAAGCTGCAGCGCCTGTTCCGCCGCGGCGATGCCTGCCGTCTGATCAAGCGCTGCAACGACTTTGGCGCCGGCGGTGTCTCGGTCGCTGTAGGCGAGCTTGCCGACGGCCTGTATGTCGACCTTGATACCGTGACCAAGAAGTACGACGGTCTTGACGGCACCGAGCTCGCCATCTCTGAATCCCAGGAGCGCATGGCCTGCGCCGTCGCCGACGGTGACGTCGAGGAGTTCATGGGCTACGCCGCCGAGGAGAACCTGGAGGCGACCGTTATCGCCGAGGTTACCGCCGAGCCGCGCATGCGCATGGCCTGGAACGGCGTCGCCATCGTCGATCTGTCCCGCGAGTTCCTCAACTCCAACGGTGCGCCCAAGCACCAGGTCGCCCACGTCTGCGCCCGCAGTGTGTGGCAGCCCAGCTGGGCCGGTACCACGCTCGCCGAGCGCATGACCTCGCTCGTCACCGACCTCAACGTCGCTTCCAACAAGGGCCTTTCCGAGCGCTTCGACTCCACCATCGGCGCCGCGACCGTGCTCATGCCCTTTGGCGGCAAGACGCAGCTCACCCCGAGCTCGGCCATGGTCGCCAAGTTCCCCGTGGACGGCGAGACCACCACAGCGAGTGCCATGGCATGGGGCTTCAACCCCTATTTGATGGAGGCCGACCAGTTTGCGGGCGCCTACCTGTCCGTGGTCGAGTCCATCGCCAAGCTCGTTGCCGCCGGCTTTGAGCACAAGCGCGCCTACCTCTCCTTCCAGGAGTACTTCGAGCGCCTGCGCACCGAAGCAGAGCGCTGGGGCAAGCCCATGGCTGCCGTCCTGGGTGCCCTTATGGCTCAGGTCGACCTGGGTGCCGGTGCCATCGGCGGCAAGGACTCCATGAGCGGTTCGTTTGAGGACGAGACCGGCGAGCTCAACGTTCCGCCGACCCTGATCAGCTTCGCCGTCGCCGTGGGCAAGGCCGCCCGCGCCGTCTCGCCCGAGTTCAAGGGCCTCACGCACCGCGTCGTCCGCATCGCCCCCGCCACCTACGGCGAGGATTACCGCCCCGACGCCCAGCAGCTGCTCGCCGCGTTTGACGCCGTCGAGGCGCTCACCGCCAACGGCAACGCCCTGGCCATCTCCACGCCCGGCTACGGCTGCGGCGCCGAGAGCCTCTTTAAAATGTGCGTCGGCAACCAGATCGGTATCGAGCTTGCCGAGGATGTGGACGTGGAGAGCCTCTTCACCCCGCTCTACGGTAGCTTTATCGTCGAGCTCGCCGAGGATGCCGAGCTGCCCGAGGTCGCCGACGGCGTTGTCGTCGAGCCCCTGGGCACCACCGTCGAGGGCTATGTCATCGACACCGGCTCCGAGGTCATCGAGCTCGCCGAGCTCCAGGAGGCCTGGGAGAGCGGCATCGAGGGCGTCTTCGCCTACCGCAGCGCCGGCGAGACCCCCGAGGTCGAGACCATCGACTTCCGCGCCAAGGATATCCACGTGTACGGCGGCGCCAAGATCGCCCGCCCGCGCGTGATCATCCCCGTGTTCCCCGGCAACAACTGCGAGTACGACAGCGCCCGCGCCTTCCGTGCCGCCGGTGCCGAGGCCGACACCTTCGTGATCAACAACCTCACGCCCGAGGCCGTCGCCGAGAGCACCCGCGAGCTTGCCCGCCGCATCCGTGCAAGCCAGATCGTTATGATCCCCGGCGGCTTCTCGGGCGGCGACGAGCCCGACGGCTCTGCCAAGTTCATCACGGCGTTCTTCCGCGCTCCCGAGGTCACCGAGGCAGTCCGCGACCTGCTCAAGGCCCGCGATGGCCTGATGCTGGGCATCTGCAACGGCTTCCAGGCCCTGATCAAGCTCGGCCTGGTGCCCTACGGCGACATCGTCGACGCCACGCCCGATGCGCCCACGTTGACGTTCAACACCATCGGTCGCCACCAGAGCCGTCTGGTGCGCACCCGCATCTCGTCCAACTTGTCCCCGTGGCTGTCGCAGTGCAGCCTGGACGACCCCTACACCGTCGCCATCAGCCACGGCGAGGGCCGCTTTGTCGCCAATGACGAAGTGCTCGCCCAGCTGATCGCCAACGGCCAGGTCGCCACGCAGTACGTGGGCGAGAACGGCAAGCCCAGCATGGATCTCTCTGTCAACCCCAACGGCTCCGCACTCGCCATCGAGGGCATCACGAGCCCCGACGGCCGCGTCCTGGGCAAGATGGGCCATGCCGAGCGTCGCGGCGACAACCTGTACCGCAACGTGCCCGAGCATGTCCCCGGCGATAAGTTCATGCCGATCTTTGAGAGCGGCGTGGCCTACTTCGCTTAAACCTTTCCCATCGGGTACAATCCCCTCGGGTAACAACACCCGCCACCGACACATCCGGTGGCGGGTTCTTTTTTGCTTCGCGCATGCAGGAAGGACATCATGGAAAGCCGCAAGCCGTATCTCGCCACCCTGCCCGGACTCATCCTGGGTTGTCTTGTTTGCTGTGCACTCTGGGGATCGGCGTTTCCCTGCATCAAGATCGGCTACGCACTCTTTGGTATCCCGGCGCACGATAGCGCCTCGCAGCTGCTCTTTGCGGGCTTGCGCTTCACGCTTGCCGGCGCCCTGGTTATCGTTGGGATGAGTGCGGCCCAACGCCGCCCCCTCATTCCGCAGGCTCGCGACATCAAGCCCATCTTTGTCTTGTCGCTCTTCCAGACTATCGGGCAGTACTTCTTTTTCTATCTGGGCCTCTCGTGCGCCAGCGCCATGTCGAGCTCCATCATCGAGGCCAGCGCCAACTTCCTCGCAATCCTCTTTGCCGCCCTGGCATTTCACACCGAGAAGCTCAATACGGCCAAGGTGCTTGGCTGTGCGCTGGGCTTTGCCGGCGTCGCGCTCGTCAACCTCTCGGGCGCAGATGGCACCTTTGGCTTCAGGCTCGATGGCGAGGGCTTTATCCTAGCCTCCACTGTCGCGGGTGCTCTTTCGACCTGCCTGATCGGCATCTTCTCGCGCAAGCACGACGGCGTCTTGCTTGCCGGGTGGCAGTTCTTGGTCGGCGGCCTGGTCCTCACCGCCATCGGCTTTTTGATGGGTGGCGCGCTCTCCCCCACGGCGATTGTCCCCGCCATCGTGCTCATCATCTACATGGCGCTTATCTCCGCGGTCGCCTACTCGCTGTGGTCGCGCCTGCTTGCCGTCAACCCCGTCAGCCGCGTCTCGGTCTTTGGGTTTATGAACCCGGTCTTTGGCGTACTGCTGAGCGCACTGCTGCTTGGCGAGGGCGCCGGCACGAGCCCCGTTACTGTCATCGTTGCCCTGCTCTTGGTCTGCAGCGGCATCATCATCGTCAACAAACCCAAAAAAGCCTAGAGAGCTCACCTTTTTAGGGAGAGCCTTCACACACTTTAGCTTAATGGAATGCACTGGTTCTCGTTGATTTCGCACCGAGTCGCGGCGGCAGACGCCCGTCTTGCCGCACCGCGCCTGGGCATTATGACCGGTGGCCCCCACAAACGCAAAAGGGGCGCACGACCATCGCAACGGTCGTGTGCCCCTTTTCCTAGCGTATCTGAACGCCGGCTTTCTTCTTCTCGCGCTTTACGCGGTAGAGCTCCGCGTCGGCAGCACGAAGCAAGTCTTGCCAGGTATCGACGCCATCACCAACCCGTGCGTAGCCGATGGACATCCGCAACAGATACGGAACCTCGGCGCGCGCGAGCTCATCGTTGATTGTCGCGCACAGATGCATGATATCCTGTTCCGCCACTGCCTTTTGGAGCACCACGAACTCATCGCCACCATAACGTGCGATAAAGCCGCCAGACGCCGAGCAGACTTCTTTGAGCGCAGCGGATATGACCTGAAGAGCGTGGTCGCCCTCCACATGCCCATAGCGATCGTTAATCTGCTTAAAGCCGTCGGCGTCCATCATAAGCAGATATACATCTTCGGCCTGATCCACATTTGAGAAGAGCGACAGCATATAGGTCTCAAAACGGTTGCGATTGTTAAGTCCAGTCAACGGGTCGGTCGAGATGAGCTGCTCCTGGTAGATGATGTAGAGCAGCAACATGCTAATCATTATGCCGACACAAAGGCCGGGCACCGAGTATACGACCTGAAAGGTACCGCCCACCAGGGCCGGAATGGCGAAAAATGCCAAGGTTCGATAGATGGCCTTCGTCTGCAGGCTCTCGACCCTGCGAGATTGCACAAATGCATGCAGGGACGTATGTATAACGTAACAGTAGCTGACGATGGGCTGGATCATATAGGCAAAGCCGCGACGATACACGCCCTGCGAATCGATATAGAACAGGGCGTGCGTCCAGTAACTGGTAAACGCCAGCACGACCACCAGAGCCGTAGGCAACGCAACAAGCACCACCCTATAGCGCGAGGTCAAAAGGCGAGAACCCTGCACCGTCTCGGAATAGATAAACCAAATGAGACACGCGATAGCAAAGAGCGAAAACGAAACCGCGTTGGAAATCCAGTTGGCAGCAATGCCCAACGTGCCGTCCACACCGTCCGAAAGCGTCCAGATCATATCGAATAATATGTACGCGGCAGAGGTGTAGCCCAGCATGCTAAACAATAGCTGCTGGGTGCTCGAGAACAAGGAGCGACGACTTCGCACGGCAAGCCCGATAAGAACAATCATGCATAGCACGAATATCTCAATCTTGAGTGCCTTAACCACTAGCGCCATCCCTTCAATACCCAAGTGGTCAGAATCGCCCAATTCGAATCAGGGCAATAAACACCCCTTTACTCCGCAGGGGTAAAGGGGATAATAGCAGAGCGCCCGAACATCACTGCAAAACAGTTTCTGTTCGGGCGCCCATACGGCGCGAATTGCACACGCCGGCATCATTGATGGGTATCGATTGCTACTCGCCATCGATGTCAGCCGCGACGGCCTCCTCGATGGCCTCGACACCGACAGGCGACAGATCCTCCTTGCCTTGGCAGAACTTCTTGTCGACCCAGCCAGTCAGAATCGGAGCCATGATCGCCGTGATGATAACGGCGGTGGCGATCTGAGCGTACGCGGTGGGCGCAAGCTCGGCGTAGCGCGGTGCGACCTCGGCGAGGGCAACCGGTGTGGTCATAGCCGTGCCGGCAATGGTGGAGCAAGCCACAGCGGCCTTGCCATTGCCGCCGCACAGACGCTCGAACGCAAAGGTGATGGGACCGACGACAAACAGCGTGACAAGGCCCAGCAAGATGCCGGAAATACCGCCGGTGATAAAGCTCGACAGGCTCATGGACGCACCGAGCTGAAATCCGATGACGGCAATCGCGGGATTGGCACCGGGAACCAGCAGGTTCTTGATAAACGGGAACAGGTTGCCCAGAACCATGCCAATAACGAGTGGCAAGATGGAGCCGATAATGGTGCCAATGGGAATGTTGGCGAGGCCGGAAACACCGAGGATGATCATCGTGACGGCGGGGCCGGCCGTAAAGAACAGGATACCGACGGCGCCCTGCTCAGACTCATCACCGAACTCGCCCATGATGCCCGTATAGAGCGCCATGTTGCAAAACGTGATGCCGCCGATGATAGACACGGAGCTCAGACCCAGGAAGTTGTCGTTAAAGAAATATGCCACGCCCAGGCCGAGAGCCGCTGCGACGACCAGCTTGGGAATCAGCACGACGATGCCGGTCTTGATAGCGCCCGGCGTGGACTTAAAGCTGATGCCGGCGCCCACAAACAGCAGGATCGCGGCGACGATGGTATTGGAGCCACCGCGGCAGGCAGCCGTAAAGAATCCGCCGATCTCAAAAACCTGCGGGCAGAAGGTGTTGAGCAAAAGACCGACGATCATCGGATAAATCATGATGTCGCCCGGGATGCGCGGGACCTTGAATTTCTTTTGCTCGTTGGCGGTTGCTTCCTGTGCCATGAAACCCCCATTTCCGCTGACGGGGTACAAAAGCCCACGTCACGCTTTGCTACAGTAAAGTTTGACCATGGTACCAGAAGAAATAGACCAGCTCGGTGAAAAACTCGACAAGTTGGGATGGAACGAGATTCGGCGCCCGCGACGCCACCCCTATATAAGGCTCAAGACGATATAGAGTACGATGCCCGAGACGCAGCACCACAGCATCGATTTTGTCTTGACCGCCACGACCACGACGCCGGCGGCCGCAATCCAGGGAACCAAGGCAGGCCAGGGTCCCGCGTCGAACGCGCCGGGGCTCACCAAGTCGTTGGCGACCAGCGCGGCAAAGGCAGCGGGCGGGATATAACCCAGGGCCTCGGTAATGCGGGGCGACAGCGTTCTCCCGCGCAAGGCAAACGCCGGCGCGATGCGAAAGAACGCGATAGCAGCCCACGACGACAGCCACAGAACCAAGAACTCGTTAACGGGCATCGCGGGCACCTCTTCCGTCTAATACAGCATCGCACGCCAGCGCAATGGCAATGCCGACCACGACGCTTGCCGGCACGGCAATATTCGTGAGGCCCAAGAACTTGCATACGGCGACGGACACCGCGCCCGAAACCGCCGCGACAACGTTGCCGCGCGACAGCCGCTGCGAAAAGAGTAGACAGATAAAGAGTGACGTGCAGACGAAACTCGCAATAGCGGTGGGAACATCGACAACGGCACCGACGATGGCACCCATCGTGCACGAAGCGCCCCATGTCGCGATGAGGATCACGTTGAGCACGAAGGATTCGCGCGGGCCCCAATCCTCCCCCTCAACCAGCCTGGCAAGCGAGATGCCGTATGCCTCCTCGGTGAGCGTCGCGGCAACAGCCAGCGTCTGACGCTTCGAGGCGCCCGCCAGATGGGGTGCGATCGATGCCGAGTAAAGAGCGAAGCGCGAGGAGATGGCGGCGACGCTCGCGATAATCGAAGGTGCCGGTACGCCCGCCAGCCAAAGATTGCAGATCATAAACTGGCCGCTGCCCGTCACAAACGTGCTGCTCAGAGCAAAGACCATCCAGGGCTCCATTCCCGTCTGCCCCATGATCATTCCGCACGGCGCGCCTATTGCAACATAGGTAAGCATCACTGGCCAGACGATTTTAAAGAACCTAAGGACCATGCCACTCCCATTCTGGTAAGTCGTCTGCAGCGCGCCTTGCAACGCAGCAGAAATATCAACCGGTGGCAATAAAGTTCGCCTACAATTGCCACCGGATCGAAAGACACAACTTTTTAGGAAGTCATTATGACAGCTATCGATCGAGACCGGGCGCGCGCGGCCTTCAAAAGCTACACCGATGCCTACGACGCCACCAACCCACGCATCGCGCTCAAAATCGAGCATACGTACCACGTGGCCGAGGCATGCGATGCCGTAGCGCGCGAGCAGGGCTGGTCGTCAGAAGATATTGACCTGGCATGGCTTTGCGGCCTGCTACACGATATGGGCCGCTTTGAGCAGTTGCGGCGCTGGGACACCTTTAAGGACGCCGAGAGCATGAGCCATGCAGCGCTGGGCATCGAGGTCCTCTTTGGCGAGAATCCCGCCGATGCACCCGCCGTAACGAGCATCCGCGACTTTATCGATGACCCGGCAGAAGATGAGCTCATCCGAGCGAGCATTGCCTATCACAGCGATTTTCGTCTACCCGCGCAGCTCGACGAGCGTACGCGGCGCTTCTGCGATATCGTGCGCGATGGTGACAAGATCGACATTATGCGCACCATCGCCGACAGCACCGTCGAGACCATCCTTAAGGTGGATGAGGACGCATTTCTCGCCAGCCACTTCTCGGCACCGGCGCTTACCGCCTTTGACGAGCACCGCTGCGTCGCACGCGATGAGCGCGATGAGCCCGCAGACTACCTGGTGGGACTCATCTGCTTTATGTTTGAGCTCGTCTATCCAGCGAGCCGCGCGCTGGCGCGCGAACAGGGCGATATCCACCGCCTGCTCGACGCGCCCTTTGGCATTACGCGGCCCTTTACCGACCCCGCCACGCAGGCAACCTGGAGCCGCCTAAAGGACGAGATGCGCGACTGGCTGACGCGCGCTTAGCGCTCAAGCTGAGCCAGCAGCTCCTCAACGATCTCAACGGCATCGCCGACGACCTTGTACTGGGCGGCACCAAAGATGGGGGCATCCGGGTCCTCATTGATGGCGACAATGCACTCCGCCCCACCGATGCCGGCGAGATGCTGGATAGCGCCCGAGACACCGATGCTCACGAGGAGCTTGGGCGAGACCGATACGCCCGTCTGGCCAATTTGGTGGCGATACTCCAACCAGCCTGCCTCCACAATGGGACGCGTGCAACCAAGCTCGGCACCCAGGGCACCGGCGAGCTTTCGCATCAGGGGCAGATTCTTCTTGGAGCCGATGCCGCGGCCCACCACGACCAGACGCTCGGCATCGGCAATTGAGGCCTGCTGTCCCCACTCCTCGGCGGGAATCGAGATCTCGACGCGGGCCTTAACGTCATCCGCAAGCACTACCTGGGTAATCGTGCCGGAGCGGCTATAGTCAAACTCGGGCGCCTTAAAGATGCCGGGGCGCACCGTTGCCATCTGAGGACGGTGGTTGGGGCAGATAATGGTGGCCATCAGGTTGCCGCCAAACGCCGGGCGCGTCTGCTGCAGCAGACCCGTCTCCGTATCCATAGAAAGCACGGTGCAGTCGGCCGTGAGGCCCGTCTGCAGGCGCACGGCAACGCCAGGCGCCAGCTCGCGACCAAAGGCGGTCGCGCCGTACAGAATTGCCTCGGGCTTGCGCTCGGCCACCAAATCGCAGATCAGCCGGGCGTAGACCTCCGCATCGTTCTGGCACAGGCGCTCGTCACGACAGACCAGAACTTCGTCCGCGCCGGCACAAACCAGGTGTTCGAGGTCCCCGAGCGAGCCCTCGGAACCCATGCCGATCAGCGCCACCAGGCGACAGCCGCGTGCATCGGCAAGCTCGCGCCCCTTGCCCATGAGCTCGAAGGCCACGGATGCCACAGCATCGTGCTCGTCAGTTTGCACGAAGACCCAAATGTCTCGATATGCGTCAAGGTCTGCCGCGCCGGCAGCCTCGTCGCGCTCGATCGAGATGGCGTTGACGGGGCAGGCGTCGACGCACCCGCCGCACAGGATACAGCCGTCGGTTACGCGGGCACAGCGATTGGGGCGCTCGCCCTCCACCACAATGCCGCCCGAGGCGCAGGCGCGAACGCAGCGACCGCAGCCGATACAGGCTTCGCTATCGATAATCAGCCCGCTCATCTATGCCATCCCCTCGATAATCTTGGCAAGTTTTACCGCCTGCTCGGACGCCGTTCCCTCAACGGCCTCGCACGTTTGGTCACGGTCGGGCACAAACGAGCGCACGACCTGCGTCGGTGATCCGGCAAGGCCGCAACGCGAGGGATCGGCGTTTACGTCGGCAGCGCTGGCCACGCGCACGTCTGCATCCTCGGCCGCGCGAATACCGGCAATACTCGGCATGCGCAGCTGGCCAATCTCCTTGGCGGTCGTCATCGCACACGGCATCTCCAGGTACACCGTCTCCTCGCCGGCATCGCAGCCGTGGACGAGCGCCAGCGAGCCACACGTCGTAAATCCCGCGCTCTGCACACAGCTCACGTCGGTCACGCAGGGGATCCCAAAGGCGCCGGCCAGCTCGGGGCCGATCTGGGCCGTATCGCCGTCCACTGCCATCTTGCCGCAGATGAGCAGGTCAAAGTCCTCATCGAGTGCCTCGATGCCGCATTTGAGGGCATAGGTGGTGGCTAGGGTATCGGCGCCCGCAAAGGCTCGGTCGGTCAGCAGCAGCGCGTCGTCGGCACCTCGGGCGATGCAGTCGCGCAGTAGCGATTCGGTCGCGGGGATGCCCATCGACACCACCGTCACACGCACGTCCATGCCAAAGCCGATAAAGTCGTCCTTCAGCGCTAGCGCACATTCGAGGGCACTTGCATCGAAGGGATTAATGACCGCCTGTCTGCCATCACGCACGATAGTATTGGTCTTGGGGTCCATCTTGACCTCGGTGCTTCCGGGCACCGCCTTGACGCACACCACCATATGGAAATCACTCATCTTCACGCGCCCCCTTTCTGGACGAGTTCATCCAAGAGCTTCTCCGTAAACAGGTTGCCGCGACCCAGCTGGCCGGCAGGATCGAGCTGGAGTTTGAGACGCGCCGACTCGACCATGGCCTCGTGGCCGTACATCGTCTCCAAGAAGCCCGCCTTGATCTTGCCGACGCCGTGCTCGGCAGAAACGGCACCGCCCATGGCCGTGACCTCGGAAGCCCACTGGGCAAAGAGTTCTCCACCACGGCGGTAGTCTTGCGCATCGCGCGGCAGGATGTTCACATGCAGATGGTTGTTCCCGATGTGTCCCCAGGCAGCAGACTCAAGCCCGCTTTCGGCCAGCGTGCGGCGATAGAGGGCCATGACATCGGCAAGGCGCGCATTGGGCACCGACATATCCGATCCCAGCTTGGTAATGGTGGGGTCGATGCGGCGACGCTCGTCAATGAGCATATTGACACTCTCGGGGACCGCGTGGCGGAAGAACCGCTGGCACTCGCGATCGACCTCGGTGCGCGCGACCCATGTCGCATCGTCGCTGCCGCCCGCAAGCTCCAGTACCCACCCCAAGTGATACAGCTCCTCAGTCGCCTGGGCTTCGTCGTCGCAGTCGAGCTCCACGTAGACACAGACCTTGGCGTCTTTGTCGAGCGCCGGCAGCGAGGCGAACGCGGTCGACTGCTCACGCTGACGACGCAGGATATCCAGGGCGCCCGCATCGAAATATTCGATGGCAGTCGCGTGGGACAGGACGGGACGCACAGAATCGGTGAAGGACACGGCCTTGTCTTCGCTGTCAAAGAAGCAGCTCACACCCCAAACGACCGCAGGCGCCGCCTGCAGGGCAATCTCGAGCTCGGTGATGACGCCGAGTGTGCCACACGCACCGATAAACAGATCGATGGCATCCATATCGTCAGCAACGAAATAGCCCGAAGCATTTTTGGTCTTGGGCATGGTGTAGTCAGGAAGATCAAGCTCGAGCGTGCGGCCCTCTGCCGTCACGAGCGACAGGTGGCGGCCCTGGGCAAAAGCCTCGCCGCGCTGAAGCTCAAGCAAATCGCCATCAGCCAGCGCGACGTGGAGTCCCGTGATATGCAGGCGCATGGGGCCGTAAGCGTAGCTGCGGGCGCCGGAGGCGTTGCATGCCGCCATGCCACCCAGACAGGCAGATGCCTCGGTGGGATCGGTGGGAAAGAACTGCTCGGGGGACTCTTGGAACTCCTCGTAGGCCTCAAGCGATGCCTGGTCCCAACCAGCGGTCGGCAGTACCTTCTTGCTCAGCTGCTTACGCAGCTCCGAGAGCACAACGCCCGGCTCCACGCGCAGCAGAAATTGGCCTTGTTCATCGCGGCGAAGGCCCAAGTAGCGATTCATACGGGAAGTATTGAGGATATGCCCACCGTGGGGCACGGCACCGGCGGCAAGGCCGGTTCGGGCGCCCTGAACCGTTACCGGGACACGCTCGGCATGGAGCGTTTCCAAAATGGCACGGACCTCGTCTTCCGTTGTCGGAAACGAGATGCTCGATGCTTCGCCCGATGCACGAGATTCATCGCGGCCATACTCTTCGAACTCATCGGTGAAGGGTTTAATGGTTGCAGACACGCGAACTCCCCCTTTAGCTAACTACAGTGTTTGCAGGGAGATGTTACCGCATCGTTTCGTCGACGTGTTCGAGACCGTCTCCATAATTGGCGATTTTTACGTTTGTGCAATTCGGCGAACGGCAAGGCTTCCTCGGCAGACGATGCTTTTGACACATATCGCCCCGCCGTCGCCGACCGCTCGATTGTCGCTCGAAAAAAGTTGAAGTAATTTTTTCCACCTTTTACCTGCGGAGATGTCAATCCGTCAAGCATTTGGTCAGAAATTGGTCAAGTAGCGGCTGATACGGTCGGCGTCGACAGCCAAAACCGATAGAAGTTTTGGCCCCAGAAGCAGGGAGGTTCCCATGGCATATTACTGGCCCCAGTACGGCGTCGCCATCGAGGTCGACGACGATCCCTATCTCCTGCCTTTCGACGAAGAGGCGTTCCCCGATACGGCGGTCTACCACGTCACCACCGATGTTATCTGCGACCCCGAGTCGTTCTCGGCGCTCGCCCACCACATCGCGCGTATCCACGACATCGAGCTCCCTCACGACTTTGACGAGCTCATCTACTCGCGCCGTCTGATGCTTCACATGCTCTTTGGAGCGGACCCGTCCACGTTCGCACGTGCCTACACCACCAAGGACGCCGCATGAGTGCGAAGAAGCCGCCCCGCCTCGCAGGACTGGGGCGTCGCAAGAAACTCGTCGTTGTCTGTCTGGCTATCGTCTGCGCCCTTATCGCCGTAGGGCTATACGCCTGGCAGTCGCAGCCCGTGCCCGAAGCGGGCGCCTCAGTCACGACGGCAGAGGGTAAATCGCGACAAGAAATCCAAGATGAGCTCGATGCCATCGTCCGCGACAACATGATGACGATTTCGGTCGCGCCGGTCGCTCAGCTACAGGAGGACGGCAAGCTGCGCGTCAACGTGCAAAACGTCCAAGACAATAAATTTCCCCAGCGATTCCGCGTCATCCAAAACGACGAGACCATGTACGAATCCGGTGTGGTCGAGACCGGCAAGACAATCGAGACGTGCCCCGCCGGCGACATCAAAGAAGGCGAGGCGTACATCGAGATCCAGGCACTCGATGCCAAGACCCTCGACAGCCACGGCAATCCGACACGTGTCAAGGTACGGGTTGAGCAAACCGAGAACTAGCTTTTTCAGCCGACGCGGCACCGCACGCAATTCACCAGCATTCGTCCAATCATCGCGGGGACGGCCCGCGGCGAATAGAAAGGAACGACCATGGACATCACCAGGAACATGAACGGAGCCAGAGCGCTCGTCGTGGGCGCAGGGCTCGCGCTCGTGCTCGCAATGGGCGCCGCCCCGACGCCAGCTATGGCAGCCGGGCGCGTTGGAACCACAAAGGTAATGGTCAGGACCCAGATCGACAACGTTGAGTTCAAAGTTCCGACGGTTATTCCCTTCGTCGCCAAGGCCGACGGCACGCTTCAGGGCCCCTCGGAAGACGCGACCACCATCGACAATCATTCGGCCTACGGCATCCATGTCACCAACATGAAGATCGACGCCATGAACACCTGGACCATTGCCGCCGACGCCAAGGCCGGAACCGCGCAGAACTCCATCGACTTTAAGGTCGGCCCCGACGGCGCACTCCAGAACGCCAGCGCCGCAATGCAGGGGACGGGCCTCGATCTTTCCAAGAACGCAGCCTTCGACATGGGTTACCAGGGCATTGCCGGCGGCAAGGACAAAATCAAGCTCAAGACAAGCGGAAACGTCGCCCGCGTCACGCGCGACATCTTCCGCGTAACCGGCGAAGGCGATCAGGTTGCAACGATCACCTGGACGGTCGAGCCCGGTGCGCACACGGCATAAGGCCGTCGCCCTGGCCGCCGCCGTCAGCATCCTAGCGTTTGGGCCAGCCATGGCCTTTGCCCAGCAAGAACAGGCGCAGGCCGCCACGCAAGTGACGGTCGACCTCTCGGAGCTCGACCGCGGCGACCGCGAGGAACCGTTAGCGCAGACAGGCGACAGACGATGGCTCTTGGCAGCAGGCGCCACAGCAGCAGGCGCGGGAACCGCCGGCCTCGGTCTGCACATCAAACGCAGCCAGAAACAAAACATGGACAGGCCGCACTAAATTAGCTAAGGAGACCCCATGGCATCGAAGAACCTTTTGCCCGTCGTCGCACTCTGCGGCGCGCTCGCAACCGGAACGCCTGTCGCCGCTTGGGCGACTCCCGTCATGGCAGACTCCTTACCAGCAGCCCTAAGTTCCGCCCCAAATCCGTCGAGCGCCATTGCGTGCAAGCGTTTTTCGATCGCGCAGGCCGCGATCTCAACCTCGGGATGCCTTCGTCGTAATACGGACGGCTCGATAGTCGTGGATATCAAGCGTTCGAACAAGGCAAACGGCTCCCAGGCGGGGTGCGCCGTCTGCACGTGGCGCTCGGTTGTGCTCGATGCAGATGGCGATCCATGCAATTTAGAGCTGCGCATCGACATCGCTTCGGTCGATGACTCGGCGAACGGAGCGAAGGTCGTCTTCGACGGTGCGTTTTTCGAGAAAGGAGGCGGTATATGTCTGGGCTGCGCCGCCGCGAATGCAGACGACACGCAGCCCACCCTCTCATTCACGGCATCGTTGCGGCTGACCAAAGCCGGCACCGATACCGTCGCGGCGGGAGAAGCGTCCCTGCTGTTCTACGCCGTCAGCACCAAAGACACAGACGCTCATTTCGAGAAGCCAGCCGGATCACTCAGCCTTACACGAGGGATAGAGGCAGGCCCTATTGAAATCGATGCCCACGCGCAAAGCAGGCAACGCATTCTTGCCGACCCGGCGCTTCTCGAAATGGAGTGGAACGGATCAGGAGCCATCGGAATTCTCCCCTCCGCGCTTGACGCCAAGACGCTCCCCTCAAACGACGAACCCATCAATGCAACCATACAAGAAGAGAGCGCGGACAAAGAAGCAGGTGCGGGCGACACGCCGTCGCCGACAAACAGCGTCCCAGCTTCTTTCGAAGCATCGAATGAGCCCGCTGCCGTTCCAAACGACCCCGAGCTCGCGGACAGCCTGGGGCTTGCTGATCCTCAAGAAATTGATGAGGGTAACTGCTGCGTGCTTGCCGCGCTCGACCACACAGAGGTCATCGACGCTGCGAACATCGAAGTTGCCGCCGCCAATCAGCCCGTCCGCAAGTCGGCCATCATCGCATTTCCCGAATCCATCGAAGTCGTCTTTTTGCCATCGGGCGAGGTCGTGGCCCCAACACTGCTCACCTTGTTGGGCGCCAAGAATACTCGAAACGAAATTAAAAAGGTCACGGTTGTCGACCCTGTAACCACCGCTAAACTGCGTCTATACGCCGTTGCCCCAGACGGAGGCAAGACCTTGGAATTCGATGGCGACACACTCCTAGCCTGGCGACGTCTGGACATTATGCAAGACGTCTCGTATCAGATCGAACTCGTAGGGTTTGATCGTGCCCGCGATGCCAATATCATCGCCGCGGCTATTGAATCCCCACAGCGGCTTATGACGTTGCGCTTTGACTACTATCCCTATGTCCCGACAACCACCTGAGGCTTAAATGCTGCGCACCATTCCTAATACCACTTATATAACGTATTAGATGAGTCGCGATGTGCCTCGCATTTCGTTCTGCTACGATTGCCACGTTGGCATCAATACAGGAGGGCTCATGCCGGGCTTGGGAACAATCATCAACGTTGTGCTTTTAGTTGCGGGCGGTCTTTTGGGATTAGCGGGCGGCCGCTTCATTACACCGCGCATTCAAGACACGCTCATGAAAGCATCGGGGCTGTGCGTCCTGTTTATCGGCCTTGGCGGCACCATGCAAAAGATGCTCCTTATCGATGGGAAGGCGCTGGCGACCACTGGTACCACCATGCTCATTGTCTCGTTCGCCCTCGGCTCGCTCATCGGCGAGGCCATCAACTTGGAGGCCGCCATTGAGAACCTTGGCGAATGGCTCAAGCGCAAAACCGGCAGCGAGGGCGATAACGAGTTCACCAACGCTTTTGTCTCGACTTCACTCACCGTGTGTATCGGCGCCATGGCCATTGTGGGATCGATCCAGGACGGCCTGCTCGGCGACTGGTCCACGCTTGCCCTCAAGGGCGCGCTGGACTGCATCATCGTCTGCACCATGACGGCGTCGCTTGGCCGCGGCTGCATTTTCTCCGCCCTGCCCGTCGCTGTGTTCCAGGGGACAATCACGCTGTTTGCCGGCGCACTCTCCCCCATCATGACTACGGCAGCCCTCGACAGCCTTTCGCTTGTGGGCTCCATGCTCATCTTCTGTGTTGGCGTTAACCTTATTCGACCTCAGACCTTCCGCACGGCCAACATGCTCCCCTCCGTCGTCGTGGCGGTCATCTACGCCCTCTTGTTCTAAATCTATCTACACAGCGGTATCTCGAACATCTGTTTGATGCTGTGCTATGATATGAGGTCACCGAAGCTGCGTTAGGAGAGGAGAAGCGGTGGCCGACCAGGACATCAAGATGCTCATCGAGCGCATTATGGCCGAGGCCCGGACCCATCAGTCCGCTCGCTTCTCACATGAGGTCTACGCAGACGAGCCGATTCTCAAGACCGGCCGACAGATGCAGAACTTCCTCCCCGACCAGTACCGCAAGATGCGTGAGATATCGCGTTGGCAAGAAGACCCCAAGGGCGGCGCGGGCCGTTGGCTTTCGGAAGCCGAGCTTTTCTACCGCCAAGGCCTGCTGATGGCCGACTTTGAGGACGACTGCCCCTACAACGGCACCTTTAAGTCGTACTTTCCCACCTACAACGCCATGAGCGACCGGCAGTTGCGCGGCTACTTTACCTGGCGTGCCCAAGTGCGCCGCGGAACCGTCGAGGAAACGTCTACGTCCTTCGCCTTTCTGTATCTCTATGAGCTGATTTGCGGCATTGGCGTAGATGACCCGCTCGATGGTTTTAACAAGATCAAGGCCTTTTGGGATGCCTACCGCGCCTTCGAGCCCGACATCGACCGGTTTGCACGCGTGTGGTTGCAGGACTACGCCGTGTTCCACGGGCTTGACCCCAAGCTGCTTCGTGATTCTAAAACCGTCATGTTCGATAACGCCCTTATCGAGCTGCGGCGCGCGGCACGAGACCTTGTACCAGCACCGGCGCCGTCCGGCCAGACCCCCAAGCGTCGCAAAACCTCCGAGCCCACGCTCCCCCTTCCGCCCGATGAGGTGCGCGAGGAGCGACTCATGGCCGCCATCAACGCCCTCTCCACGTACAACCTAAGTAACTCGCGGCTCGACCGCAGCCACCACCGCGATCTGCGCCACGTGGCATGCGCCGTGTATGTCCGCATGGCGCGCTACTATGACACGCACCGAAAGACCGGCATCGTGGCGAGTTTATTTGGGGAGGAGACGGCCATGCCCTACACCATGTTTGCCTCGGCCGTATTCTTTGCGCCCGAGCGCCACGAGGACTGCGAATACCGCCTGGATCCTATCCATATCTACCGTTGCCAAAACGGCTTTTGGGAATGCATGCGTATCCATGGCAGTAGGCAAAAAAGCAGCAAGCTCGGTGAAATGATGCGCGCCTGCGACCAACGCCTGCGCCTGGCGCTGGACCCCGCCCATCCCCTTAAGGAAGAAAAGGTCCCCAAATATCTGGCCAAGATTATCGATGACGAGATTGTGGCATGGCTTTCATGGGACGCCGCACACCAGCCCGTCAAGATCGATATCGATCTGAGTCAGCTGGGGCACATTCGAAGCGCCGCCGCGCAAACGCGTGAAGCGCTTTTGATCGATGAAGAGCGCGAGGACGGCGCACCTGTGGAAGCCGAGGCGGCGGACTCAGGGCAACCGGAAGCCGAGCCCGTAGCCGACGCGATTGTCGAGGCGGTCGCGGCACCCATTCGGCAGGACGAGACCGACGAGCCGACCATATCCACCGAACAGTTTGGTGTCGTGGCACCGCTTCTCGCGCCGACGCCCGCGTTCGCAGCTGCTGCGCCCGCTGACGCCGCGACCGAACTCGCGCCCGCCGCAACCGCGTATCTTCGCGCACTGCTCGAGCAAAACGCAGCGCAAGCGACATCGGCAGTGGCGCACTCGGGCCAGAGCGAGGACATGCTCGTCGATACCATCAACGAGGCGCTCTTCGACCTGGTGGGCGACACCGTAATTGAATTTAGCGCGGCAGGGCCGCAGATTATCGAGGATTACGAAGCAGACGTGAGAGGATACCTAGACCATGAGTGATACCACATCCGCAGCGCCCCGCGTACCCAAACGCGTCGCTGCCGTCATTCTCAACTCGCTCAAGGGCGGCGTGGTCCCGCGCATCGGCCTTCCCTATATCACCGTGGGACGCGAGGTCGAGATTCGCGCCCTGCTCACCGATCTGAGTCTCATCGCCGACGGTGGCGCGAGCTTCCGCTTTCTGGTCGGTCGTTACGGCGCCGGCAAGAGCTTTTTGCTCCAGACCATCCGCACGCACGCCATGGGTGAGGGATTCGTCGTCGCCGATGCCGACCTATCCCCTGAGCGCCGCCTGCAGGGCGGCCAGGGACAGGGCCTTGCCACCTACCGTGAGCTCATCCGCAATATATCGACCAAGACGCGCCCCGAAGGCGGCGCGCTCAACCTTATCCTGGATCGCTGGGTCGCCTCGTGCGCGGACGCCGATGAGTCGGCTATCAATGCCCAACTCGCTCCGCTCGAGGAAATGGTCCACGGCTTCGACTTTGCCCGCATGCTCCGTCGCTATCGCGCGGCCGTTTCCGAGGGCGACGAGGAGACCATGAGCCGCGTGACCAAGTGGATCCGAGGCGAGTACCGAACCAAGAGCGAGGCGCGCGCCGAGCTGGGCTCCTCGACCATCATCAGCGATGACGACTGGTACGACTACGTCAAACTCATCGCACGCTTTTTGGTCTGCAGCGGCTACAAGGGCATGCTGGTGCTCATCGACGAACTCGTAAACCTGTACAAGATTCCCAACGCCATCACGCGCCAGTACAACTACGAGAAAATCCTCACCATGTACAACGACACGCTCCAGGGCAAGGCGCAGTACTTGGGCATGATCATGGGCGGCACGCCGACCTCCATCGAGGACCGCCGTCGCGGCGTATTCTCCTACGAGGCTCTGCGCAGCCGGCTCGCTCAGGGTCGCTTTGCACGCGAGGACCTTAAGGACATGCTCGCGCCCATCATCCGCTTGCAGCCGCTCACCTACGAGGAGCTACTGGTGCTGATCGAAAAACTCATGCAAATTCACGCCGGCTACTTTGGCTGGACGCCCACGCTTACCGAGAACGACTTGGTGGACTTCCTCAAGATTGAGTTTGACCGCGTGGGAGCCGATACGCACCTGACGCCTCGCGAGGTCATTCGCGACTTTATCGAGCTGCTCGACATCCTATGCCAGAACCCCGATGCTAACGTGGCAGAGCAGCTACAAAGCGTCGGCGGCGACGCACTGGCGCCGGCAGCTGCAACAGGCGACACCGACACCGCAAGCGTCGACCGCAACTTCGCCGAATTCACCATCTAACCTGCCAAAAAGGGACAGGTTTATTTTGGCAGGTTTTATCTGGGCAAACGTTGAGACGGCAATGCAGCAAACCATTGCCAGCCCCGTTGAGAGGTTCGCATTTGAGAGGAGGTCCCATGAACGCCTTTGACCGATATGCTCCGTTTATCCAAGACTTCATCTACTCCCACGATTGGGAGAGTCTGCGCTCCATCCAGGTTGCAGCGGCGGACGCCATCTTCAACACGCAAGACAATGTGCTCCTGACGGCATCCACGGCATCTGGCAAAACTGAGGCGGCCTTCTTTCCCATCCTGACCGAGTTTTGGGAGAACCCGCCCGCGAGCGTGGGCGCCCTCTACATTGGCCCCCTCAAAGCACTCATCAACGACCAGTTCGTTCGCCTCAACGACCTCTGCGAAGAGGCCGATATCCCTGTCTGGCACTGGCATGGTGATGTCTCGCAGTCGCACAAGGCTAAGCTCATCAAAAAGCCGAGCGGCATTTTGCAGATTACACCCGAGTCACTCGAGGCGCTCCTGATCCATAAGCACATGGCGATCCCGCGTATGTTCTGCGACCTGCGCTATGTGGTTATCGACGAAGTCCATTCGCTCATGCGCGGCGACCGCGGCGGGCAGACGCTCTGCCTTATCGAGCGCCTCTCGCGCATGGCAGGCGTGCAGCCCCGCCGCATTGGCCTTTCGGCCACCATCGGCGACCCCGAGCGCACGGGCGCCTTTCTCTCGCAGGGAACGGGGCGCGACTGCGTTATCCCCCGCTTTGAGGAACCGCGCCGCGTGTGGCGCATCTCCATGGAGCACTTCTACAACTCGGGCCCCCAGGCTCAGCAACGAGGATTCGTAGGCACAGGTCCACAAGAAGCCGAGGTGCTCGCATGCGAGCGCATTGAGGCGGCACCACCCGCGGCGCTGCCCGCCGGCGCCCAAGACATGCGCCACAGCGGACAGCTCACGCAAGAGGAGCGCCGTCAACGTCGCGAGCAGGCACGGGGCAAGGCTGCCCCCAAGGACCGTCGCACTTCCTCGGCTCCCGAGGGCGAAGTCGACATCCCGCAGGCAACCGAACAGGCGCTGCTCAACCCCACCGACACCGCACCTGACAACGCCGACCCCGGCATGGGCTACATCTTTGAGCATACCCGCGGCCGCAAGTGCCTGGTCTTTGCCAACTCGCGCGAGGAGGCAGAGGCCGTGTGCTCCATGTTGCGCAGCTACTGCGAGAGCCGGCACGAGCCAGACCGCTTTCTCATCCATCACGGCAACCTTTCGGCATCGCTGCGCGAGACGGCCGAGGAGCTCATGCGCGACGAAGAGCAGGCGCAGACGACCGTCACCACCTCCACGCTGGAGCTCGGCATTGATATCGGTCGCCTGGAGCGCGCGTTCCAGATTGACGCGCCGTTTACCGTCAGCTCCTTTTTGCAGCGCATGGGGCGCACAGGCCGTCGCGACCTTCCGCCCGAGATGTGGTTTGTCATGCGCGAGGAAGAACCCGAGCCGCGCACGATGATGCCCGAAACGATACCCTGGAAGCTCCTGCAGGGCATCGCACTCGTACAACTCTATCGCGAGGAAAAGTGGGTCGAGCCGCCCGAGCTCGATCGACTCCCCTACAGCCTGCTCTACCACCAGACCATGTCGACGCTCGCCAGCACCGGCGAGCTCACGCCGGCCGAGCTTGCTCAGCGCGTGCTCACGCTCAGCTATTTCCACCGCGTCTCGGCCGATGACTATCGCGTACTGCTGCGCCACCTCATCAAGATCGACCACATCCAGGTCACCGAGGGCGGTGGACTCATCGTGGGTCTCGCGGGCGAGCGCATCATTAACAACTTTAAGTTCTACGCTGTGTTCCAGGAAAACGAGGAGTTCACCGTTCGCAGCGAGTCGGCCGAGTTGGGCACGATCGTCAATCCGCCACCGCCCGGTGAGCGCATCGCCATAGCCGGGCACTGCTGGATAGTCGAGGAAGTGGACTGGAAGCGACACACCGTCTTTGCCACGCAAGTCAAAGGTCGTGTGCCGGCATACTTTGGCGACTGCCCCGGCGACATTAACACGCATGTACTCGAGCGCATGCGCAAGGCGCTCAACGAGCACGCGGCATATCCGTACCTCATGGGCAACGCACGGGCACGCCTTGCACAGGCTCGTCATACCGCCGAGATTTCGGGTGCGGGGACCAAACCGCTCATCAACCTGGGTGGCGACACCTGGGTGCTCTTCCCCTGGTTGGGCAGCTACGCCTTTCTGGCGCTCGAACGTATGCTCAAGATTAAGTGTGCCGCGGAGCTGGGCCTTCGCGGGCTCGATCCGTCGCGTCCATACTTTATGCAGTTTAAGATGAAGGCCGATGAGGAGACGTTCTTTGAGGTGCTCGCCGCCGAGGCTGAGAAGGACTTCGACCCCATCGAGCTCGTCTATCCCGGCGAGGTGCCTTATTTTGATCGCTACGACGAGTACGTTCCCGAGGAGCTTGTGCGCAAAGGCTTCGCCGAAGGCGTGCTCGACATCGAGGGTATGAAGCAGCGCGTCCTCAGCTGGCGCCTGACCAAGAAGTAGCTAAAAGAGCCCCATTCCAAACAGACTGGTCGCGGGGAGACGCGCTAGTCGTGGAGAGCGGTGCCAAGGAAGTCGGCGTCAAAAGGCACGGCTTCGGCAAAGGCGTAGTCCCCGTCGCTGGCGATGAGCAGGTAGTTTTCCTCGCCGCCAAACTCTGCATCGCCGCAAGGCACCACCCAAGCGTGATTGAACACCTCAAGCGCCGTGGCAACACAATCGCGCAGAAACGTCACGTCGCTCCCCTCGTTTGCACTCACGATATTGGCAACGTAGATACCCCCGAGGTTCAGGCTGCCTCGCACCAAACGCAACGCCTCAACCGTCGCCAGCTCGCGTACGGGCTCGGCACCGCCAAAGCAATCGCTCACGACCACGTCGTAGCGGCGATGCCCCACGCTCGTCACACCCAGATACGAACGCGCCTCAGCGGTAATCACCCGCAAGCGGTCGCCCACCGCGCGCTCCAGCTCGTCCAGGTAGAACCAGCGGCGCGCCAGGCGCGTAATCTCTCCGTCATACTCGATGACGTCCATGCGTAAACCCTCGTGCGACAACAGTGCAAACTTGGGATAGGCAAACCCGCCGCCGCCCAGCATGAGCAAACGGTCGATACCGTGACCATAGGCGTCATGCATTGCGCGCTCGGCCTCAAACACGTCGTCAAACGCACGATAGTACGCAAAGACGGGCTCTGCCCAACGCTCGCCAACGTAGCTTGCGCTTTGGTAGACGCCGCCCTGCACGAGCACGCGGACCTCGTCACCGCTCTTAACGTGCATGCGCTTCACGCGCGCCAACCCGTTGCGGGTTCGCGCGACCTGCAGACAGGCAGCACGAACAGCGACAGCGGCTGCACCAAGCGCCGCGGCTCCCAGAGCAACGCCGGCAACGACGCCAGCAGAAACACTCGGCTTGTTCATCTAGATCTCCTTTTGCAGATAGAGACCATGGTCGCAAAAACCCAGGTGACGATAGTACTCGCGCGTACCGATCGCGCTGATCACGTTGATACGCGCATAACCCGCATCCCGAGCAATCTGGCACGCGCGCTCCACGAGCAGACGCCCCAGACCGTGATGCTGAGCCGCCTGGCCCTGATCGCCCACACGTGCCGCCATACCATAAACGTGCACCTCGCGAATCATCGCCTCCTCCGGCCCCGTCGGCAGCTCGTCCGCGTGCGCGGCAACAAACGAACGGTCGGGCAGCGACAGGCGCAAAAAGCCGGCGATCTTGCCTTCGGGCGTCACCCACTGCAAAAAGCGTTCACGCGTCACCGGCGTCTCGTAAGCGACTTCATCAAGAAACAGTTCATCCAGGTCGGCACCCGCCGTGCTGATCTCGCGATAGCGAATCTCAAGCACCGTCACACCGTCACCCCGAGCAGCCAGGCGGTTCTCAACGAGCTGACGCAGGTTGGGCTTCTTGTTGCCCACCATGATGTCGTCGGAACTAAAGTCGCGAATCATGCGGCTAATGCGGCAGAACGCCGGCGTCACCACGATGTCGTCGGCCAATACATCGAGCAGCTCTTCCTCGGTATAGGGGCGCCACTCGCCACGCTCGTAACAACCCACCAGGCGCGAACCCTCGATGAGCGCACACGGGTAGACCTTGACCTCGTCGGGCATAAAGGCCCCCTCGGTCATAAAGCGCTCGTAGTCGCGCTTGTCCCCCTCGGGCGTGGCGCCCAGCAAGTTGAGCATAAAGTGCGCGTGAATCTTAAAGCCAAACAGGCGCGCAAGCGAAAACGCCCGCTCGATCTGCGCCACCGAAATGCGGCGCTCGTTGATATCGAGCAGATGCTGGTCGAGACTCTGGATGCCCATCTGAATCTTGGTGCAGCCCAGGCGACGAATGAGCGTGAGCGCCTGCGGTGTCACAGCGTCGGGACGCGTCTCGATAACGAGCCCCACCACGCGATGCTTCGCCGTCTCGTTGATGCGCTGCTGCCGCTCAAGCTCTTTCATCGTCGCCGTCTGCCACTCGGCGGCCCCACCCCAGGGCGTGCCGGAGCCGTATAGTCGACGCACCGCGCGATTATAGCCGCCCACGGCAGCATCCACACGCCCCTGCTCGTCGGCAACGCCGGCAGCAAGCTCAGCCTCATCAGTCGCAATGCCGGCAGCCCTATAGCGTTCGCGGCGCTCCGCCACCACCGGCGGCAGGGCATCGGCGGGAGCGTCATCGAGCAGGCACCCTGCCTCGGCACGGCTGATGCCCGGACGCGCCAACATGGGGTTAGCAGCCACGCCGGCAACGGCGTCATCGTTCAGCGCACGGAAAAGCTCCGACATAAACCACGTTTGATACCCTTGCGGATAGTCGCTCCAGGTACCGCCGAGCACAATGAGCTCGATCTTATCGGTCGCATGCCCCATCTGCGAAAGCGCGGTCAGACGAGCGCTCACCTGCAGATACGGGTCAAAGCAATTTTGCTCCGCACGGGCACATGCCGGCTCGGCATGCAGATAGCTCTTGGGCATGCGCAGATCGTTGGGACAAAATAGGCAATCGCCCGAGCATGGCCAGGGCTTGGTGATAACGGTAATGGTCGCCACGCCCGAAGCCGTGCGACGCGGCTTCATGCGCAGCACCTGCAGCAGTCGACGTTCCAGCTCGGCATCGACATTCCACCCAGCCCAACGAGCCGGTTCCTCGCGCTTCACCCGCTGGTAAAACGGCAGCAGGCGGCGCTTGGCCAAGTCGCGCTTATCGGCACCCTCACGGCGCGCCTCGGCATGTATCAGTTTGACGAGCGCCTTGTCGTCCACGGTCTCGCCGCGACGCAGGGCCTCGAGTATGTTCAAAATAATCTGTTCCATGTCCCCATTGTAAAGGCAAAGGCGCCGGAGCCAATCTCAGCTTCGGCGCCTTCATCAAACAGCGCGGCTACGTTTGCGGGTCTCCGAAAACCACCCGTCACTCCGAATCAAACGACATGTCGCCCGAACCGACCTCAAAACGATACGTGGCAGACTTATCGCCGTTATCGAATTCAAGATCCAAAATGGTCTCGCCGTCGTAGCCAAGCGGAAGGAAATCGCTCTCGAAGTCGCCGCTGCCCAAGGTGAGGCTCGCCTTAAAGCCCGTCGAGTTCGGAACCGTCATCTCCACATCGCCCGAGCCCACACTCACGTCCATCGACTTCGCGGGGGCCTGGTAAAGCTCGAACGTCACATCGCCCGAACCAACCTCGGCATTCAGGGTGTCGGTCACGGTGCCCGTAAACTCAACGTCTCCCGAATTCAACGTTATATCCAGATCATGGCACGCAATGTCCGAGACCGCCAGGTCGCCCGACCCTACATTCGCCGTAATGCCCACCAGGTTATCCGCAACATCTCGCGGCAGCTCAATGGTAATTGTGCGGTCAATCGCGCGCTTATCATCGTAGTCGAACTGACTAATCTTGAGCGTAGAGCCCTTGACCTCAGCAAGATTCCGGGTAGCCGCATCAGAGGCAGACGTCCCCTTCGCAACGCGGCCGCTTTCGATAACACGCACCGGGCCGCCGGAGACGTGTTTGACCTCGACCGTGCCCGACGTCACGTCCAGGTCGAGCGATTGGAACGCGTCGGCATCAAACGTTTCGCTCGAAAGCCGCTGAGGCCGAGCGGAATAGTTACCGCCTGTCTCTTATACACATCTGACGCTGCCGACGACG
>UQQL01000018.1 GCA_900543275.1 uncultured Collinsella sp. | reverse complement strand
TGTATAAGAGACAGTCCCGCACCCGCCCCGGCACCGGCAAAGTGGTTCTGCCCCAACTGCGGCAGCGAAAACGGCGGCAAGTTCTGCAGCAACTGCGGAACGCCCCGGCCCTAGCCCCTCTATCTGGTAATTGGCGGGGGATCCGCCACCCCCGCATTTGCTTCTATGGGTTTCGTTCGATGAAGGAGGACACCATGAAGACAACGTTCAAAAAGCCCGTACTCGCATTTCTGACATGCGTCCTGGCGCTCGCCTTTGCCCTGACGGGCTGCAGCGGCGGCGGTGGCAAGGATCCCAAGGCCAACTTCGTCGGCAGTTGGGAGCTCTCGGGAGGAACCCTGGAGGGCGAAGAGCTGACCGATGAGTACATGGATATGCTCGAGGAGTGGGGCCTCCGCGCCATCCTGATCCTCGATGAGGACGGCACGGGCAACCTCGACCTGTTCCTTGAGGTTATCGACCTGAAATGGGAGGCTAAGGACGCCACCACCGCAACCATCACCGCCGAAGGTGAGTCGCAGGACATGAAGCTCGAGGACGGCAAACTCGTCCTCAAGATGGACGATGACAAACTCATCTTCACCAAGTCCGACAAGGATCTGTCCGGCACGGTGAAGAAGGATCGCGAGGCCGCCGAAAAGGAAGAGGAGATCGATGAGGCCGTCGAAGACGACGACGTCCAGAGTGTCGAAATCTCCCCCGCCGTCACCGTCGCCGATGACGATCTGTGCACCATCACCATCACCGAGAAGTTCAAGGACGACTGGGGCGACATCGGCTTTGTCGTCAACATCACCAACAAGAGCGACAAGGACCTGACCTTCTACGCTCCCAGCGGTAAGACCAACGTCAACGGCACCATGAAGGAACCCTGGTTCTCGGCTCACCTGATGCCCGGCACCAACGCCACCGAGGAATTCACGTTCTCGAACGGCGCGCTCGATAGCCTCGACGACCTGGTCAACACGACCATCGGCATCGACGCCTACCTGACCGATTCCTACGAGGACGTCGCCTCCTACAGCGCAACCATCGCGTAACGGCAGACCACGACAGCCGCGGATTGGCGGACACGTCCGCGCCATGCCAGACGGGGCCGCAGGAGTTGATCCTGCGGCCCCGTCGCTTTACGCCGATAGGTAGCGAGCGTTAGCGCTCCATATTGGGGACGATACTGCCTTCAGTCACCGCGTGCACGGCCAGGCGCATGATGTTGTCGTAGCCGGTCTTGTTGAGAATCTCCGAGATACGGCGCTTGATGGTGCCCTCGCTCATAAACAACTCGGCCGCAATCTCGCGACGGCTCTTGCCTTCGCAGGCAAGGCGCAAAATCGACAGCTCAACGTCGTCGAGCGCCGCCGTGCCCGAAAAGATGCTTTCGGGCGGCTTGGGAAACGTGCAGTAACCTGCCAGCGTGGAGCGCATCACGGCAAACAGTTCATCGATGCCGACGTTCTTGTACACAAAGCTGTCGACGCCCGCCTCGCGCGCCTGATCCACAAACGTAATCTCGGGCATGCCCGTCATGATAACGATGCGGCACTCGGGCAGCTGCTCTTTGATGCGCGCCGCCGCCACGATGCCGTTGGAATCGTGCTCGGTGCACACGTCCATCAAAATCATGTCCGGATGCTCCTTGAGCGCGACGTCCAAGGCATCTGAGGCATCGGCGATGGCGGCAACAACGGTCATGTCGGGCTGATCACCAACGGAGCGTGCGAGGCTCTCGCGCAGAATGGCCTGGTCTTCGACGATAAGGATACGAATCATGAGCTTCTCCTTTGGACCGTTGCGTCGGAGTTTAGCGGGATGGATACCGCAAGCGTAAAGGGCGGAGCGGCATGGACCTCCAGGCTGCCGCCCAGATTTTGCGCGACATGCCTCATGCCAGGGATACCCGTTCCCTCGCGATACGATACGGGAGCGGGCGCACCGTCGTTTGATACCGTCATGTGTGCAATGGCGCCACCATCCGATACCTCCTGCCACAGGCGCACCTGGACCTGGTGGGCCTGCGCATGCTTGGTGGCATTGGTCGATGCCTCGCGGATAATCTGCAAAAAGGCGGCAGCAACGTGTACATCGTCCGGAAGCGATCCATCTACATCGATCTGTACGCTCACCAGGCCAAAGGCATGAACGATATCGCCCAGTTGCTCCGCAGGCTCGCTGTCGCCACCGCTACGCAGGTCGGCAGCAATCGAGCGCAGCAGCGGGTCAATCTGCTCGAGTGACTCGTCGTCCAGGCGTCCCTCTTCCAGATATCGATGGAGGATGGACAGGCGCTGGCCGATCACATCGTGAACGCGGACGCGCATGCGCAGATAGGCCGCATTGTCGGCAACTTTTTTGACTTCTTCGATCTGGGCCTGGAGCTCTTGGCCCGCAAGCTCAAGCAGGTGGTTGGCCTGCGCCAGGCGGTCATGCGCATGCGCATACTCTGTCACGTCCAGACCGATTATGCGCTCGAACGAACGGCCCGAGACCATAACGTCATCGCACACAAACAGGCGAATCTCGGCGGGAGAAACCTCGACCACCGCACGCGCCTCACCAAAGCGGTCCAGGTTGATCCGCACGCGGTTCTTACCGCCTTCGGGCATTTGCATGCTGAGCTTGCGCAGGTCGTTCCATGTACCGCTCATATCGCCTAGGTCGGTGGGCATATGAAGCTCCACCAGGTTTTTGCGCATGCAGCGGTTCATGAGCAGTGGACGGCCCCTCGAGTCCAGATACAGGATGCCCACGGGAATCACGTTGATGGTTTCAATCGTCGAGAACGCGGTGATATCCTCTTGGCGGTTACGGACGTCCATCAAGAGCGCCGCGACGGAACGGAACAGGAAGAACGCTCCCTCTGCGATAAGGACAACGGCCCACACCGAGCCCATGGCAAAAACCACCGGCGGTGTCACGGCGCCAACAAGCAGCAGCTCGGCCAGCATGACAGGGCGACGATAGCGCACCATAAGGACCACGCCATAGACAAAGATCGCGGCATTGAGCCACAGCACTCCGCCCATTGCCCTGGCGCAAACGTCAAGCGGCGCCACCAGATATGAGCCAGACGACGCGAATAAGATGAGCGCCGAAATCATCAGGTGAAGCACAAGGCTCGTCTCGTAGGCGCAAATCACCTTACGGTTATAGGACGAGCGGCGCGATGCGATGAGCGGGACGTGGATCGTCTGCAGACACGCAGCCAGGGCAAAGACAACATCGAGCGCAACGATTTGGGGAAGGATGAACGAAATCTGCATCGTCACTCACCCGCCCTCGGCATCAAGACGATCATGCGCAGCTGGCCGGGCTCGCCCTCAAGGCGGTATGCCACGTTGCGCCCTTGCAGAGCGCTTTCGAGCTCTTGCGCAGCGGGCGTCTGCGAAAGATCTTCATCATCGTTGGAAAAAAGCGTGGCGCGCAGCTCGACACTGCACCGGTCATGGTCGCCCAAGTGATACATAAGCGCCGGATGGTCGGTGGTGTAGGCAAAAAACGCAAAGTCATACACGCAGTCGTACAGGGCGCTTACCGTACTGGCGTGCATCGGGCGTCGTATGGCGATAATCGAGGCGCAATCGACATCGATGGTGCGCAGGTCGCTTGCGAGCTCGTTGGCAATGAGCTGAATGCGGTCGCGATCAAAACCGCTCTCCCCGTGCTGTGCCAACGTGAGCGACCCTTTGCGCTTGCAATAGGCGACGAGCATCTTGGCGCGCTGCAGCATGCGGTAACGCTCGTGCGAAGATGCCTCATCGGTCAACGGCGGCAGCAAGCTCAGCAGGTCGTACATCCCTTCGAGCGCGCGGGCAAGCGCTTGGTCCACGTCTTGGACCAGTAAGGTCTCGGCCTCTTGGTCTGCCAAATGTGTCTTAAGGTCGTAGTCGGCGGCAAGCAGCTCATTTTGGCGTTGCAGCTCCATGCGACGATGCGCCAGTTCGCGATTGAGTTCGTTGAGCTCCGACACGTCTTGGGCCAGCAGGGCCGATCCACCCAGCAGCGGAAAGGCGCGATACATTACATCAGGATCGGACGCCACGGCAAAGGCGTGAGCGTGCCCGTGCTCTTGGACCCGCAACTCCTCACGCACGCCTACCGGCATTGGCTTTGACACCGGCGTGACATAGACTTCCTGCAGGTCACGCGTTAGAACTTTGAGGTCAAGCGGCAAGGTGCCGAAAATACCGGCGATATCGTGGTACGACGGGATGACACCGCAATCGAGGCAGATTTCCATCGCCACCACGCACAGGACGCAGTAGACAAGTGAAAAATTAAGCCTCCATGCCCAGGGCACGCGCAGAGCATACGAGATGGCAAAGAACGCAGCACCCAACAAAACAAGCGCCGCCGTGCCCGGGAAACGTTGGATGCGAAAGGACGAGGACCGGCCCACCAGGATAAAAAAGGCAACGAAGTTAAAGGCCGTCCATACCAGAACGGTACCGTAGCCCCAGCCATATGTGTAATCGTTGCTCCAGGTTCCACTCGATCGATCGAAGTGGAAGACCTGCTGATGGACATCGTTAGTGAGCACAAAACCGATAAGCAGGACAGCCATGACCCACAAAACGGTGCGGTACCGGCGCCCCATACGATGCTGTTCCAAACCCGCGAGGCGCAAACCGCACAGCTGGTAGAGCAGCGGAATGAGCGTCATGGGCACGTAGTACAGGTACCACAGGATCGTGGCGTAAACCGGTGTGAACGACTTGTATTTGAGGATGACCTCAATCATCCAGAGGGCGCAAATGGTGGCGACGGCAACAAGGCGGCGGCGCAACACATAGTCCAAACAGCGCAGATAGACCGATACGCCCCAGATCGAAAATATAATTGCGGCGACAAGCAGCGGGAGAGAGCTCGAGTGGACGAGCGCATCCACGACCTCTTCGGACACCTCGCTATAGGCGGGCACGGCGTTGGAAAGCTTGGGGTCGGAGGCAAACAGCGCCGGCAAGACTGCCAAAAGCATGAGGAACAGCACGGTGATGGCGCCGGCGATAGCAAAGACGCGGTGACGGTACACGCCATGCGATATGCCAACAAGGAATCGCGGCATGGCGAAGAGCCTGCCGCCCCTAAGATCCGCCACGGGCGCGGATCGGGCGGTCGCGTGGCCGATATGTCGCTCGCGGGTACCCATAGTGCTTTTAGTGTACCGACAGGCGGGCCCAAAAAGCGGGCCACATGTCCCAAAATCCGCCGACGGCGAGGGACGTCGCCAGCGACTAGTCGTTTAAGAACGTCCCCAATGACTAAGACAAAACGAGCGAGGATTTTTGGACGCCCAAATGGCGAGAGTGGATAATCTCCCACTTTGAGCCCACAAACAGGCTAAAAACGGGAGATTATCCACTCTCATTCTGCGGGCACTCATTTAAGTACGTCCCCAATGAGTGCTTTCACTTCTTTTAACAAAACGCCTGGCGGGCATTAACTGCTCGCCGGGCGTTTTGGTTAGGAGGCTATGGTTGTTGGGAAGCCTTAGGCCAGGTCCTCGCCGTTCGTCTCGATGACGTGTTTGTACCAGTCGAAGCTCTTCTTTTTGGAACGCTTGAGGGTGCCGTTGCCCGCATCATCGCGGTCGACATAGATAAAGCCGTAGCGCTTGGACATCTCGCCCGTGCCGGCAGACACCAGGTCGATTGGGCCCCAGGTGGTGTAGCCCAGCAGGTCAACGCCGTCCTCGGTCACCGCATCGCGCATCGCGGCGATATGCTGGCGCAGGTAGTCGATACGGTAGTCGTCGTTGATGGAGCCATCCTCCTCGACAACATCCTTGGCGCCCAGGCCGTTCTCGACCACAAACAGCGGCTTCTGATAACGGTCGTACAGGTCGTTGAGCGTAATACGGAAGCCCAGCGGATCGATGGCCCAGCCCCACTGGCTCTCCTGCAGGTAGGGATTCTTGGCGCCGGCGAAGGCGTTGCCCTGGGTGCGCTCGACATCGGGGTTATCGGCACCGGCGGAGCAACGGGTGCTGTAATAGCTAAAGCTGATGAAGTCGACGGTGTTGGCGGCCAGGATCTCGCGGTCCTCGTCCGTCATACCCACATCGATGCCTAGACGCTCGAGCTTCTTGACGGCATAGGCCGGATAGTAGCCGCGGCTCTGGACGTCGACAAAGAAATAGTTGCTCTGGTTGTCAATCTGCGCCTGGCGCACATCGCCCGGACGGCAGCTGTAGGGGTAGTAGCTACCTGCGGCGAGCATGCAGCCGATCTTGACCTCGGGGTCGATTTCGTGGGCGATCTTGGTTGCCCAAGCGCTGGCGACGAGCTCGTTGTGGGCGGCCAGGTACTCGACGGCCTCCTTGTTCTCGCCCTCCTCAAAGACCAGACCGGCACCCATAAACGGCAGGTGCAAGATCATATTGATCTCGTTAAAGGTGAGCCAGTACTTTACCAGGCCCTTGTAGCGGGTGAAGATCGTGGTCGCGAGGTTCTTGTAGAAGTCGATGAGCTTGCGGTTGCGCCAGCCTCCGTACTCCTTGATGAGGTGAATCGGGCAGTCGAAGTGCGTGATGGTCACGAGCGGCTCGATGCCGTGCGCCTGGCACTCGCGGAACACGTCCTCGTAGAAGGCCAGGCCGGCCTCGTTGGGCTCAGTCTCGTCGCCGTTGGGGAAGACGCGGGTCCAGGCCAGGCTCATGCGGAAGGTCTTAAAGCCCATCTCGGCAAAGAGGGCGATGTCCTCCTTGTAGTGGTGATAGAAATCGATGCCGGTCTGCGCGGGGTAGTAATAGCCGTCCTCGAAGTCGAGCATCTTGCGCTGGCCGGAGACCACCGCATAGCGCTCAGGGCCGTGCGGCGCCACGTCCACGTTGGCCAGGCCGCGGCCATCCACGTCGTAAGCGCCCTCGCACTGGTTGGCAGCCGTTGCGCCGCCCCACAGGAAGTCTTTACGGAAAGCCATGCATCGATCCTTTCACACGCTGTTTGTCGTGGTTTCAGTATCCCCGTAAGCAGCGCGCTACTCAACGGCAACGACGCAGGTCGACACTTCTTTTCGCACACGGCGGCCCGGCAGCCGCCCCTGCCTGACACTTTCTGATACCGCCGCCCCAAACCACCACAAAGGGGACAGGCACCTTTGTGGTGGTTTGGGGCGGTTTGTCTCGATCTGTAACAGGTAGGCAGCCAAAACCGGGCTTGGTGTTACAGATTGAGATTGTTCGGCCTGTCCCCTGCAGTTTGTCTAAATCTGTAACAGGTAGAGACGATCTAGCCCGCTAGGTGTTACAGATTGAGACAGAAGATTCTAGTCCACGGTGATGTCGAGGTTCTTGCCGACGAGGCCCACGTAGCCGCCTTCGGCTGCCTTGGGGCTGTCGGCGTGGCAGAGGACCCACTTGTCGGCCTTCCAGTAGCAGTAGCTGTCACCGGCGGCAGGCATGTCGGCTGCAGCCTCGGGGCGCGGACCATTGGTGCCGGCGGGCAGCGCAACCATCACCTGGAAGCCGCCATCGTCGACCATGCACGGCGTGTAGTGGAGCGTGGTGTTGAAGACTTCGACGACCGTACCCGCCGGCACGCGGAACGCCTTGACGCACGCGGTGTCGAGCTTGCCGTCCTCGATCTCCCAGCGATGCGCCACGAGCAGGATAAAGTCGCGGGCGCCCAGGTTAAACTCGCTGGCGCGGTGATACTCCAGGCAGTTGAGGCGTGTGTTGTGGCCGTTACACCAGCCGAGCTGGAAGGGACGACCGCCAAACATGAGAAAGCCCAGCTTATCGGCATCCTTGACGCCCTCGAGCTCCGGCGCACTTGCTACGTACTTGCTGCCCTCGGGAATGGGCGTGGCAGAGAGCGCCTCGAGCACGGGCGACGTGAGCTCGGACGGAACGTTATCCCAAACGTTGCCATAGGATTTGAACTCGGGATCGTTGACAGAGTAGATATGCATGTTCACTCCTGTTCGTTTATGTGACAGTACGAACATTCTAGAACAAACATGAGCGATTTTAAACGCTCATCCCGACCACTTAACAAAAAGGCGCCCCCGCGCAAGCGAAGGCGCTCAATGCGCGCGTTTTGGGCGATAAAGCCCTTATGCCTGCTGATAGTGCAGGTGCTTCTCGTCGATATCGGCCAGGTCGCGGTCGAGATAACGACGCGCAAGCCAGTTGGCCATGGGGAGGTTCTGGTCCAGGTAGTTACCGCACTCCTCGGGAGCGGCACCGGGAACATCGCCCTCAAAGCCCGCGACAAACTCGAACAGCTCGCGCACGAGCGGCAAGATTTCCTCGCTCGTCAGCTCACCAAAAACAACCAGGTAAAAGCCCGTGCGGCAGCCCATGGGACCAAAGTAGACAATGCGGCTCGACCACTCGGCATGATTGCGAAGGAACGTGGCACCCAGGTGCTCGATGGTGTGGCACTCGGCCGTGTTCATGACCGGCTCCTTATTGGGCGTGGTCAGGCGCAGGTCAAAGGTGGTGACGGCGGCGCCGGTCGCCGGATCGCGGTCGATGCGGCTCACATACACGCCGGGCTCGAGCAGCAGATGGTCAACGGAAAAACTCGCGATACGCTCCATGGCAGTTCCTCTCGGTAGTTAAATTGGGACGGGGCTCTTTTAGCTGGTTCGAATGGTCGCACCAATCATACCAGTCAAAAAAGCCCCGCCCCAAATGAGCTGCCTAGGACGGGGATCAATGAGTTTTTTATCCCCGTCCCAGAAAAATCCTTGGGCGCCGCGCAGCCGCCTAGGCAGTGTATGCAATTGTGGCGTCGACAGCATGGCGCCAGCCGGCGATCTTTTTGGCTCGCTCGTCGGCAGGCATGGCAGGCTCCACGATGCCGCGGGCGCCGTAGACGTCAACGACATCGCGCGTGTACATGCCCAGCGCAATGCCGCAGGCCCAAGCCGCACCCAGGCCGCTCATCTCGTCGTTGCTCGCAATGCGGATGGGCGAGCCGACCAGGTCGCTCTCAAACTGCATCAGGTACGCGTCGCGCGTGGGACCGCCGTCAACACGAAGCTCGGCCAGTGCCGCGCCCGAATCCTCGACCATCGCATCGATCACGTCGAAGATCTGATAGGCGATCGACTCGTCGGCGGCCTTTACGAACTCCGCACGGCCCGTGGTGCGCGTCATGCCAAAGACGCAGCCCTCGGCATCGCTCGCCCAGTGCGGCGCGCCCAGGCCAGTGAACGCCGGCACAAAGTAGACGCGGCTCGCCGGATTGGCGGCGTAGCACAGGTCGGTGACTTCCTCGGGATTGTTGATGAGCTCCAGGTCGTCGCGCAGCCACGTCTTGACGGCGCCGGCGTAGCTCACGTTGCCCTCGAGCACATACTCGGTCACACCGTCCATACGCCACGCAAGCGAGCTCGAAAGCCCGTGCGAGCTGGCGACGAACTCGTCGCCGACGTTCATCATGACCGAGCTGCCGGTGCCATAGGTCGCCTTTGCCATGCCGCGGCTATGGCAGCCCTGGGCAAACAAGGCGGCATGGCTGTCGCCGAGCACGCCGTGAATGGGCACGGGCGCCGGCAAAAAGCCGCCCAGGTTCGTCATGCCGAACAGGCCATCGGAATCGGTCACCTGCGGCAGGCAAGCCGAATCGACGCCAAAGGCCTCGCACACCGGCTCGCTCCAGCAGCCACGGCGCAGGTCAAAGAGCTGCGTGCGGCTGGCATTGGACCAGTCGCAGCGAAACTCCGCGCCGCCCGTGAGCGTCCAGACCACCCAGGCATCGATGGTGCCCAGGCACAGCTCGCCCGCCGCAGCGGCCTCGGCAGCCGCGGGAACGTTCGCGAGGATCCAGGCCATCTTGCCCGCCGGGTAGTAGGGCGAGAGCACCAGACCCGTCGTGTCGCGCACCAGCTCGGCCACGCCTTCGCGCGCAGCAAGCTCGTCGCACAGCTCGCGGGCGCGGGCGCACTGCCACACCACGGCGTCGCACAGCGGCTCGCCCGTCGTGCGCTTCCAGGCAACGGTAGTCTCGCGCTGGCTGGAGATGCCGATGCCGGCGACGTCGGCCGGATCGACCCCGGTCTCCTCCACCACGGCGCGCGCCACGGCCAGCACGTTAGCGGCGATCTCGGCTGGATCATGGCTCACCCAGCCGGCCTCGTTGACAATCTGGCGATGCGGGCGATCGGCACGATGAATCAAATGGCCGCCCTCGTCCACCAGCAGCGCCTTGGTGCCCTGCGTGGATTGATCGATTCCGATGATGTAGCGGCCCATGGCCACCCCTTTCAAAACGAATGTGACAAAGGGGCGGTCCCTTTGTCACATTCCAGTTACTCTGCGGGCAAGAACTCGGCGACGGTCTGCGCGATTCCGGCACCCGTCAGGCCGTAGTGCGCAAAGACCTCGGGGCTCGTGCCGGTGATGACCGGCGCATCGGGCAGGGAGAGGCACTTGACCGGACACGGGCAATGCTCGCCCACGACCTGCGCGACCATGGAACCCAGGCCGCCGAAGGGGCTGTGCTCCTCGACGGTCACGACGGCGCGCGTGGCACCGGCGGCCTCGATCACAGCCTCAGCATCGAGCGGCTTGACGCAATACATGTCGAGTACCGTTGCCGAGATGCCCTGCTCGGCCAGCAGATCGGCGGCGTCCACGGCGTGGCGGACCATCTCACCGGTAGCGACGATCGTCACATCGGTGCCGCGGCGCACCCAGGTGGCGCGATCCATCTGGAACGGGCACTCGTCCTCAGTGTACACGTCCTCCACCGGGTTGCGGCCCACGCGGATGTAGGCCGGCTTGTTGTCGGCGACCAGGGCACGCACGAGCTCGGCGGTCTGGAAGCGATCGCTCGGCAGATACACGCGCATGTTGGGAATCGCGCTCATGGCGGCGATATCCTGCGCGGAGTGATGGCTCATGCCTAAGGCGCCGTAGGACACGCCGCCCGAGATGCCGATGAGCTTGACGTTGGTGTTGGAGTACGAAACGTCGACCTTGCACTGCTCATACGAGCGCGTGGTCACAAAGGACGCCGGTGAGGCGGCCCAGGCCTTCTTGCCGCACGAGGCCATGCCGGCGGCGATGCTCACCAGGTCCTGCTCGGCAATGCCGACCTCAACGGACTGCTGGGGATACTGGTCAAAGAACGGCGTGAGCGATGCAGAGCCGCGGGAGTCGGAGCACAGGACGACGATGTCTTTATCGGTTGCGGCGGCCTCGAGCAGCGTGTCGCAGATAGCCTTGCGGTTGGCGATCTTGTTAGCCATTGATGGCCTCCTTATGGGCAGCGAAATCGGCGATGATCTGGGCATATTCCTCATCGTTGGGCAGGTGATGATGCCAGGCGGCCTTGTCCTCCATAACCGGCGAGCCGTAGCCCTTCACTGTGTTGAGGATGATGACCGTGGGTTTACCCTTGGTCTCGGCGGCCAGCGTCAGCGCGGCGTCGATGGCCTGGACGTCGTTGCCCGGAATGGACAGCACGTTCCAACCGAAGGCGGCCCAGCGCTCCTCCTGCGAATCCTGCTTCATGACGTCCTCGGTGCTGCCGCTGATCTGCAGGCGGTTGCGGTCCACGAGCGCGCACAGGTTATCGAGCTGGTAGTTGCCGCCGCTCATGGCGCCCTCCCAGACCGAGCCCTCGGCAAGCTCGCCGTCGCCCATGATGGTGTAGACGCGGTAGTCGCGGCCATCCATCTTGCCGGCAAGCGCCATCCCGACGGCCACGGGCAGGCCATGACCCAGCGAGCCCGAGTTCATCTCGATGCCCTTGAGCTTGTTGTTGGGGTGGCCGATGTAGGGGCTGCCGAACTTAGAGAAGCGGGCCTTGACGTCGTCGAGGTCCAGATAGCCCTCGTGGCAGAGCACCGCGTAGTAGGCCTCCATGGCGTGGCCCTTGGAGAGTACGAAGCGATCGCGGTTGGGATCGTCGACGGTCTCGGGAGAAATGTTGAGGTGGTTGGCATAGAGGGTCATCAGCGCATCGATGACCGACATGTCGCCGCCGATGTGCCCGCCAGCGCCAGCCATGATGATATCGACGCAATCGCGTCGAAGGTCCCAACGCAGGGACTCAAGCTCTTCGATAGTTGCCATTTCTACTCTCCTCGCAGGTAAGCTTTGACGTCTTCTTCGATGGGGTCGTACAGGTCGGGGACAATGCCGATGTACTTGCACGCCTCGTAGAGCACCGGCACCACGTTGGCGTGAATGGCGACGCAGTGGTGGATGTAGGGACCCTCGACGATCTTGGCCTCGAGGCGCTTGAGGTTGTCGACCTCGACCCACAGGTAGGTGCCCATGCCGGCCGGGCCGTCGATGCCGCGGGCGTTGCCCAGCAGCAGCGAGTACTCGCCGTTGTCGCCGTCAAAGCGGGCAAGGGTGAGGTCGCCGTGCTTGGCCTCGGCCGTCAGCGCGCCGGGGTGATCGAAGGCCAGCGGATAGGTGAGCTTGGGCTTGACGGCCGCGCAGCTGCAGGGCCAGGGGCCGCAGTGCTGCAGCAGCTCGCCGTTCTCGTTATCGGGATGACGCACGGTCCAGTCGGCGAACATGCCGCGGTGACGGCCCAGGTCGGCGGCCTCGACCATCAGCGCGGTGATAGCGCCATGGATGTCGGTCTCGCAGACGATGGGGATGCCCATCTCGTTGAGGATTGCGTTGGCGGCGCAGGGCATAATGCCCAACTCGTCCTGCAGGGCGTTCCAGCACTGGATGGCGCCGGCGTTGCAGCCGTACTTCTCGACCAGGCGCTTCATGGCAATGGCGAGTCCTGCGACCGCAGGAACCTTGTCTTCGGGGATGCAGATCTCAAAGCTGTCACCAATGTGGGCGAGCATGGTTGCCATGGCCTGCTCGTCAGCCTGGGCGTCGCGCACGGCCTGGACAAGCTCGGTCATGGGGATGGGCGAAAGCTGGATGTTGAACTTCTCGAGCAGCTCGCCCTCGTTGCACATGGTCGACCAGAAATCGAACGGACGGGTGGCCATCTGCAGGATGCGAGTGTGCTTGAAAGTCTTGACCACGTTGCACACGGCCAAAAAGTCCCAGACACCGCGCTCGAACTCGGGATCGGTCAGACGGCAGTTGGTCATGTAGGTGAAGGGAACCTGGAAGCGACGCAGGACCTTGCCGGTGGCGAACAGGCCGCACTGGCTATCGCGCAGACGGGTGCCGTCGGGCTCGGGGCGCTCGTCGCGCGGACCCCACAGCAGCACGGGCAAGCCGAGCTCGCGGGCAAGGCGGGCGCAGACATACTCGGTACCAAAGTTGGCGTGGCAGAGCATGATGCCGTCGACGCCCTCGGCGCGGAACTTCTCGACGATAGGCGCGATATGGCTGTCGTCGAACAGCAGGCCCTCGTCGTTGATGTCGTCGATATCCACAATCTCGACGCCGATCTCGCGCAGGCGATCAGCCGTAAGGCCGCGATACTTGATCGCGTCCGGCGCGCTAAAGATGCTACGGCGCGTGGGCACAAAACCGAGCTTGATCTTATCCATGTACGTCCTCCCCTAGTCACATGTTCAGTAAACAGACGCATGTTTCGTTTTGTTCTGTTTACTAAATGTTTTACTCTTCTGTTTAGAAGTTTAGCGCGAAATACCCGTAGACGGTAGAGAAATCAGCCTAAACGGTATGTAAACAATCTGAACATACAAGGGAAACAAAAAGAGGACCCCGAAGGATCCTCTTCTGAATGGCACTATGTTAACTGCCCTAGCGAGCTTTGGCACGCTGCAGGCAATGCCGTCTCCGCCTAGATTTCGCGCACGCTCTGGCGCTCGACAAAATAGGTCGACACGGCCGTTTTGCAGGTGTAGCTCTTGGGATTGCGGATGTTGCCCACCAGGCGGCGCACCGCGATCTCACCCACCTCGTGCTTGGGAACATGCACCGTGGTGAGCGGCGGGTTGGAAAAAGCGCCCAGAGATAGGTCGTCAAAGCCGATGATCGAGACATCCTCGGGCACGCAAATGCCGTGCTCGTTGAACGCGCGCATGGCACCCACGGCGAGCACGTCGTTCTCGGCAAAGAAAGCCGTCGGCAGGTCGTCGTGCGAGGCATTGTCGAGCCACGCGCCCATGTCGCGATAAGCGCCCTCGAGCGTGGTGCCCAGCGTGACGCGCCATGCCGGATTGGCCTCGAGGTCCGCATCCTCAAGCGCTTGGCGATAGCCGCGCTCGCGGTCCTTAAAGTTGCGGATACGAAGGTCGCCCGCCAGATAGCCGATTTGCTTGTGACCTTTCTCGATAAGGTAGTCCACGGCACGCAGCACCGAATCGGTATTGGCAATGACCACGGCATCAAAGTACTGGCGGTCGCTCCAGCCGTCGAGCACGATTAGGTGGGCGGCGGCGTTGGCAAACAAGGCGTAGTCTTCCTCGCCCAGCTCGGTGCCCATCAGCACGATGGCGGCAGACGGGTCGGCGATCAGGCCCTCGACCTGCGGACGCACGGCGTCCAGGTCGCTAAAGTCGAGCGAGACGAAGCTCGTGCTCATGCCGTGGCGACGCGCCTGGCGCTCCACGCCCTCGATGACTGCAGGATGGAAGGTGCTCTCGTCCAGGATGGCGCCCGTCTTGCGCGCAAGCACAAACTGGATGCTCTCGAGCTGCGTCGACTGCTGATAGCCGAGCGACTGCGCGCACTCCAGGATGACCTTGGCGGTCTCCTCGCTCACGCTGCGCTTGCGGTTGAGCGCGTTGGACACGGTCGCAGGCGAAAAACCGGTAATGCGGCTGATTTCGCGGACACTTGCTTTGGCCATTGTTCCCCCTAGTAACGGTCGCGGTCGAGCATCGTGGCCTGACCGCCCCGTGACTCGACAACTAAACGACCGCAAATTCAATCTAAACAGAATAGTAAATGTTTAATAGCTAGTTTAGCCTGTTGTCAAGCGAAGCGACGCGACTATTCCCCCAACGGGCGTATTTACTCGGTAGCTTATTTGGGACGGAGCGCAGGAATCGTTTAGCCCAGGATGCGGGCCATGCGCGTCTTGAACTCGGTCAGGAAGCGCGGGGCGTCGACGGTCAGCGCCACAAGCGCGCTCTTGTCCGGATCGGACAGGCGGTGCTCGTCGCAGATGGTGCGGCCGCGGTACTCGCCCAGCAGGTCGACACGAAGATTGCAGCCGAGCGCACCCACGAGCGTGGGATCAATCGCCACGGCAACCGCCAGCGGATCGTGCAGCGCGCAGCCGCCCAGGTAGGGCGCGTTCATTTCGTACGAACCGATATAGTGCTCGACCATGCTCGCAAACGCGCAGCCAGCCATAGTGCCCGAGCCCGTCCAGCCGGCAACGTCGCGACGTGTGAGCACCACGCGGTGCGTCACATCCAAGCCCACCATGGTGAGCTTGCGGCCCGAGCGCAACACGGCGTCGGCAGCCTCGGGGTCGCCCGCCATGTTGGCCTCGGCGCCCGCGCTCACGTTGCCGGGCACGGTAAGCGCACCGCCCATCACGACCACGCGGCCGATGGACATCATCGCCGCCGCATCGCGCTCCAGGGCAAGCGCCAGATTGGTGAGCGGGCCGGTCGCAACGTAGACCAGATCGGGACCATAGGTACGCGCGGCATCAATCAGGTAATCGACCGCCGCATTGCCATCGGCCGACGTCGCGCCCACTGGCTCGTACGGCGAGGCGGGCACGCTTGCGCCGCCAATACCGTTCTTGCCGTGGATAAGCGTGGTGGACGCCGGCGGCGTGTAGGGTTCGGTCGCCTTCATGGGACGATCGGCGCCCAGGTACACCGGCACCTCGGGACGACCCAACAGGTCGAGCACCGCCAAGCAGTTGTGCGCCGACTGCTCGACGCGCACGTTGCCAAAGCACGTGGTGATGCCGACGAGCTCCACCTCGGGGCTTGCGATGGCATAGGCGAGCGCCATCGCATCGTCCACACCCATATCCAGATCAAGGATCAGCTTCTTGGTTGCCATTGTTCTACTCCGCTTCTCCGCCTACATCCAAACCGTCTAAACCAAACTTGTGCTCGACTTCCGCACGCGTGGGAATTGATTGCTGAGCGCCCAGGCGCGACACCGTCACTGCCGAGGCGCGAGCACCCGCAGCCATGCACTCAAAGAGCGGCAAGCCCTCTAGGCGAGCCGCCGCCAACGCGCCGATAAACGTATCGCCCGCGGCCGTCGTATCGACCACCGCGCTCGAAAGCGCCGGCATGCGCAGCGGCTCACCGCCATCGCCGAGCGTAACCGAGCCGGCGCCGCCCAGCGTGATGACCGCGGCGCCGGCGCCCTTGTCGAGCAGCGCATTGAGCGCGGCGACGCAACTCGCATCATCTGTGGGCAGAATGCCCGTCAGCATCTGGCACTCGGTCTCGTTGGGGCAGACCAAGTCGACCGCAGGCCACGCTCCTGCCGGCAAATCGCAGGCGGGCGCAGGGTTAAAGACCGTATAGAACCCCAGCTCGTGAGCGCAAGCAAGCGCCTCGGCCGTCGCTGCAAGGTCACATTCGCCCTGGGCGATAAAGACGCTTCCGGCAGCCGGGGCAAACTCGCTGGCATCGCCGTCGAGCTCGTCGGCCACCAAGCGCCTCAGTGCGCGGGCAACGTCCTCGCCCGCAAGCGCATGGTTGGCGCCCGGCGACAGCACGATGCGGTTGTCGCTCTCGCAGCGAATGATAGTCGCGGTACCGGTCTCCACGTCATCGCGACGCGCCACAAACTCAACGCCCACGCCGGCATCCTGGAGCCCTGCCACAAGCGCATCGCCAAAGGTATCGCGCCCAACAGCGCCAATCATGCACGTGCGCGCACCCATGCGCGCAGCAGCGACGGCCTGGTTAGCGCCCTTGCCACCAGCGTTGGTGATAAAACCGCTGCCACCGACTGTCTCGCCCGCACGCGGCATGCGCTCGCACGCCACCGAAAGGTCCATGTTCATGCTGCCGAACACCGCAACGATGCTGTGATCCGCCATGGAAACCTCCTCGTCTTCAGGCTTTGCGCCCACCGTCGACCAACGATTGTGCACTCTCGCACCCCCTATAACTTTAGTCCACTTTGATGTGGACGCGCGCTTGAGCTTACGCCAGCAGCAAGCATTCACAGGGGCAGGCAGCTACAATGAATACGTGCTGATTATTCTCGTCATTGGATGATGTTTTATGGAACAATTCTCGCAATCGGGCTCGCGCGGTCGACGCCGCACGGGCAACGAGCCGGCGCCGCACGAACGCGTGAAGGGCGAGCGCCGTGCCAACGAGCCGCGACGCACCGCGAGCCACCATCGCGCTTCTGCCAACAACGCGAGCCGCGCCAACACTCCCGCCGCGGAGCAGACGCCTGCTCGCCCCAAGTCCCGCTACATCCCTGCCCTTGACGGCCTGCGCACGCTTGCCGTCGTCGCGGTGGTGCTCTATCACCTCAACCTCACGTGGGCTCAGGGCGGCCTGCTTGGCGTCACGATCTTCTTTGTGCTTTCGGGCTATCTGATCACGCGCTTGCTGCTCAACGAAGTCGCTAAGACCGGCCGCATCGACCTTAAGAGCTTCTGGATTCGCCGCATCCGTCGCCTGGTCCCCGCCGTGGTAACGGTAGTCTTCGTGACCTGCGCGCTGTGCACCATCTTTAACCACGTGATGCTCACCAAGATGCGCCCCGACATCCTGCCGTCGCTGCTGTTCTTTAACAACTGGTGGCAGATTATGCAGGACGTCTCGTACTTCAATGCTCTGGGCGACCCCTCGCCGCTTACGCACTTTTGGTCGCTCGCCATCGAGGAACAGTTCTACCTGGTTTGGCCCCCGCTGCTGCTCGCTATGGTATCCATGCACATGAGCAAGCCCAACACACGTCGCGTGGTTCTGGGCCTGGCTGCCGTCTCCGCCATCGCCATGATGGTGCTCTATAACCCCGCCGCCGACCCCAGCCGCGTGTACTACGGCACCGACACCCGCGTCTTCTCGCTGCTGCTGGGCGCCTGGATGGCCTTTATCCCCGATCGCGACCTGGCGCCGGTGCGTCTCGCTCGTCGTTTGGGGCTCAATCGCCTGGCTGGCGCCGCCAAGCACGGCAAGAACGCCGAAAGCAAGCATGACGCTACGACCGACGGCGCAGCCGAGACCGTCCCGACTCAGCCGAGTACGCTCGTGCGTTTTTGGTCCTCACCTGCATCCATCGATGTGTTGGGCGTCGTGGGTCTGGTTGGCCTTGCCGCCATGGTCGCGCTCACCAACGGCTACACCGCGTTCCAGTATCGCGGCGGCACGCTGTTATGCTCCATCCTCACGCTCATGGTCATCGCGGCCTGCGTGCAGCCCCAGGGAATGGTTGCCCACGCGCTGTCCGCCGAGCCGCTCGTGTGGGTTGGCAAACGCTCGTACAGCATCTACTTGTGGCACTATCCGCTGCTGTTGCTCATGAACCCGGTCGCCAACATCAACGATACGCCGTGGTGGCAGTACATTTTGCAGGTGTTGTTGGTGGTCGCCGTAGCCGAATGCTCATATCGCTTTATCGAGACGCCGTTTAGAAAGGGTGCCTTTGGGCGCACCGTATCCGAGTTCCGCGACGGCACCACCACGCCCGCCAACTGGGTACGCGCGCATATTCCCGTGTGCGCCACTTGCGGCATCGTGCTTGTCATCGCGCTGGGCGGCCTGATCTTTGTGCCAGAGACCTCCGCACTGAGCGGTGAGGGCGCCGAAGTCCTCAACAAGGAAGCCAAGAACACCGCACCAACGGACCAACAGGCAGCCGACGACACCGACAAGGACAACGACGGCTTCCCCGACGGATCCTACGACCTGCTGATGATCGGTGACTCCGTGTCGCTGCGCGCCGTCGATTCCTTCGACGGCGTGTTCCCCCACAGTCACATCGATGCCGAAAAGGGCCGCCAGTTCGATGCGGGCCGCGCGACATTTGAGGGCTATCTCCAACAGAACCTTGCCGGCAAGATCGTGGTCTTTGCACTGGGCACCAACGGCTTGGTAACCGACGACCAGATCGACGCCATCATGGCCGATGCGGGAGATAAGCGTATTGTGGTGTTTGTGAACACGCGCAGCCCGCAGCCGTGGGTTGGCTCTACCAACCAGGCCATCGCCAACGCTGCTACGCGCTACAAGAACGTGCGCGTTATCGACTGGTACGGATACAGTGCCAATCGCAACGACCTGTTCGATGGCGATGGCACGCACCTGTCGACCACTGGCGTGACTGAGTACCTCAACTTGATCCACGATGCAGTCAAGAAGGACCTGCCCGTGCATCCCGAGGATCACGTCAACGATCCGCAGCCGGCGGCCGTCAAGTCTGCCACCGACGCGCTCGTCAATGCGCTCGCTCTCAAGCCGCACAAGCTGGGCACCGATAAGTAACCTGCAGCGCAAACTTCCCACATCCGGAGGGGGTGCCCGCCACGGCAGACACCCCCTCCGGCAGTTAGGAACGTTCCTTATGTGCCGGCACCTAGGGACACTCCTGACACAGCCGAGGAACGCCCTCCTTGCGACCGAATTCTGGGCGCCTCGCCACCCCGAACGTTGTTTCCAAGCCCACACCCGCAGCAAACAAACCAAAATCACTCTTTTCGAGCCGGCTTCAAGGGATCGTGGACAAAAAGGGGCAAATATGAGTACTGTTACCATTTTAGTAGCAGGCAAAACCACCCAAAATGACGTCCGAGCGGCCCCTACAACCCCCTAAAGCAGCCAACCTGACTGGTTTAAGACATATTGGAGCCAATTTTAATGAACATACTATCGGCTATGTCCATTATCTTCTTGGATGTAAATGCTATTCACTTAGCAACAGTACTCATATTTGGCATTTTTTGTCCACTGCCATATAACTAATGCCCTATAGCGGGCAAAAAACAGGCCGCAGTCCATCGCTACGGCCTGTTCGGAAGCAAAAGTGGGCGCTAAGCGCTGTAGCCCATCGCTTGCAGCACAAACATGACGACCGTCAACACCGTAATCACGGCGATAGTCGCCCAAGTGAGCACATTCCACACGCGGCCATTGCGGTTGGCGCCCATAATGTGACGGTCGGCAGCGATAACCACCTGGAACACCAGAACCACGGGCAGTAGCACGCCATTGATGACCTGCGAGGTCATCATAATCTGGAACAAATCGACGCCGGGCATAAGCACCAGCACGGCAGAGATACCGATGATGGCCGTAATGATGCCGCGATAGACCGGGGCCTCGTCCCAGCTGCGGTCGGCACCGCGCTCCCAGCCAAATGCCTCGCAGATAGCGCTCGACGTAACGCCCGGCAGCACGCAGGCAGCCAAGAAGCTCGCCGCGACCAGGCCCGAGGCAAACAGCACCGTGGACCACTGGCCCGCGATGGGCTCCAGCGCGCGGGCAGCATCGGCGGCATCGCTAATCTGAATACCCGCCGGGAACAACACCGTACCGGTCGTGATGATAATAAAGCCGGCAATGACATCGGCAGCAAGCGAGCCGCTCACGGTATCGATGCGCTGCAGCACGATATCGTCCTCGCCCGCGTTCTTATCGACCACGTTGTTCTGCGCCAAGAAAATCATCCACGGCGCGATGGTGGTACCGATCGTTGCGACCACGAGCGACACGTAGCTGGGGTCATTTTGAATGTTGGGCACGACCAGGTCGACCGCGACCTCACCCCAGTTGGGGCCAGCCATAAACGCGGCGACAATATAGGTCACGAACACGCAGCTCACCAGCAGCAGAATCTTCTCGATGCGCTGGAAACTCCCCGACATGGTAAGCATCCACACCAGCAGCGCCACCAACGGCACCGAGATGCTCGCCGGCACGCCAAAGAGGGCAAGGCCGCTCGCAATACCCGCAAACTCCGAAATGGTCACAGCCGTGTTGGCGATCAACAGCGCCGCCATAGCAAGTACACTCTTGCGCACGCCAAAGCGCTCGCGAATGAGCGATGCCAGGCCCTTGCCCGTGACGCAGCCGCAGCGCGCCGCGGTCTCCTGCGTCACGATGAGCAGCACGGTCATGACAGGAAGCATCCACAGCATCTTGTAGCCATAGCTGGCGCCCGCGCTGGAATACGTTGCAATGCCGCCGGCGTCATTGCCCGAAAGCGCCGCCAGCAGACCGGGACCCATAGCGCCAAAGATGGCCGCGATGGTCAGCTTTTGCTTGGTGCCCGACTTTTGCTTGGTATTTTGCACGCGACCACCTAACCCATGACTGACATGGCGAGCAGCACCGCGGCGATGCAATACGCCACACACGAGATCATGACGGCAATGACGTTCATGGCGGTGCCCGACGTGTTGAGGTCATGCTCGTCACGCCAGAACAGCACCATCAGGTAAATCACGGCGCTCATGTTGCCAACCAGGCAAATGATGGCAGCGATATTAAAGCACCCGGTAAAGAGTTGCTCCTCAAACATGGGCGCATCGGGGAATGCAGCGGTGCGCACCAGCTGGGCGCACAGGTAGGTCACGAGTGACAGAATCAGGCCCATGCCCGTGCTCTGGAAGAAGAATCCCAGATACGGCTTGGGCTCGTCGTCGTGACCGTCATACTCCAGGAAGTAGTTCTTGACGAACGACACCATGCGCGAGGCCGCCAGCAGCACGAGCGGCATGGCGCACATGGGGAACACCACCAGATGCGCGGAGCCGAGCGCCGTTCCCAGCACGGTCGCCATGATGCACGACGCGATGCCCCATACAACAACCCAGTACTGGCGATGCACGAACCAGCTGAGCACGTTCGTCGAGTCGTCCGACGCGCTGTCGCCCGAGCCGACACCAGCGATCTGCAGGTCCTCCTGATGCTCCTCGGCGATAACGTCCATGGCGTCGTCGAAGGTTACGATACCCAGGATATGACGGTTCTCGTCGCAGACGGGGATAGCGACCAGGTCGTACTTGGTCATCTCGTCCGTCACGTCTTCCTGGTCCTCGTCGGGCGACACATAGACCAGGTCGCGATAGGCCAACTGACCCAGCGTGGCGTCGCGGTCGGCTACGATCAGCGTGCGCAGCGAAAGCACGCCGGTCAGCATGCCACTCGGATCCTCGGTATAGACGTAATAGACGCTCTCGAAGTCCTCGTCGAGCTCGCGAATCGCCTCGATGGCGTCACCGACCGTTGCCGTAGCGGGCAGGGAGACAAACTCCGAGGTCATAATGCGGCCGGCGGTGTTGTCCTCATACCCCAGCAGGTTACGAATCGCCTTCTCCTCCTTGACGCCCATCAGGCGCAGGAGCTTCTCGGCCTTCTCGTAATCAAGCTCGTCGATCAGGTCGGCAGCGTCGTCCGGGTCCATCATGGCCAGCATCGACGATGCGTCGGTGTCGGACAGGCCCTCGAGCATCTCGGTCATAAGCTCGTCGTCATCGAACTCCGAGATGGCCTCGGCGGCCTGGGCAGTATCGAGCTGCGCAAACACCTGCGCACGCAGGCGCGGGTCGAGCTGCTCGATAATGTCGGCGATGTCGGCAGGGTGCAGCTCGCCGAGCGTCTTGTGCGACACCGAGAGTTGGATGTTTTTAGTCGAGCGGTCGAGCAGGTCCATGTAGGACCAAGCGATGATGTCCTCGCTGAGCGGCTTGCCCAGGTGCTTCATAAAGCCCTCGACGACGTGCTCGAGTGCGGGGCTGATCGCGCGCAGCAGACCGCGGGCACCGACCTCGGCACCCAACAGGCGCAGCTGGTTTTCGCCCGACATGGAAAACTTGATGTCGTTGACGCGCACGACCTTCATGCCCTGCGTGTCGACGATCTGCTTATTGAGAACGTCGCGCGCCAGCAGGAGCTCGGTCGGCTGCAGGTACGAGAAGCGAATATTGGTGGCAGACGTATTGAGATACACGCCCGTCTCGTCGATGCGGTCGACCCATTTGCGCCAGCTGATCATGAACGGCGTCTTGCCGGGACCGCGGAACGCGAGCGACGTCACGTGCGGAAAAACTTCGCCGGTTGCAATGCCAAAATCGTTGACCACGCCGAGCTTTTCGCCGTCGACGTCCAAGACTGGCAATTTGAGCATCTCACTCAGATAATTCAATGGTGCTCCCCATCATTATTCCTCCGGACGCGGCCGCGCGTGCGGCGTCCGGGGGCTTCTGGATATGTATACGCATGCGCGGGCGGCACGCCGCTCGACGCTTACACCCCGTGCATGCGCAAAAAGCACCTGCATGGGGTCATCGACTGTATGGTCGAGGTTTGGATTTCACCTGTAACCTTTCTCTTGACCCTCATTAACCGCAGTAACTATAGCATCAGCATCGCCCTGCGGCATCGAATTTATGCGCTGCACATTGCAGGCATACCAAACGCTGACGCATCCGTGACATAGCCATTGGGGACGTTCTTAAACGACTACTCAATGACTACTCTGTGGTGTCATCGTCCTCGGCAAGTTGGGGGAACACGGCGTCCTTGGGCATGGTGACCTTCGTCAGCGAGGTGAGCTTTTTGCTCAGCGACGTGTCCGTCTTGACCAGGTCGCTGAGCGTCACGATCTTGTAGCCGTCGGCGACAAGGCCGTCGATGATCTGCGGCAGCGCCTCGAGCGTCTGCTCGGCGCATTCGTCCCTATCGGTGAGCAGCACGATATTGCCCGGCGTCACCGAATCGAGCACCGTTGAGACCTGCTCGTCGGCACCGTTGAGCAGCCAGTCGCCCGAGTCAATATTCCACGAGACCACGGCGGAGACCAGGTCCATCGCATCAATCCAGTTTTGCTCGTCAAAGGCAGCGTAGGGAGCACGCAGCAGCATCGTCTTCACGCCGGTCGCCGACTTAATCGCATCGGTGCCTTTCGTGATCTGTTCGCGTACCGTCTCACGGTCCTGACCCTTGAGCGAATCGTCGCTGTAGCTGTTGGATCCGATCTCGCACCCGGCATCGACAATCGCCTTGGCCGTGGCAGGCGAGGCCTCGGCCGCATCGCCCGAAAGGAAGAACGTCGCGGTAACGCCCTTTTCCTTGAGCACCTGCAAGATCTGTTTGGTGGCGCCGCTCGGACCCTCGTCAAACGTCAGCGCCACGTACTTTTTGTTGCCCTTGGGCGCCACGCTGGCGCACGCAACGACGCAATCGGTGGCGGGCACAACCTCGCCGCGGTCCTGCGTCTTTTCCGACTGCTCACCAACCCACACCTCGGAGCGGCCCTGGACACCCCATGTCTGCACATACTCGATAGCGCCCGTGCCCTCGACCTTGAGCTTGGGCTCGATAACCGTAGCCTGAACCTCGTGCTTCTCGTAGGTGTTACGGCCATCCTTGACCGTCACCTTCTCGCCGCCCTCAAGTTCGCGGCTATCCCATTTGCCCTGTTTTATGCGCTTGCCGTCCACCTTAACCGACAGCTTTTCGCCGCCATGGCGCTTGAGCACGCTGTCATCGACGGCCAGCAGGTCGCCTGCGTCGTAGGTATCGGTCAACTCCTGGTCGTCGATGAGATTCTGCAGCGTAGAGCCCACGCGCACCGCGGTCTTTTGCCCGTTGAGTTCCACGTCCACGCTGCGGTTGACGTAGCCCACGACGGCAGCGATAAACAGCACGAGCGCACAGCCCACGGCAATGAGCGCATAGGGCAGACGGGACGGTCGGCGCGGCGAGCGCCCGTTGCCGATGCGCGCGCTGCGGTCGCTAAACCCGCGGCTATGGTTGAGGTACATCGCGCCGGGCTTACGGCGGCGACGGCGCTGACCGCTGGGCAGCTGCCCCAGGTCGCGGCGCGCCGTCGGACGCGCACCCGAACGCCCGTTTAAGTTGGATCCGTTTTGGCGCATGTGCCCTCCCCCATAAACACAGCAAGCCGGAGCAACAGGTCTCCGGCTTGCCTCCCATCATTTGGTACGTCGCTATTTTGTAGCTTTTGACGAGCCTCCGCTCGCCTTTTGGTATTCGTCCTTAAAGGCCTTGAACATGCCGCGCGTCTTGCCGAGCTGCTTGCCCAGTGCGCGACTGCCTTTGTCCACGGCGACCGATCCCTTGTCGTCGAGCACCTTGGCGCCCTTTTTGACCTTGTCGCCCACCACGACGCTGGCCTCGGCGGCCTTGGCAGCCGCACCGCCCGAATACCCGAGCGACTTGACCTCGTCCGAGACGACCATCGCGCCGTTCTCGTAGCCGCGCAGCATCGTCGGCGGCACCTGCGTGTCACCAACCAAAACACTCGAAGCAGCACCGGCGGTCACATAGAATGCCTGCACGATGCCCGAGCGCGGCTTGAACTCAACGTCCGAGCAATAGCCCACGACGTCGCCCGATTCCGTGCGCACGTCCATACCGACCCAGATGATGCAATCGTCCAGGTTGATGTCGAGGCGCTTGGCGGCGGCGGCATCGTACGTGTCCTTGACGTCATCGACCGCAATGGCGCCCTCGTAGACACCAATGGCGTCGAGCGCTACGAATCGGTCGGGACGCTCGATCATGCCCGCGATATCGGACTGGCGGACCATAAAGCCGACCACGCGCGTACCGCCCGGGGTAAAGACCGGAAAGTGAATCTTTCCGAGCTTTTTGGGGCTGCGCGGCGTGCCGTCCTTTTTGGTGCGCTTGTCCTCGGTAGGCTTGCGATAGATCTTGGCGCCGACAAAATCCCCAGCGCGCATTATGCCTCGGTCGAGGGTTCCGCAGCCCCGGCATCAGCCTCGACGGCGTTCTCGACCACGACGTCGGCGGCAGGCGTCACGTTGCCACCCGAAATGGCGTCGTTGAGCTGCTCGCGCAGCTGGTCCATGCGCTCGCGGGCCAGGTCGACCTTGGCGCGCAGGTCGTCGGTCTTGGCGTCGACCATCGGGCCAAAGTCATTCACCGCAGCACGGGCCTCCTCGGCGCCGTGCTCGTAGGTGTCGCGCATATTGTCCCAGGCGTCGTTGGCGATATCGGCAGCCATGGCGCGGGTTTCGGCGCCCGAGCGCGGGGCCAGAGCAACGCCGATAATAGCGCCAGCAGCAGCACCAAAAAGTGCGCCGGAGACAAAGCTGAAAGTCTTACCCATGATCATTCCTCTCCTGCGGGCACGTCGGTGCCCACCGTTTGAATGCTGTCCATTATACCCGCAGCGCATCACTTGCCGCTCCGCTCATCTGCGTACGGCAAAGGCGCAGGTACGTGATGGTGATAAACGCGTAGGCCTACTCCTGGGGCATAGCCGGCATGGCCACCGTGGCACCCGGGTCCTCGCCGGCGCCGTCCACGAGCGGCAGGCCGCCCTCATGCGCAGGTCCCGCCGGAACCGTCGCCGCACCGCCAAAGACGGCAGCGGAGGCCTCGTGGTTCTCGGCAACCGCGCCCTCGGTATCAATCGCCACCTGGGGCTCGTCGTCAAAGTTGGGGACGCCCTGGGGCTCGGTGGAAACGGGCTCGGCGGTCGCATCGGCAACGGGCTCGGCGTCAACCGGCACATCGCCCTCGTCAGCGCCCTCGTCCTCGGCAGTATCTTCGCCGTTCGCAGCGGCGACGGCCTCGCGAGGATCCTTGCCCTCGGCCTCGGCGCGCATGCCCAGCACCAGGTTGCGTAGGCCCGCGACCGTGCCTTCCACGTCGGGGGCAGGCTGGTCGGCGTGCAGGTACGCCCAGTCCATCATAAAGGTGGCCGACGACAGCGCACCGATGGCCAGTGCGTCATCGGGGCACGAAAGCTCGACCTCAAAGACACGCTCGTCATGCTCGCTTACGCGCGTGCGGCCGCACGAGATGCTACCGGCAAGACCGGTCTCGTTCATGAGCTCAACCGTCACATGCTCCAGCAGGTGGCAGAGCTCGGTCTGACCCATGCAGTCCTGGAACTCGCGGCCGGAATCGCCCAGGCACAGGTGCTTGGCAATCGCCGGTACCAGGTAGTACACGCGCGCCGTGGCCTCGATGTCCTCCGAGGTCATGAGCGGCATGCCGGGGTTCACCAGCACATGCGCGCAAATCTTGTCCTCGCTGACGGTGACCTTAAGGATGTTGAACAGGCCTGCCATAACTCTCCCCTACTCTTCCTTGTCCTACTCGTCGCCGTCGTGCGGATTCGCGGAACCCGCACCCGACGTCGTCGGCTCGTCTACCGAAGACTCGGAATCCTTCTTATCGGTTTCGGCCGGAGCGATCACGCGAATGAGCGAGATGCGCTGGCCACGCATCGACTGCACTTTAAACTTGTACCCCGCGACCTCAAACACCTCTCCGATGTCGGGCACCGAGTCACAAAGCTCCAAGATCCAGCCGGCGATGGTCTCATAATCATCGCTTTCCTCGAGCGGCCAACCAAGCTCAATCGCGTCATCGCACGAAAAACGCCCATCGACGAGCCACTCGCGGCGCGAAAGGCGCGTGAGATACTTGTTGTCGGGGTCGAACTCGTCCTCGATCTCGCCGACGATCTCCTCGACGATGTCTTCGATGGTGATGATGCCGGCCGTGCCGCCGTACTCGTCCACGACGACCACGATCTGGTCGTGCGAGGTCTGCATCTCTGACAGCAGCGGCAGGATGTCCTTGGTGTCGGGCACAAAGGTGGCATCGCGCAGGTAATCGGCGATGGGCTGGTCGCCCTTGCCGTCGAGCGCGGGCTGGATCAGGTCCTTGATGTGCGCGATGCCCGCGACGTTGTCGGGGTCCTCGTGATAGACGGGGATGCGGCTGAAGCCGGTCTGGCGCATGGTGGACAGCACGTCGGCGACCGTCTCGTCGTCCTCGCACATGGTGGTGTCCACGCGCGGCACCATGACCTCGCGAGCCACGGTGTCGCCCAGATCGAAGATCTCGTGGATCATGCGCTTTTCCTCGTCGAGCAGGTCGTCCTGCTCCGAGACCATGTACTTGATCTCTTCTTCCGAGACGTTCTGACGGTCGTCGGCGCTCTTGATGCGCAGGATGCGGGCTAGGCCGTCGGAGCAGGCACCGGTCAGCCACACGAGCGGGCGGGCGATCTTTTGGAAAAACGACAACGGTCCCACGACCTGCTTGGACACGCCCTCGGCATTGGCCAGGCCGATGCGCTTGGGGACGAGCTCGCCGATCACGATGGACACAAAGGCGACGGCGACGGTGATGATGACCGGCGCCAGGCCGCTTGCGATGGCGGAAAG